>JAPLNP010000277.1 GCA_026401055.1 Planctomycetia bacterium
CGTCGTGCGCACCTGGGTGGCAACGATGCGGCGCGTCACCTCCGTCCGCCGATACTACATCCTCCGCGAGGACGACCAAGGCGAGACGCTATTGGCAACCGCCGAGACGAAATGGGCTTTCGTCCGCTACGCCACCGGCGAGCCGACCCGAATCCCGGCCGAAATCACCGACTCGTTCCCCGTCGTCGAGCAAGGCCTCGGCTTTGTCCGGTAGGACAGGGTTTTCGTGACAGACTTTCAATCGGACACGATTTACCGAATTCACAAGATTCTGTTTCCATCGTGTTCATCTTGTCAATCTTGTCTACTTCACTTACGCGAGCGTTGTCATGAAGATCGTGGTTGTGATCGGTCACCAGAGGCGGGGGAGCTTCTGCCATGCGATTGCCGCGACGGCGGTGGAGCAGCTTGCCGAGGATGGGCACGACATCGTGTTCCATGACCTTTACGCCGAGCGGTTCGACCCGATTCTGACTCAGGAGGAGATCGACGCCAACGAGCCCGGCTGTGCCGTGGTCAGGGGGCACATCCGGGAGTTGCTTGCTTGCGATGGCATTGTCATTATCCACCCGAACTGGTGGGGGCAGCCGCCGGCGATCCTCAAGGGTTGGATCGACCGTGTCTTTCGCCAGGGAGCCATTTATCGGTTCACCGAGAGCGGGCCCGTCGGCGAACTGGCCGGGAAGACGGCGCTGGTGCTGACCACCTCGAACACGCCCCGCGACGTGGAGCTGTCTGCCTACGGCGATCCCCTGGAGAACCTCTGGAAGAACTGCATATTCGCGCTGTGCGGCATCTCGGGCGAGCGGTTCTGCCGCCGCAACTTCGAGTCGATCGTGATGAGCATGCCCCAACAGCGTCAGGCGTGGCTCGACGAGGTCCGCCGCCTCGTCCGGACGTCTTTCCCCACCCCGTAGGGTGGGTCGAGGCCGCTGAGAATCGCTGGGCCTCGCAAACCTCTCTCGGCAAGAACCAGGTCGGACTGCGGCCGAGGCCCACCGGGACCACGGTTTGCTCGGCTCACCCCCACACGCGATGGTGGGCCTTGTAGACCGCTCAGGGGGCCTCCCATCTCTTGCCACGTCGTTTTCCGAAAAATCCGGGTTTTCGAGCAAGATCGACGCTCGTCACGGCAACAAATTCGTAAGCGGGCAGTCTCCTTTCTACCCAAGAAGCATTAGCGCGTTCTCTCCCATGTCGGCCGGCACGAGTTCTCCACGGGGGGCGCGGTTGCGCCCCCCGGCCGACCGGCGCGCCGCTTCCTCTCTCAAACCCGAAAAGAAAGCGTTCCGTCGATGGATAAGCACGATACCGACGCGGTCGAGATCTACCTGCGACAAATGGGCGATATTCCTCTGTTGAGCAGGAAAGAAGAGATTCGCGCGGCCAAGCGGGTCGAGGCCGCGCGAACCCAACTCCGACGCCACATGCTCGGCTCCGACCACGTGCTCGAGGCCGTCGCCAGCCTGTTCCAGGAAGTCCTCGACGGCCATACGCGGCTCGACGGCGCAATCGAAGTGGCCTTGGGCAACGTGGCGAAAAAACGCCGCATCCGCAAACGACTCCTGGTCAACCTCGAAACTCTCCGACATCTGCTGGCCGAAAACCGCCAGGATTTCGCCGCCGTCGTCGAACGCTCGCCGTCCGCCTCGCGGCGCCAGGCGTGGCGGCGAATCGTCACCCGCCGGGCCAAGGCCGTCAAGCTCATCGAGGAAGTCAGCCCCCGCATGTCGTGGCTCAAAGCGATGGTCGAACGGGCGACCAAGATCTCCGAGCGGATGAATCGACTCGACGAGGAACTGCGCTCGCTCGGCAACCAGCCGGACCACGACGGCCTGATCGCCCAGCGGCGCGAAGAACTCCGTCGCCTGATGGGGCTCACGCTGGAAAGTCCCTCGACGCTGCGCCGCCGCCTTGCCCGGGCCGACCGCTGGCGCGAGAAGCACGCCGCCGCGTGCCGGGTTCTGGTGGCCGGCAACCTGCGGCTGGTCGTGTCGATCGCCAAGCGCTACCGCAAGCACGGCATGAGCTTCCTCGACTTGATCCAGGAGGGAAACACCGGGTTGATGCTGGCCGCCGACAAGTTCGACCACACGCGCGGGTTCAAATTCTCGACCTACGCGACCTGGTGGATTCGCCAGGCGATCACCCGGGCGATCGCCGACCAGAGCCGGACGATCCGCCTGCCCGCCCACATGGTCGACCGCATGAGTCGGGTCCGCAAGGCGACCGAATCGCTGCTGCAACAGCACGGCCGAGAGCCGCGGCTGGAGGAAACTGCCGCCGCCGTGGGGCTGCCGGTCGAGAAGACCCGCGTCGCGCTGCGAATGGGCAGCCAGCCGCGTTCGCTCGACGAGCCGGTCGACGATCGCCAGCGGACGCAACTGTCCGACTCGCTCGAAGACTATCGCGAGCGCGATCCGTGGGGCGAGGCGCATCATCGCCTGCTGCAATCGCGGATCACCGCCGCGCTCGACGATCTGCCGCATCGCGAGCGCGAGATCATCCGCATGCGTTTCGGCCTGGCCGACGGTTCGGAACATTCGCTCAAGAGCGTGGGCGAGACGTTCCGGGTGACCCGGGAGCGTGCCCGGCAGATCGAGGCCAACGCGATGCGCAAACTTCAGGAATCGACGTGTTCCTCCCGGCTGTCCGACCTTCTGGACCCGATGACCACGTTGCCCCCGCCGGAGTCCGACTACCGTCTGGCCGGTTCCTCCGCCCGGAGCGCGTAGGCGCGGCGAATCAATAGCTGTCGCATTGTCGCCTTTCGCTCCGCGAAAGCGGCGTTCTTTCGCGGAGCGAAAGGCGACACTCGTTTTCGCGCCGATCCTTAGGCCCGGCGGTGAGTGGCCGGTGACCACCTGCCGCTATTTCGCCTGGCCGATCGCCCGGAGTTGGTCGACGAACGGCTGGGGGATCAGCCCGCTGGTCTGGATCGGAACGTCGAACGTGATCGCGCCGCCCTTGGCGTTGACGCGACGGACGTAGTCGATGACGGCGGCGTCGGGCAATTGGGGCTTCTCGCCGCCGCACCAGGTCGCGCCCAGGAACGTGAGGATGTGGTACTGCGCGCGGCGGCCGTCGCGCTCGACCCACCGCCCGGGACACGTCGCGACCGCCCGGGCCATCTGGTCCAGGTTCATCTCGCCGGCGGTGTAGTCCTCGAACGGGGTGTGGCAGATGACGGGCGCTTCGACGCCGGGGTTGAAGGCGACGATGGCCTCGGGATTGCCGGCCTTCAGGGCGGCGGCGAAGCTGGCGAAGTTGGGCTCCTCGTCCGCGCGGTACATGTCGTCGGCGAAGTAGCAGCCGTCGATCCACCAGCCGGCGACGTCCTTGCCCCAACGCAACGACCACTCGCGGACGATCGCCTCCCAGCGGCGCTGGAAGTCGGCCAGCCGTTCGTGGGTAAGGTCGCCCCCGCGCGGCCAGCCGTCCTTGCGACCCCAGCGCCACCCGAGCCGCTCGACGGCCACCGGATCGGCCGCCGGCGCCCCGCTGGGCAGGTAGACCATCAGCCGGATGCCGTGCGGACGCAGGGCCCCGGCCAGTTCGGCCACCAGGTCGCGCCGCGAGCATTTGCTCGGCCGGATGCCCACGTAGCGATCGTACGTCGCGTTGGGCGAGCAGTAATGGCCCGAGTTCTGACCGAGCGTAAACAGGTGGTACTTCGCCCCAGTCGAGGCGATCTGCCGGACCAGGCCCGGCACGTCGAACGCATCGACCTGGGCGTTCCATTTCTCGGCAGTCAGTTCGGCTCCGCCGTCGGAGCTGGGCGGGGCGCCGAGGTAATGCGTCATCACGCCGAACTTGGCGTCCCGGAGCCAATCCGTATTCTCCGCCGCGGCGACGCTCGTCGCGAGAACCGCCGCCAACAAGGCCGTCAGAATCAACACTTTGTGCAACATGAGACCACCTTCGCGGTTTATGGACGCCCCGTGTGCCTGCGGATGATTATGACACACGAGGCGGCGGAAGACAACGCAAGCACGGAATCTTACGGCGGCAAATACCACAGCACGGCGTCGTCGACGTCGGTGGCGATCAGCTCGCCGCCGGGAAGCGTGTCGCCGGCGGGCAGAATCGCGTAGGTGGCCCCGACCGTTCGCATCAGGGTGACGCGATCGGAGCGCTGGAGGAACTCGCGATAGGCCTGGGGCATCATCGTGCCGTAGACCTCGGCCACGGCGATCCGCTCGCGGAGGTTGTACTTCGCAAAAAGAGTGTCCCGCTCCCAACTCATCTCCTCGGCCAGTCGGTTCGCCGAGCCGTGCGTTTTCCACGCCGGGGGCATCCAGGTCGGCGCTCGCCAGACACGAAACTCCCCGGTCTCGCCGCGCCGGGCACGGTCGCGCCGAATCGCCTCGGCGTAGTGCGACGGCTTACGCCACTCGTCGGCCGGCGCGGTCGCGACCATCCAGCCGTTGGCCACGCCCAGGTCCACGGCCGCCAGGGCGAGCATCGCCGCCGGCGCCCAGCGGAGTCTCACCGTGCCACGCCCATGGATTGGCGCGGAGACGAGTGTCGCCTTTCGCGCCGCGCAAGACCGCCACTTTCGCGGAGCGAAAGGCGACAATGCGACAGTTGTTGATCCGCCGGTCCCAAGCAGCCACCAGCCGGCCGCGCACGCCACCGCGGTCTGGATGAATCCGCCCAAGAGGTCGTTGGCCGCGCCGGCGGTGTCCAGCGGCCCGAAAAGCACGTCCGGCGCGGCACCGGCCAGCCAGCCGTGCCACCACGGGCGGATCGCCAGACTCACGATCACCCCCAACACGCTCAGCCCCGCGAGAACCAATAGCATCCGCCGGTATCG
>JAPLNP010000497.1 GCA_026401055.1 Planctomycetia bacterium
CGTGGAATCACCCTGATCGAATTGTTGGCCGTGCTGGCGGTGTCCTCCGTGATGTTGGCGATCGCGATCGGCCTGATCCAGACGCTCTTGCGTGCCAGCGGGGTGGCCAGAAGCGATCTGGAAGAGCAGAATTCGGTCGCCCGGTTGGCCGACGCTTTCCGCCGGGACATCCACGCGGCGACGGCGTTTCGCGCCGGCCCGGCGAAGGACGGCAATCCGGTCGAGTGGACGTTCGACCTCGGCTCGGGCCGCGCGGCGACGTATCGCGTCGAGTCCGGCTCTCTGGCGCGGACGGTTCTCGCCGGCGAGACGCTCGAGAGCCAGGAGTCGTTCGCGCTGCCCGGCGAGACCGCGGTGTCCGTCGAGATGATGCCGGTCGGCAAGGCGAACATGGTCGTGCTGTCGACGGTTTCGCGGGCGCCGAGCACGGGCGGTAAGCTGCCCACGGCGCCCGGCCGGGCCGTCCGGGTTGAAGCCCGGCTGGCGGCCGACCATCGCTTCGAGAAGTCCAAGGAGGCCCGGTGAGATGAAAGCAAGATCGGTCGGGTGGCACGCCCTGAAAGGGCGTGGACGAGTCATCGCCACGGTCTGCCACGCCCTTCGCCTAGGGCTCAGGCCCGTGCCACCCCGGGTCGTTTGGTGGAAGGCGATTCTGGCGTTGACGGCGGCGTGTTGGATGAGTTGGTCGGTCGCCATGGCTGCCGCGCCCTCGGCGGCCAAGGCCGAATCGCCGCCGCGGTTTATCACCCCCAACGACTTTGAGGGTACCGACGTCGAGCGGATCAACCGGGCGATCGAGGCCGCGGCGGCTGCCGGCTGTCGCGTGGTCATTCCGCGAGTCAACGTCCGGGACGCCCAGCGGCGGGACATTTGGCTGCTCGATTCCGCCATCCTGGTGCAAAGCGACACGACGCTGGAACTGGACAACTGCCACATCAAACTCTCCGACCGATGCCGCGACAACTTCATTCGCGGCGCGAACTGCGGCTTGGGGATCACCGACATCAAGCCGATGCAAAACGTCCATGTCCGCGGCATCGGTCGCGTCGTGCTCGAGGGCGCCGATCATCCCCGCGCCACCGGCGATAGCGGCAAGACGATCGGCGACAAGACCTACGGAACCGACGCGGGGGTCGCCGGGCAAAGCCAGACCGGCGACTGGCGGAACATCGGGATCCTGCTGGCCTTCGTCGAGGGTTTCAGCATCGAGAACCTTGCCATCCAGGACTCACACTGCTGGGCGATTTCGCTGGAACGCTGTGCCCACGGCCGGTTGCGGGACCTCGATTTCGCGTCGAGCGGATTCAAGATGATCGACGGCGCCCGGCAGACGATCCTCAACCAGGACGGAATCGATCTGCGCTTGGGATGCCACGAGATCCTGATCGAGAACGTCACGGGCTACACCGGCGACGACCTGGTGGCCCTGACCGCCATTCCAAGCGCCGACAGCGCCGCCGGCGCCGGCGGCACGACGTCGACCATGGTCAGTTCCGCGGCCGACCGGGGCGGGGGACGGGACGACATCCGGCACGTCATTCTGCGAAACATCATCGGCTACTGCCGCGGCGGCCATCACATCGTCAGGCTCTTGAACACGTCCGGAGTCCGCATGCACGATATTCTGCTCGACGGACTGATCGACACGTCGCCCGACGACGTGCGGTGCAGAGCCGCCGTGAAGATCGGAGACAGCGGCTACGGCGGAGGCGCGGCGCCGCTGGGCGATACCTCACGGATTATGGTCAGCAACGTGACCAGCAAGTCGACCCACACGATTCTCATCGGCGGCTCGCTGTCCGACTCGATCCTCAGCAACCTCCTGCGGCACGGGTCGAAAGGCGAGGTCGTCACGGTGGCGTCCGGGCCGCAATATGTCCGGGACGTCACGATCACCAACGCACGCGTCATGGGAGACTGACATGAACGAGCCCGTCGATCCCCGCCGTGTGCCACTGGCCGCTTGTCAGCCGGTGTCGAACAAGGGCAGCAAGCTGCCCATGCCACCCGGTCGTCCATGCCGGGGCGTGGCGCTGGTGATCGCGATCGTTTGCCTGGCGGTGGCGTCGGCGCTGTTGGTCTCGGTCGCCCGACTGAGCGTGGCGCGGCGCAGCGCGTCCCGGGCGCAAGAGTGGCGGGCGCAGGCCGGCTGGCTGGCCGACTCGGCGATCGAGCGGGCGGCGGCGAGGCTTCGCGGCAATCCGCGGTACCCGGGCGAGACGTGGAACGTCCCGGCCGACGCGCTGGGCGGTAGCGCCGGCGTGGTCCGAATCGAAATCCAAATCCCGGCCGACCGGCCCGAGACCCGGGAAGTCCGCGTCACGGCCGATTATCCCGACGATCCGGAGCACCGGGCACGGGAAAGCCGGCGGGTTATCGTTACCGTCACCAATTCAACAGGAGATAAACCATGAGACAGACGAAACAGGCGTTTACCCTCGTCGAGCTATTGGTGGTCATCGCGATCATCGGGATCTTGATTGCACTGCTGCTGCCGGCCATCCAGGCCGCGCGGGAGGCGGCGCGTCGGGCAAGCTGCGTCAACAACTTGGCGCAACTGGGCATCGCCTTGCAGAACTACGAGTCCGCCCACGAGCACCTGCCGGCGGGCTCGATCAACCCGACCGGCCCGATCCGCAACCTTCCGCAGGGCAACCACCTCGGCTGGATGGTGCAGATCTTGCCGTACATCGAGGAGAAGGTCACGTTCACCCACGTCGACCCGGTGGCCGGCGTCTACGCCCCGAAGAACGCCCCGGTCCGCGAAATTCCCATCAGCCTCTTCATCTGCCCGTCGAGCGCGTCCCAGTCGGTGCTGGATTCGAGCGCCATGGGCCTCAGAATGGGGATGGGAGGCATGGCCGGCATCGACGAGTCGGGCATGCCGGTAGGCGACGCCGGCGCCGCGGGGTCCGTCGGGCCCGGAGCGGAACCGCTTGCGCCCGTGAAGCCGCCGGCCATCCCCGGCGGCGATCGCGGCGTCCGGGCGGTCTCGAACTACGCGGGCTGCCACCACGACGTCGAGGCCCCCATCGACGCCAACAACCACGGCGTGATGTTCCTCAACAGCCGGATCCGCCTGGACGAAGTGACCGACGGCCTGACCCACACGATCTTCGTCGGCGAGAAACTGGTCGACGACGCCGACCTGGGCTGGATGTCGGGCACGCGGGCGACGCTGCGCAACACGAGCACGCCGATGGAGTCCGGATTAGGCTTCGGCGGCACGGGCGGTTCCCCGTTCGCGAACCTGGATGCCGGCATCCCGGAAAACGACCCCGCCCGCCAAGCCGCGGATCTGTTGGTCGGCCCGTTCGGCTCTCCGCATCCGGGCGTGGTCAACTTCCTGTTTGGCGACGGGGCGGTCCGGGGCTTGAGCGAGTCGGTCGACGCGAAGGTCTACCAGCAACTCGGCCACCGCGCCGACGGCAAGCTCCTAACCAGCGGGCCGACGCGAGGGGATTGATGAGTCCGAGATTGCCGATGCGTCCGGGCGATTCGGAGGGCGGCTGACGTGAAAATAGTCTTGGGTCTGGCGATCTTCTTGGCCATGCTCGCCATGTTCGCCCTGCTCGTCGAGATCATCGTCGGGCTCGGCATCTGGGTCTTCCGCCCGTTGGACAACGCGGCCAAAGGGCGGCGCTGTCCGACGCAATTCACGGTCGTCGATTTTCTCTGTCTGTTTTTCATCGTTCAGGCGCCCACGGCGCTGATCCACTCCAAGACATTCGCTGACGGCGCGGGCGTCTATTGGCTGGACGGTTTCGTTTGGATTTGCTGCGGGCTGATCTGGTGGAAGAGCGTCGAGGTGATGTCGCGGGCGGGTATTCGCCGGCCCTGGCACCGGATCGTGTTCCTGACCGTCGTGTTTCCCGTGACGGTCGTGGCGAGCATCGCGACGCCGATCCTGCCGTTTGCCTTTTTCGCCTCACTCGACGGCCCTTCGATCGTTGCGTTGATCGTCGTCGGCGTCGGTTTCGCCGCCGCCGGTGGGCTGATGTTCTCCGCCTGGTTCACCCGGCGGATGGTCGCCGCCGCGGCGCCGGCGCAAGCGCGGGAACCGGACGCCGGGGAAGTCGGCGAGGTCACGTTGGCTGGCGCGGAGGACGCCGGGCGGCAAACCGGCGATCCTCTGCCGGAATAATGGATACCTTGATTCAAGGACATCTTCAGATGTCCTGGAGCGACGCAGACGTGCGCGTGTTAATCGGTTTGATGATCTTCCCCATGCTGGTCTTGATGATCATCCACCTGGGGATCTGGGTCTTCCGCCCCTTGCATCAGGCGGCCAAGGGGCGGTGTTGCCCGACGCAATTCACCATCGCCGACTTTCTCTGTCTGGCTTTCCTTGTGCAAGCTGCCACGGCGATGGTCCACACGGGTCTCCTCACCGCGAGTCCACTGGCGGTTTACGTGCTGGACTTCTATGCCTGGATCTGCTGTGGCCTGATCTGGTGGAAGAGCGTCACCGTGATGTCCCAGGCGGGCATTCACCGGCCGTGGCACCGGATCGTACTGCAGACCCTCGTATTCCCCGTCACGTTCGCGGCAAGCATCGCGACACTCATCCTGCCCTTGGCGGCGCTGGCGGCGACCGGCGGGGAAGAGTCGATGTTGCCGCTGATCCTGGTGAGCATGGGCGTCGCCTCCGCCGTGGCTGCGGGGCTCGGGCTTTCTGCCTACGTCACTCGGAGGATCGTCGCCGCGACGACGACGGGCGGGCCGGAGTCGGATGGCGCGGAAGTCTCTCGGGCAACGGCCGCGGAGGACGCCGGGCGGATTCCGGAGGCTCCGGTGGAATCACGGGTGCGTCAACCCGACGGTCCTCTGTGAAGTTACCCCTCGCATGGTCTATTACTGCCACCCAGAGTAGGGTTTCTGTCCGAATTCTTCTGGAAGCACCGGTACCGGGTCGCTAGGATGGGGTTAGATATATAGTATTGGGGGCGGTTCGCGCCCGAGGTGCGCAAAGACCGAGGTTCGACGTGGAGTGACCATGTTTCGCCACTGTTATGGCCTGCTGGCCGCGGCGCTGGTGATCGCCGCCGGCTGGGCGTCGCCGGCGCTGGCCCAGCGCGATGATTTCTTGGGCGTCTTGGCCCTGGCCGTCGAAGACGAGGTCGGCCCGCGGATCGACCTGACCGAGACGCAGAAGAAGACGCTCCTGGGGCTGATCGAACAGCGCGAGAACGCGGCGTTGGAACTGGCGATGTCGCTCAAGGACGCTCCGCCGGAGGAGCGGACGAAGCAACTCGACGCCTTCCGCCGCGAGTCGGAGGCGAAGGCCCTGGCGGCACTGAGTCCCCAGCAGCGGTCGCGGCTCGAAGGGATTCGCGTGCGGCGCCGGGGAATGGAGGCCGCGACCGAAGCGGACGTCGCCAAGCGATTGAACCTGACGCCCGAGCAACAAACCAAGATCGGCGAGTTGGCCCGCGAGCGGACCGAGCGGCTGGCCAAGGCCGACGCGAAATCGGCCCAGGTGATTCGCGCCGAGTCGGAACGCGCGATGGCCGCCGTCTTGAACGACGCGCAGCGAACGGCATTGGAGGGCGTGGTCGCGGGCGAGGGCAAGGCCGGCGCGGCGCCGGCCGAGGGTCCTCCGCGGCCGGCATTGCCGCCGGGCGCGGCGCCGGCCGGGGTCCCATCGCCGACCGCCGCGACGCCCGCCGAGCCTCCGGCGACACCAGCGGCCCCGGCAGCCCCGGCGGAAAAGGCGCCGGAGCAACCGGTCGCCGGGCAACCGCCCGCCGCGCCGCCGGCCGAGAGCCCGGTCGCTAAGTCCGAAGCCGCGCCGGCGGAGCCGGTCAAGTTGCCCGACAAGCTCCGCTTCAGTTTCCGCTTTCAGCCCTGGGGCGAGGTGCTCGACTGGTTCGCCAAGCAGGCCGGGTTGTCGCTGGTGATGGACGCGCCGCCCAAGGGCACGTTCAACTACACCGACGATCGCGAGTACACGCCCGCCGAAATGATCGACGTCCTGAACAGCGTCTTGTTGACCAAGGGCTACACGCTCGTGCGCCGCGAACGGATGCTGATGCTCGTGAACCTCGAGGACGGGATCCCGCCGAACCTCGTCGAGACCGTCACCCCGGAGGATCTCGACAGTCGCGGCGAGTTCGAGTTGGTGCGGGCGCTCTTCTCGCTCGAAAAAATGACGGCCGAAGACGCGGAAGCGGAGATGAAGAAACTGCTCGGGCCGCAAGGAACGGTCGTCACGTTGCCCAAGTCCCGTCAGCTTCTCGTGACCGAGACGGCCGGGCGGCTGCGGACGATCCGCCGCGTGCTGGCGCGGATCGAGGACCCCGACGGGCTCAACGCGGCGGATCTGAAGGCGTTCGACCTGAAATACGCCCAGCCCGAGCAGGCGATGACCGTGCTTCGCCGGCTGTTCGACATTCCCGAGGACAAGAGCGCCGCGGCCGACGGGTCGATCAGTTTTTCGCCCGATCCGACCGGCCGGCGGATCCTCGCCAGCGGTCGTCCGGAGAAGCTTGCCCGGGTGACGCAAATCCTCAAAGTGATCGACGTCGCCGGCGCGGGCGGCGAGTCGAGTCTGGCCGGACTGCCGCCGCAGTTGCAGGTTTATCCGATCGTCTCGGCCGACCCGCAGGCGGTTCTCAAGGTGATGCAGACCCTGATGGAGGGACAGCCGAGCGTGCGTCTGGCGATCGACGAGAAGTCGGGCCACCTGATCGCGTTGGCCCGGCCGGCGGAGCACGCCACGATCCGCGCGACGCTCGAGCAGCTTCAGCAGAACGCCCGGATCGTCGAGGTGATCCAGCTTACCGCGATCGACCCGCAGGTGGCGGTTCTGTCGATCACCAAGCTGTTCGGCGGCGGGAAGGACGCCACCGGCCTGGCCCCGCAAGTCGACGCCGATCCGACGACGCGGCAGCTCTTGGTCCGGGGAACGAAGTCGCAGGTCGACCAGATCCGCGCGATGCTCGAGAAGATGGGCGAGACGGGCACCGCCGGCCGAACGGGGTCCGGCAACGTGCGGATGCTGCCCCTGTCCGGCCGGAACGCGCGCTCGGCCCTGGAACGGATCCAGGAGATCTGGCCGACGATGAGCCCGAACAAGATTCGGGTGGTGACGCCGTCGTTGGTGATTCCGACGCTTCGGCCGGGCACCAACGCGGCGCCGGGGGGCGCCGACGCGGGCATCATGGAGCGGTTGATCCGTCCCGGCACGGTGCCCGAGCCGGCCCCGGCAACTCCGCCGCCAACCGCAACTCCGCCATCACCCGCGGCGCCGCCCAAGTCCGCGGCGCCGGCGAAGGCCCCGGAGCGGGACAAGTCGGCCGTGGCGACCCCGCCGCAGCGAGCCGAGTGGGCCCAAGTGCTGCTCGTGGCCGACGCGCAACCGTCCCCGCCCAAGGAAGAGCCAAAGAACGAGCCCGGCGCCAAGGCGAACCCCGAGCCAGCTGATGCACCCGCCGCCGCGCCGAAAGCGGACGCTGGCACCGTGCCCGGGGAGCCGTCGCCCATCATCGTGTCGCAGGGTCCGGGCGGGATCATGATCGCCTCGCAGGACACCAAGGCCCTCGACCGGTTCGAGCAGTTGTTCAACGCGCTGGCCAGCGGCGCGATGAGCGGCAACGCAGAACTGACGATCTTCTATCTGAAGCACGCCAAGGCCGCGTCGGTCGCCGAGACGCTCGACCAGGTCCTCGGCGGCGGGACAACCTCCAGCAGGAGCAGCGGCGGGCAAGGGGGCGGCCTGATTCAGGATATCGCGGGCGCGGCGATGGGCGAGACCGGCGGAAATCTGGTCGGCGCGCTCATGGGCATGGGCGGCGGCGGCACGATCAATCCCACCGGCTCGATTCGCATCACCGCCGACCCACGGCTAAATGCCCTGGTGGTGCAGGCCAATTCCACCGACTTGGACACCATCGAGCAACTGCTAAAGATCCTCGACCAGAAGGAAAGCCCGGAGGACGTCCTGGTCGTCTCCAAGCCGCGGTTGATCCCGGTGTTCAACACGCAGGCGGAAGAGGTCTCGAAGATCGTCAGCCAGGTTTACCAGGACCGCATGGTCAAATCGGCCGCCGGAGGGGGCAACCAGCAGCCGCCGTCTCCGCAAGAGTTCATTCAGATGTTGCGGGGTGGAAGCGGCGGCCAGCGGGGCGGCCGAGGCGGCGGCGCGACCGAAGAGGTCCAAAAAATGTCGGTCGGCGTCGACACGCGGACCAACTCCCTCGTCGTCGTCGCCCCCGACAACCTCTTCGAAGAGGTCAAGGACCTCGTCGAACAACTCGACCAGGCGGCCATCAAGAACACCGAGTCGGTTCGGGTGGTGACACTTCACCGGGCGAATCCCGCCACGGTCCGGCAGGCGCTGTCGGCGATTACCGGGAACATGGCCCAGTCGGGCGCGTCGGCAGCCCCGCCCGGCGCCACCCCCGGCGCCGCGGCCACGCCGACGCCGCAAGGCGATCAGTCGGCAACTCCCGAGCAGCGAGCGGCGGAATTCCAACGTCGCATGGAGTTCTTCCGTCAACAAGGCGGGGGTGGATACGGAGGGCGGGGCGGGGGCGGCGGAGGAGGAGGAGGAAGAAGAGGAGGAGGCGGAGGATAGGAGGTTTGTTCGGATCAGCAAAGCATTGCGGGGCACGACGGTTCGGCTTGCCAAGAGGGGATTCTTGCACGCCGCCGCCAGCCGGGCCGATGTCACTTTCGGCAACTTGGGATTGGCGCGAAGACGAGTGTCGCCTTTCGCTCCGCGAAAGTAGCGTTCTTTAGCCTTTCGCTGGAGCGAACGAGCGCTACTTTCGCGGAGCGAAAGGCGACAACTAATGTCCTTCGGCGCTTTGGAAAGGACTTGACGCCATGGGAAGACTCTTCATCTCCGTCGCACTGGCTTCCGTGCTGGTCCTGGAAATGGGCTCGCCGGGCCGGGGACAGTGGAGCAGTTCCAGCAGTTCCCAGTCGAGCATGTTCGGCAGCCGATCCGTCGGGTCGGGCTCCAACCGGTTCACCAGCGCCGGCCTCTCGCAGAGTGCCTCGAGCGGCTCCCGATCCGGGACGACCGGGCGAAGCAGTTCGCAGCAATCCTTCGGCGCTCAGGCGCCCGCCAGCACCCGCCAAGTGGGCAA
>JAPLNP010000068.1 GCA_026401055.1 Planctomycetia bacterium
TTCGCCGACCAGGGGTGCTCATTGCCGCCCCCTGGACCCCCGGCTAGCCTCTCTCCGTTCCCGTGTTTTCGTTACTTCGGAAATCCCAAATATCCGGGCCCTTGACACGACGGCGGTTATGGGTGTCCCCTTTTTTAGTAGGACCGTGCAGTGACGCTCGAAAGCGAAGCAATCACGATCGACGTGGCGGCGGGGGAGCCGGCCGAACCGCAAGCGACCGCCGGCGCTCGCGCTTGGGCAGCCTTCGAGCGCCAGTTGGTCCGCCTCGGCGACCGGCTCAATCCGATCCTGGTCAAGGAGACCCGGCAGGCACTCAAGAGCCGGCAGTTCGTCGTGACCTTCGCGCTGTTGTTGCTGTGCGGCTGGTTCTGGTCGATCGGCGGCGTGGCGATGATCGGGCCGGAGATCCAGTACAGCGCCTCCGGCCCGTCGATGTTCTACGGGTATTATCTGATCCTGTCGTTTCCGCTCTTGGTGATCGTGCCGTTTGGGGCGTTCCGGAGCCTGGCGGCCGAGCAGGAAGAGCGGACCTACGAGATGCTCTCGATCACCACCTTGGGCCCGCGGCAGATCGTCGCCGGCAAGCTGGGTAGCGCCGCGCTGCAGATGATCGTCTATCTCTCGGCGATCTCGCCCTGCCTCGCGTTCACCTACATGCTCCGCGGCATCGACTTCCCGACGATCCTGATGGTGCTGTGCTACACCGTGTTGGCATCGCTGGGGCTGTCGGTCATCGGGCTGTTTCTCGGCACGCTCACGTCCGAGAAGCACCTGCAAGTGATCCTTACGGTGATCGTGGTCATCGGATTGCTGCTGGCGTTGTGGGCCGGCTGCGCGTTGGCTTTCGCAATCCTCGACTACAGCATGTTCGAATTCAACGACATCTATTTCTGGCTGGGAAACGCGGCGTTTCTGACCGGCTATGCGAGCTATTTCGCCCTGGTGTTCTATGCCGCCGCCGCCCAGCTCACATTCGCCAGCGACAACCGTTCGACCCGGCTCCGGATGATCATGCTCGCGCAGCACGTCTTGTGCGTCGGGTGGATGAGCTGGGTCTTTGTTACCGAACGCGGGCTGTGGGAGATCGTCATCGTGACCATGATGATGCTGGGCATCCACTGGTACGTCATGGGCGCGATGATGATCGGCGAGTCGCCCGAATTGTCCGAACGGGTCCGACGCCAACTGCCCCAGAGCTTCCTGGGCCGAGTGTTCCTGACGTGGTTCAACCCCGGACCGGGCACCGGGTACGTGTTCGCCCTGGCCGGGCTCACCGGAACGCTCGCCCTGGCCCTGCCGGTGGCGATCGCCCACGGAGTCTTTCCCCAGTGGGCTAGGAACTCGCGGCTCGGAAGCGGCGGCGTGTCGAAGGCGCTGGCCTTCGGCGTCCTCGGGATGGCCTACGTGACGATCTTCCTCGGCGTCGGGCTCCTGCTGATCCGGCTGGCCCGAAAGCTCTCGCGGGTCGGGATCCTGTCGTCGCTGCTGATTCAGGCGATGCTCCTAACGATCGCGTGCGCCGTGCCCGCGGTAATTCAGATGACGTCCCCCACCTTGCGCAACGCGGGCTATACGCTCCTGCATATCACCAATCCGTTCTGGACCCTCTTGCACGTCGCCGCCCGCCGCGCGCTGCCGGTGGATGCACCGGTGCTGTTGATCCTGGTTCCGGCGGCGGCACTGTTGGTATTCGTGCTGAATTTGCCGGGCGTGGCGCGGGAATTGAACCGGGTGCGGATCGCCAAGCCCGAGCGCGTCGCCGAGGAAGACGCCCAACTCGCCCCCGTCCCCATCCAGCCAGCCCGAACCAGCCCCTGGGACGACTGATTCGGTCACTTCGCGCAACGGCGCAACTTGAGCTACCGGGCAAGGTTCTCGTAGCGACCGTAGTCTTTCGCCGCCCGCACGGCAGCGTGGAGACATTCGGCGCTCGTGATCGGGTCGACGGCTTCCGCCGTGGCAAGGACGTATCCGCCGCCGGACGCCGCGTCGGCAATCGCCTGTTGGACCGCCGCGCGAACGGCTTCGGGCGAGCCGAGATCGAAACTGTAACACGGATCCAGCCCGCCGACCAACGCGACCCGCTCGCCCCATTGGGCTTTCGCTTCCCGCAGCACGACGTCGCCCACCGAAGGTGGTTGAAGACCGCTCAGCGCGTCGACGCCGGCCTCGACCAGCAAGGGGATGATGTCCCTCATGCGCCCGTCGTCCTGATAGATGTACAGCGCGTTGAATTCATGCGCGAGGTTGACCGTCTCGCGAATCAGGGGTAGGAACACGCCGCGGAAGGTCGCCGGCGACCACCCCACGGACGGCCCGCACTGAAACCACGAATCGAACACCACCTCCAAGCCCTGCCCAAGCATCGCCCGGAGGTTGCGTAAATGGGCGTCCTGGCTGATGCGACAGACTCCGGCCAGCAGCCCGGGGTCGGCCACGGAGGCGATGAGCATATTCTCCGGGCCGAGGGATTCGACGCCCCAGCCGCCGACGTGCGTGCAGTCGTACGCGGCCACCACCGCCCGCTCGCCCGCCTCGTCGATCACCAGCGGTATCTCGGAGAGCATGTCGCGGCGCGGAGCGGCGTAGAGATGCCCGAGCGCCGCCAGGTCGTCGAGCGATTTGACCAGCGGCTCGACGCGGTGCGGGTTGGGGCCGTCCCCGTAGCCCGTGTCCGGGCGCGACCACTGCGTCACATCGGTCAGCTTGCCGTCGGGCGTCTCGAAGGTCCGGCGGTACAAGACGTCGCTCGCGCGATTCTCGACGCGGATCGTCACGTTCACACGGCCAAGATCGCCGTAGAAGCCCACCGGCGAATGCGTGTGTCCCCCGCCGGGCGCGTAGATGTAGTCGTTGCTGACCGACTGCCACGTGTAGGATCCGAATGGAACGATCAAGTCGAGATCGAAGTCCGCGGCCATCTTGAGTTGATGGCGAGGGCAGGTGCAACCGTAGTGCGACCGCACCCATCGCATGATCGCCAGGCTGCAAGGCACGCGATCGGGCACCCCGCCCCGAAGCGCCGTCATCAGACGTTCCCGCGGCGTCATCTCGTTCATGGCTATTCCAGATGTCCCATCGGTTGACGCGGTCCGGGTTGGCGGTGTATCCTCATTGCACGCCGAGGCCCGTGATACCGGAAACGACTGCGAATGTCAACGGTGTGGCGCGAAAATGCCGCGGAAGTCAAGAAAGGAGAACGAACGATGCACGCACAGATTCTCAGCCGTGGCTTGACGCTTCTGGTGGCGGCTCTGCTGGCGGATGTCGTCCCCGGCGCCGAGACGCCCCAGGCGATTCGACGCTCGGACGTCGTCTTCATGTACGACAGTCCCTCGGCGTATGAGCCCTACGGCTGCACGGTGCTCGGCTGGGCGGGGTCGGCACAGGCGGAACGGATCGAGGCGGCGCATCGCCAAGGCGTCCGGCTGTTTGCGACCAGCGTCGGGTTCCGAACCGAGTTCGCCGGCATGATCGACTTCAGCCCGGAATTCATGGACGCCGCGTGCCGCAATTTCGCGGGCGAGCCGTTCATCGTCCCGTGGCTCTGGGACCACGAGCACAAGGGCCAGAAAGCCTGGTGGTTCTGCACCAACAGCCCCTTGTATCGGCAGTTTCTCGAAAGCCGCCTCGTCGAGCGGATGAAAGCCGGGCCGGACGGGCTACACATCGACGACTACACCGGCACGGCCAGCACGGTCACCTGGCTGTCCGGCTGCTTCTGCCGCCACTGCACGGCCGCGTTCCGCGGCTACCTCGCCGAGCACGCGCCGAAGGAGAAACTCGCCGCGATGGGAATCACGGACCTCGCCGCGTTCGACTACCGCCAGTTCCTGCTGGCCAAGGGCGTCAAGCCGGAAGACTACCAGCGGCGGCGGGCGTCGCTGCCCTTGGCCGACGAGTTTCTCGACTTCCAGGTGAAGGCCGACACGGCCTACGTGGCCGAGTACCGCCGCCGCGCGGAGCAACTCCGGGGCAAGCCGCTTGCGCTGGCGGTCAACTCCGGGCTCGGCGACCCACTGTCCCTGGCGATCGCGCCCGAGCTGAGCTACTTCTGTTGCGAGGTCTCGCAACAGGCGGCGGGTCTGGCGGTGCCGACGCATCCGGTGAGCATCTACAAGTTGGCCGACGGGTTGGATCGGCCGGTCACCTCGACCGCCAGCGGGCAGGACTGGGCCTACGTGGCCGAGCACAAGCGGCCGTGCCTGGTGCGGACGTGGATTGCATTGTCCTACGCCTTCGGACACAACTTCATGGCCCCGCACCGGCAATGGTGCTACACGAAGGAGAAGGGCACGCACTGGTATGACGGCCCGACCGAGGAGTACGCCTGGCTCTATCGGTTCGTCCGCCAAAATGCCCGGCTGCTGGACGACTACGACGCCGTCGCGCCGGTGGCGGTGGTGTACGACAACGCCGCGCGTCGCAAGGGCGGCGGCAACATCGAGCCGGTGTGCGCGGCGCTGGTCGAGCGGAACGTCCCCTTCACCGTCGTCGTGGCGGGCGATGATTGGCTGGATTATCGGCTCGACGCCGACCGGCTCGGACGCTTTCGGGCGGTGATCGTCGCCGAGCCGCTGGACATGGACGCCGACCAGCGCAAGGGCGTCGAGGCGGTCCGAGCGGCGGGCCGGCTGGTCGCGTGGCCGGACGACGCGGCGCTGGAGAAGCTCGTGCCCCGGCCGATCACGGTCGAGGGCGCCGAGGGGATCGGCGTGGTCCCGCGCGTCGTGCCCGGCGACCTCGCAAGGCCGGCGGTGGTCCATCTTCTCAACCGTCACTATGCCGGCGAGCGGGACGAGATGGTGCCGTCGGGGCCGTTTCGGCTGCGATTGCGTCGGGACCTCTTTGGCGACCGGGGGCAATCGTTCACCAAGGCCACGCTGCACGCCCCGGGCGAAGAGCCGCGGTCGCTGAAGGTCGCCGCCGACGGCGACGCGATCATCGTCGAGGTCCCGGCCCTGACGCTCTGGGGGATCCTGGAGTTGGGCGGTTCGGGAGGAGAGAACCGCGAATGAACGCGAAGGGACGCAAATGACGGAGGTGGCGACCCGCGCGGAATCATTCGGGGGAGCTTGACAAAACGCGGAATATGGCTCCCATGGAGGGAATCTTCGCCGTGTTCGTCGATCGAGATGCACGTTGCAGTACCCCGGGTGGGGCGACACGGCACATCCTTCGGCCTTCCGCGCGGTGACTGAACAACATGATGGAGCAGTGGAACGATTACGTGCGGTTTCTCGCCGCGCTGTTTGCCATCGTCAACCCCATCGGAGCGATTCCCCTTTTTGTCAGCCTGACGAGCGGACAACCGGCGGGACTCCGCCGCCGGGCGGCAGTGGCCGCGGCCATGACGACCGGGTGTGTGCTCACGGCGTCCTTTCTGGCGGGCGAGTGGGTGCTGAGGCTCTTCGGCATCGGCGTGCCGTATTTTCAGATCGGCGGCGGGCTGCTGCTGATCCTCGTCGCCATCTCCATGTTCCACGCCCGGTATAGCCGAGCCAAGCAGACCCCCGAGGAATCCCGCCAGGCGGAGGAACAGGAAAGCGTCGGCGTGGTGCCCTTGGGAACTCCGCTGTTGGCCGGGCCCGGGGCTATCAGCACCGCCATCATCTATTCGCACGGGACCACCACCTGGACGGGCAGGGCGGCCGGCACCGTGATCTGCGTGGCGATCGCCGTCGCCGTCTGGCTGATACTCCGGCTGGCCGATACGATCAGCGGACGCTTGGGCCCCACGGGAATCAACATCATCAACCGCTTGATGGGCCTGATCCTGGCCGCCGTCGCCGTGAAATTCATCGCCGACGGCATCGGACAGATCTTCCCGATACTCACCACGCAGTGATGCCCGCCATCGTAGGGCGGACTTCAGTCCGCCCCGTCTTCTCCAGGCGGACTGAAGTCCGCCCTACGACGAGATGCACAGGTTGTTCGGCTCCTCACTCCAGCCGAACCCGCGCGTAGCTGATCGAAAGCAAGCTGTCCGCCCGGGTGCCCAAAAGCTCGAGCGTCGTCGACGGCGGCGAGCCGGCCCGAGGGGTGACGGTGAAAAAGGACGTCATCGGGTGCGACAGGCCGACGCGGGCGGCGGCCGTGGGCGTGCCGTCGGCCGACAGGACGACGACGCGGTTCTCGGAGACCGGCTTGCCCTCCGCGGCGCCACTGACGTAGTAGAACACGTACAGCCGGCCGTCGGGCGTCACTTGGAAACAGCCGCCGCCGGGGATCTCGCCCGAGACGCCCTCGCCGCCCAAGGCAATCGTTCGGCGAAGCGTCACTTTGCCATCGCGGACGACGGCGTAGTTCAGGGCGTGCGTCTGTTTGGTGTCCACAAAGAGCTTGTCGCGCAGCCGCGCGTCAGTCGCTTGCTCGGACCAGAGGACGTGGACGGCGCCGTCCGGAGCGACCCAAAGGTCCTGTGGCGAGATCCCGCCGCACGTCTTGTCGCGGCTGGCGATTTCGATCCAGTCGTGAAATTTCGTCTTGGTGACGTCGGGCGTCCACGTGTAGAAGAGGCGGCGGAAATCGTAGTCCCAGTCGCGGCCGGTGAGTTCCTTCTTCAACGCCCGCCACTTCGCGTAAGGCTCGACAATGTCGCTGACGCCGCAGAAGTATACGGCCCGATTCTTCACGGCGATGTTGGGGTAGCAGACGCGGATCGGCTGCGGCTGGTCGTATTCGGCGCCCCACGGCCAGACGAGGCGTCCCTGGGCCGTCCACTTGCCGTCGGCGTCGCGGAAGGTCCACTCGGCGTGCGTCATGCCGACGTTCTGGAACAGGACGACCTCGCCCGTCTGGCCGTCGGCCGCGAAGCTGCGGTAGGAATGCTCGGTGAACGTGGGCTCGCCCTGCCACGGGGGCACGATCGTTTCACGGGGCTTGTCCGGCTTCGCCGCGTCGAAAAGCAGGATCTCCGGCCGAGCCGGACCGCCCTGGACGTTCGGATTCTCGACCAGCGTGGGATTGACGGACAGCAGCAGCCGTCCGTCGGGCAGTCCGACCATGGGGCAGGGCTCCCGCGTTCGCCCGGTCGGATCCGCCATCACCTGGCGCCAGCCGTCGCCGGCGCGGTGAAACAAGAGCCACCGGCAGTTGTTCAGCGGCTTGACGCCGTCGAGGGTTTCCAGTCCGCTGGCAAAGAGTTCGCTGCCGGCGCGGACCAGGCAGGTCGAGCCGTGGCACCACATCGGCCCGGCCCCGTTGTCGGCCGATCGGTACGAGTAAACGTCCTCTTCGGCCTCGACGACCGGCGCCGGCGGCTCGGCGGCCGTCGCGCCGCGCAAGGCAACAAGCAGCATCGCCGCCACGGCGAGACCGAGAGGCGTGACTCGCATGGCGTTTCTCCTTTCGAGGTCAACGTCGTGACGCGCGCCGGGTGGCACGCTCTGAGGCACGAAGGGCGTGGCTGACAACTGGCCACTGGCCACCGACCACCGACAACCGACAACCGCTCCTACCCGCCGACCTTCTTGGGCACGTACTCGTGCGGGCGTTTGCGGAGGACCTTGGCTTCGAGGATTTTGTCGGGCGCGGGCAAGGGCTCCTTGACATTGTCCGGATTGCGGCGGCGGATCTTCGCGAGGACGTCGATGCCCTTGACCACCCGGCCAAACGCCGTGTGCTTGCCGTCGAGGAAGCTGGTGGGGATGAACGTGAGGAAGAACTGCGACCCGCCCGTGTCGCGGCCGGCGTGGGCCATGCTCAACGAGCCGCGGAAATGCTTTCGGAAGTTGGGCTGGTGGCATTCGCAGGGGATCTTGTAGTCCGGTCCGCCGCTGCCGTCGCCCTTGGGGTCTCCGCCCTGGGCCATGAAGCCGTCCAGCACCCGGTGGAATCCCAGGCCGTTGTAGAAGCCCTTTTCCACCAGCGAGATGAAGTTGGCGGTCGAGTTGGGCGCTTCGTTCTCGAACAGCTCGATTTCAATGTCGCCCCGGTTGGTCTTCAGGAGAACCCGGGGCAGGTCGTCGGCCTTCGCCTCGGCGGCGCGAATCTCCTGCTCCTTCTTCCAGTCCGCTTTGCGTGCCTCGGGGTCTTGCAGGAACTGCATCACCATGGCGTCGAGGGTTTCTTTGTCGGACTTCAACTCGGCGCCCGCTTGCGCCGCCGCGGTGAGGTACTTTTCGGCCTTGTCCAGCTCGCCCACGCAGTACGCCGACATGCCGCCCAAGACGAAGAGATTCTTCTCCGGACACTTATTCTTGATCAACAGGTCGGCCAGCCGCAGGGCCTCCTCGTAGTTGTCCATCTTGAAGCTGCCCTTGCAGGTTGCCAGGAGGAAGACCTCGACGTCCTTGTTCGCCCCGGGGCTCTCGGCATACGCCTCTTCCGCCGCCTTGGACACTTCGGTTTGCATGGTGATCCCCTTGGCAATCAACTCGTCGTATCGCGCGGCGATTTCTTTCTGTCGCTCGGGCGTGGCCGGGCCGTATTCCTCGCGCAACTTGCGAAGCTCGGTCAAGAGCTTCTTCCACTCGGCGAAGAGCATGTCGAACGCGGCCGCCTTGGGACCGGGCTGTGCCGCCGGCTGTGCCGCCGGTTGGGCTGCCGGCTGCGCCGCCGGTTGTGCGGCCGGTTGTGCGGCCGGTTGTGCGGCCGGTTGAGCCTCGGCCGGGACCTTGGGGGGCGCCTGTTGTTGGGCAAACACCAAGCCCGCCGCGAAAAACACCAATACCAAAACCAGACGCAGACTCGTCCGCATGACGGCGTTCCTTCTGTAGCGTGAGGAAAAAGAGGGGAAAAACCGGAGGGAAGCGGCGAACCCGAAGCCCGGGGCTTCTCGCCAGGCTCGCCATACGCTATCATACCGCCAAAGCATGTCAAGGTGAAAGACAGGGATCAGGGACTAGGGACTGGGGATTGGAGGTTGGCGATCGATCGCAAACGAAAGGCCGACCGTTCGGGGACGCCGCCCGCGGCAACGGTGGGGTTGCGGATCGTCGGCGGCGAGTTCCGCGGCCGAAGACTCCAGTACGGCGGCGAGCCGACCGTCCGGCCGATGAAAGACCGGGTGCGCGAGGCGCTGTTCAACCTGATTGGCCCCGCCGCCCGCGGCAAACACGCGATGGACCTGTTCGGCGGCACGGGCGCCCTGGGACTGGAGGCCCTCAGCCGCGGGGCCGCCGCCGCGACGTTCCTCGAGCGGCACTTCCCCACCGCCAAGATCCTCCACGCGAACATCGCCACGCTGGGCGTCGAAGATCGCTGTGACGTCCTCGCCGCCGACACGTTCGTCTGGTTCGAGCGGAGCCCCAAACTGCCCACGACGCCTTGGCTCGTGTTCGTCTCGCCGCCGTACGAGTTCTACGTCACGCGCCGGGAGGAGATGCTGCGGTTGATCGCGGGCGTGAAGGAGGCGGCTCCGGCCGAGAGCATCCTCGCCGTCGAGTCGGACGCGCGGTTCGACTGCGCCGCCTTGCCCGAGGCGGATCAGTGGGACGTTCGCCGCTACCCGCCGGCCGTGATCGGTCTGTATCGCAAGTCTTGACGCGGAGCAGCGCCATGGACGTCCGGAGCATCGACCGGGTCGAGCCATTCATCATGTGCTACATTCCCGTCGTTTCGACTTGCACGACCCCTACGAATGGGTCGGCTGACCCAACCACGACAGAGAGAAAATCGCACTCTATTCATTCGACCCAAACGACCGATCTTATCCGACGGGCGACAACGCTGCCTTTCGGAACAAGAGAAGACCCAGGGAGTTTGGGATGTCGCGGCAACAACGGGATTGGACTTGGCCGTTTCTCGTGGTTTTGACGTGTCTGTTCGTTCTCAGTGCCTTGGCGCCGCGAACGTGGCAGCGGTTTGCACGCCAGCAGACTGCCGAGGAGATGCTCGCCGAGGCCGCCGCGCGGCCCGCGGACGCCCGGGCGGCGGAACCGGCGCGTCGAGTCGAGGAGCCCGTCGCCGACGCTACCGTGGCCCCGGTCGTTGCCACCGCGCCGGCTCTGCCGACCGAACCGCCGGCTCCGTCGGACGCGTGGGCAGTGGCCGAGGCGTCCGAGAAGTTGGCCGATCGGCCCGTGGATGGCCCGGATCTCCCGCTGCTCGCGCCGCGCCAGGAACACGAGGAGAAGGAAGCGTGGGAAGATCCGCCGCGGGATGAAACGAGCGAGGGGCAGGAAGGCGAGGACGACGCGCCCGAGGCCTTCGAGCACGTGGCGCATCTGCCCGCGCCCATCGAGCACGTGCCAAACCCGATGGATCCGCCGGTGCCCCTGGAGTCCTCCCCGGCCGACGAGAGCACCGTCGACGAGGGCGCCGCCGGCAAGGGCGTCGCCGAGGCGCGGTCGAGCTGGCCGCGGCCGGAGACGCTTCTGGCGCAGTTGGCCCAACTGGCGGCCGAGCCGGAAACGGCCCCCTGGGCTAGCCAGGTCGGAGGCGAGATCGAGAAGCTGGACAAGGTCGTTGCCGTCGACGCGGGAGAGGTGGGACGAATCTGCGACCGGCTCGGCGAGATGGCCCGGGAAGGAGATCGCCTGGCGCGGCAGTTGGGCTTGCGGCCGTCGGCTTCGCGGGTGCGTCGGGCCACGTACGCGCTGCGGCGCCGGCTCGACATCTGGCGCGAGACGCTTGCCGTGGCCGGTGCAATCGCCGCCGTGCCCGAGCCCGATTCCAAGCAGTTGGCGATGGCGTTGGCGAAGGTCGACGCGGCGATGGATGGCCAGGCGCAGGGCCGCGCGTGGCGCGAGTACCTGCTCTTGGACGCCCTCGGCGAGGTCTCCGAGCCGACCGG
>JAPLNP010000647.1 GCA_026401055.1 Planctomycetia bacterium
CCGGTCACCATCCGCGAGATCGAGCTTCGCATCGTCGAGCGGGCGTTCGACGAGGGGTGGGTCCGACCGGGAACGCCGCTGGCCGGCACCGGGCGACGGGTGGCGATCGTCGGCTCGGGGCCCGCCGGACTCGCCGCCGCCCAGCAATTGGCCCGGGCCGGACATCGCGTCGTCGTCTTCGAGAAGGCCGACCGGATTGGCGGCCTCTTGCGCTACGGCATCCCCGATTTCAAGCTCGAAAAGCACGTCCTCGAACGCCGGTTGGAGCAGATGATCGCCGAGGGCGTGCGTTTCGAGACCGACGTGACCGTGGGCACGGATGTCTCGGCACGGTACCTCCGCAAGACGTTCGACGCCATTCTGCTGGCCATGGGCGCCGGCGAGCCGCGCCCGCTGAGGGTGCCCGGCGCGGAGTTGGGCGGCGTCCACTTCGCCATGGACTTTCTCACCCAGCAGAACCGTCGGCTCGGCGGCGACGGGCGGCTCGGCGGCGACGACGGGCAACTCGGCGGCCCGGCGATCCACGCCAGCGGCAAGCACGTCGTGGTCGTGGGCGGCGGCGACACCGGCAGCGACTGCGTCGGCACGTCGATCCGCCAGGGCGCCGTCTCCGTCACGCAACTGGAAATCCTGCCCAAGCCGCCCGAGGGCCGCAACCCCGAGACTCCCTGGCCCCAGTGGCCGCAGATCATGCGGACTTCCAGTTCCCAGGCCGAAGGCTGCCAACGCCGCTGGAGCGTGTTGACCAAGGCCCTGTCCGGTCAGTGCGGCCACGTCACCGAGTTGGCGGGCTGCGAAGTGGACTGGACCCGGGGCGAGAACGGCTGGGAGATGAAGGAGCGCCCGGGCAGCGACTTTACCATCCAGGCCGATCTCGTGCTCCTGGCGATGGGCTTCATGCACGTGGTGCATTCCGGCCTCATCAACCCGATCGGCCTGCGACTCGACGGCCGCGGCAATCTCGCGGTGCGCGACTACATGACCAGCGTCGAAGGCATGTTCGCCGCCGGCGACACCGTCCGCGGCGCGTCGCTAGTCGTCCACGCCATCAACTCCGGCCGCGAAGCCGCGACGGCCATCGACGCCTGGCTCCACGGGCGGGTGTAGGGTGGGTCGAGCAAGCCGCGGCGCCGGTCGAGCGTCACTCTTGCCGAAGCGGGTGGACTCGCCGACTGACCGGCTTGCGAGGCCCACCAGCCTGCCGTAACGCCGGTGGGGTTCGGCCGCCGGCCAAATGCGATTTGGCAAGGGATTGTCAAACGCGGGGGTGGTCCGCTGCGCAGGAGCCATTTTCACAGGCAGACGTTCAAACCCCTGCTTGAGGAGGCGGGGTTGCCGGCCATCCGGTTTCACGACTTGCGTCACACCTCCGCGACGTTGCTCTTGTCGCCCAGGGTGCATCCGAAGGTGGTTCAGGAGCGACTCGGTCACTCGCAGATCAGCGTGACCATGGACATCTACTCGCACGTGCTGCCGGGCATGCAGCGAGAGGCCGCGGCGAAGTTCGACGAGATGCTCGCGGCGAGAAGTGGTATCGATGGCACATCGCCCTGCGATTCCGAACGCTAAGACGCCCTTGTCCTGAAGCAACTTCCTGCGAACTCTCCGCCGCCAACCCGGCGACCGGAGCGGCTTCTATTGGCGGATTCCCGCCGTCAAGAACCGTTGCGGGCTCAGGAATACCTGCAACGCGGAAGCCGGCAGTGTCGTTCAAAGATGTTTGGGGATGATTATAGGTGCGACTATTTGCGGCAATGTACGGTAAACTGGAAATAGTTTCTCCCATTCCACCGCCTTCCCATGCTCCACCACGAAATACTCTATCTGAAGAACCCGATTGGTAAAGGGTGTCGGTCCATTCCCCGACATTTCCCGCTTGATCGTAAGTGCCATAGTAGCTGCGTGAATTGGCGTACGCTCCAACTGTCGTCATATAATAGGGCGACCCCGCAGCGTAGCCATTATCGTAATAATTTGCCGAATTGGAGCCGCCTGGAGGTGCAACGTTGGCTGGGGCAGTATCGCTTTGCGTGGGATAGCCCCAATAGCCAGCATTGGTGGAACTACCTTTGTAGTAGGCCGCCTTATACCATTCGTCCTCGCTGGGAAGATAGTATTTCGCACCGAGATTGCGCGTTATTGACGCGCCGCCGCTGCCCGTTTCACCATTTAGTGTATAGGCGCCGCCTTCGGTGAGTCCATAATCCAACTCCGGAGTGCCTGTTAGTATTCCCGTTGGCTGATTGTTGTTCAGCCAATTGGTGAAACGGCAAGCACTCCAGAAACTCACAAAGTTGACTGGGCGATTAGCGCGGTCCGATGCTACGGAATAGCTATAACTTCCCGATGTTCCGGTTCGGCTTATTCCGCAGGCGTCCTTGGGATCGCTCGGGTAACTGTTCATTTCTGAACGCCACAGGCCGTACGGATCCGTTTTCGCCACGGCATTGAGGAACGACACATATTCAGAAGTTTTTAGAGACTGTAGCAAGGAAATAGGGTTTTGGTCTTGACTCAGCAGCCTATAGTGTGCAGATTCTCGGGTTATCTGGTGACTGGGGACCCACGCCAAGGAGGGCGCCGCCATGCCGGGACCGGGAGAGTACCTGCCGGATGCC
>JAPLNP010000286.1 GCA_026401055.1 Planctomycetia bacterium
ACGGCCCTCGGCCTTGAGTGGCGCGAGAACCTGGGCCTGCCGAACCGGTCGCTCGAGCCGACGCTTGCCGCCCGGGCCGCCCTGGCCGCCGTCTTCCGCCGAACCCGGCCGCGCTGGATCTTCGCGCCCTACTGGATCGACGCCCATCCCGATCACGTGGCGGCCACCGCCCTGATCGAGGCCGCCCGATTCTGGGCGAAGCTGACGAAGACCGATTTGCCGGGAAGTCCCCATTATCCCGAGCGGATCTTCTATTACTATTGCGTCCACCTGCGGTTGATTCCGCAGCCCGCGTTCGTCCTGGACATCAGCGACTACTGGGAGAAGAAACTCGCGGCGATCGCGGCGTATCGCAGCCAGTTCATCGAGGGCCGGCCCACCGAGCCGCCCACGCTGCTCGACCGGCTTCGCGACCAGGCCGCCACGTGGGGATGGTCGATTGGGACTCGCTTCGGAGAACCCTTTGCCAGCCGCGAGCCGATCGGCGTGCATTCGATCAGCGCGCTGGTCTAATGCTCGTGCCCTGACAGGACGCGCTCGGCTTCGTCGCCGAAGACGCGGGTGAGGCGTTCGCGGAGCATCAGCCGGGCGCGGAGAAGCCGGACCTTGACGTTGCCCGGGCTGATCGACAACGCCTCGGCGGTCTGTTGCGTCGAGAATCCCTCCAGGTCGCGGAGCACGAAGACCATCGAATGTTTGAGGTCCAGTTCGTCCAGCGCCTCGGTCAGGATCTGCCGCGTCTCGCGATGCGACGCGATCTCCTCGGGCGAGTTGCGCCACTGGGCGACGAATTGCGGATGCGGCAGGCCCTGGGCGTCCTCGTCGAAACGTTCGTCCGCCAGCGGAACCGTCGGCCGGGCGGCGCGGCGCCGCAGCAGCAAGAGCGCGTGATTCGTCGCGATCCGCATCAGCCACGTGGCGAACGTGGATTCCCCGCGAAACTCGTCGAGATGCTCGACGACGCTGAGAAACGTCTGCTGCACGACCTCTTCGGCGTCATGCCGGCGGCCCACGATCCGCGCCGCCACGCGGTACACCCGCCGCTCGTGCTTGGCGACCAGCGACTCGAACGCGGCGAAATCGCCCGAGCGGGCCGCCGCGACGGCTTGCTGGTCCGGGTCGTCCGGCATCGCATCCTCTATTTGATCAACCGCAAGCAGAATGGGTAGCGATACGCCTCGCCGTTGTTGGCCTTGATCGTCGCGATGATGATGAAGACGAGATTGACCGCCAGTAGCGCGAGACCCAGGAAGATACTGATCCCCGCCAACGACAGAATGAAGCAGGCGATGGCCGCCAGCGACATCGTGATCTGGAAATTGACCGATTCCTTGCCCTGGTCGTCCACGAAGGGATAGTCATCCTTCTTGATCAACCACAGCACGAGCGGACCGAAGATGTTCGCGAACGGGATGCACGTGAACATGCACAAGGCCAAGAGGTGGCACAACATGCCGAGCGTCCGTCCGGTCTTGTCGGGCGCCATGGGCGTGGATGCCTGGAAATCCGGGGATTGTTGCTCGGGTTGGGACATGGGCGGACTCCTTCTGGGAAGAAGAATGTTGCTCTTGGAAAGAAGACCATGGTAAATGCGGCGGCCACGAACCGCCGCGCCGGGCGACAGTATGCCGATTGCGACGGTGAGTTGTCAAGGGTGTCGGCGGCGTCGAGCCAGGCCCCACGCATGGCGGGGTCGATGCGACACGTGGCCCAGCCGCCCCCGGCTGGGAAGGATCTGGTCTGCCTATCACCGCCGAGGGCGGCGGCGCCACATCCATACGCAGCCCACGCAGCCGTCACGATCATTGCGACCGGTCCCGATAACCTAATCTTCCGTCCTTCCGCACGTTGCGACAACCTATTATAGTGATGGATTCGCACCAACGCCGCCGCGAGTTCGTCGTGCCCGCAGCCTTCCCAACGCCCGCCAGGAGCCACCCGTGAGCATCGAGAACCTCGATAAGATTTTCGCCCCTACCCGCGTCGCCGTCATCGGGGCCAGCGACACGACCACCAGCGTCGGCTACACCGTGTTGCGCAACTTGATCGGCTCGGGCTTCCGCGGCGTGGTTTATCCGGTCAATCCGAAGCGGGAATCCGTTCAGGGCGTCCAGGCGTACAAGGACATCGAGAGTCTTCCGCACTATCCGGATCTGGCGGTCATCTGCACGCCGGCCCCGACCGTGCCGGGCATCATCCGTTGCTGCGGCGAGGCCGGCACTCGGGGCATCGTGATCATCTCGGCCGGGTTCCGCGAAATCGGCGAGGAAGGCAAGAAGCTCGAACTCGCCGTGCTGGAGGAGAAGAACAAGTTCAAGAACATGCGGATCCTCGGGCCGAACTGCCTGGGGTTGATCGTGCCGGGCATCCACCTCAACGCCAGCTTCGCCGCCACCACGCCCATTAAGGGACACATCGCCTTCATCTCCCAGTCCGGCGCCCTGTGCACCTCGGTGCTCGACTGGGCGATGGAGGAAGGGATCGGGTTCTCCTACTTCGTCTCGGTCGGCAACATGCTCGACGTAAGCATGGGCGATCTGATCGACTATTTCGGCACCGCCACCGACACGCAGTCGATCATCCTTTACATCGAGTCGATCAGCGAGGCCCGCGAGTTCATGTCCGCCGCCCGCGCCTTCGCCAGGACCAAGCCGATCGTCGCTTACAAGGCGGGCCGGTTCGCCGAGTCGGCCCAGGCCGCCGCGTCCCACACCGGGGCGATGGCCGGCGTCGACGCCGTGTACGAGGCGGCGTTTCAGCGGGCGGGCATCGTCCGCATCTTCGAGTCCGACGACATGTTCGACTGCGCCGAATTGCTCTCCAAGCAGCATCGGCCCAAGGGAGACCGGCTGGCGATCATCACGAACGCGGGCGGGCCGGGCGTGATGACCACCGACGCGCTGATCGCCCGGGACGGCAAAATGGCCGTCCTCTCCGAGGAGACCATGGAGAAGCTCAACCAGACGCTCCCGCCGTTCTGGTCGCACAACAACCCGGTCGACGTCTTGGGCGACGCTCCGCCCGAGCGCTTCGCCAAGGCCCTGGAGATCGTGTTGCAGGACAAGGGCGTCGACGCCGTGCTGGTGATCCTGACGCCGCAGGCCATGACCGACGCGACCGCCACGGCCGCCGCGGTCGCCGAAGTCGCGGCCAAGGGCCACAAACCGGTCCTGGCCACGTGGATGGGCGGACTCATGGTCAGGGACGGGATCGAGGTGCTCAACGAGGCGGGCTTCGCCACGTACAACACGCCCGAGAAGGCCGTCCGCGCGTTCATGCACCTTGTCTCTTACGCCCGGAATCTGGAGATTCTGCACATCACGCCGCGCGACATTCCGCTGGGGTTCAAGATGGATCGGCAGCGGCTCCGCGGCGTGTTCGACACCATTTTGACCGAGGGGAGCGAGGTCCTTTCGGAGAACCTATCCAAGGCGTTTCTCGAGGCCTACGAGATCCCCGTCACCAAGCCGCATCTGGCCCGATCGGCCGACGAGGCGGTCGACGTCGCGCGCGGCTGCGGCTATCCGGTCGTGCTGAAGATCCACTCGCCGGACATCACGCACAAGACGGACGTCGGCGGCGTAGCGTTGAACCTCGGCAGCGACGAGGCGGTGCGCAAAGGCTACGAGCTGATGATCAAGACGGCCGCCGAGCGCCGCCCCGACGCCGCGATCTGGGGCGTCACCGTGCAGCCGATGGTCACGCACCCCCACGCCTTCGAGTTGATTATCGGCAGCAAGAAGGACCCGGTGTTCGGCTCGGTCATCATGGTCGGCATGGGCGGCGTGGCGGCCGAGGTGTTCCGCGACCGCGCGCTGGCCCTGCCGCCCTTGACCGAAGCGCTTGCCCGGCGGATGCTCGAATCGCTCAAGTCCTGGCCGCTGTTGAAGGGCTACCGCGGCAAGCCCGGCGCGAACATCGAGCGGTTGCTGGAGATCCTGATGCGGTTCTCCTACCTCGTGGCCGACTATCCGGAGATCAAGGAGTTCGACGTCAACCCGCTTTTGGTCACGGCCGAGGACGTCGTGGCGTTGGACGCCCGGGTAGTGGTCGACCGCGACCTGGTGGTCCACTCGCCGCGTCCGTACGCCCATCTGGCGATCCGTCCGTATCCCGAGGAGTTCGTCACCCAGCGGACGCTCAAGGGCGGCGAGGCGGTGACGCTGCGGCCGATCAAGCCGGAAGACGAGCCGATGTGGCACGACCTGTTGGCGAGTTGCTCGATGGAGTCGATCCGCCACCGGTTCAGTTATCTTTTCAAGCAGACGACGCACGAGATGGCGTCCCGCTACTGCTTCATCGACTACGACCGCGAGATCGGCATCGTCGCCGAAGTCGAGGAGGAAGGCCAGCGGAAGCTGATCGCCGTCGGGCGACTCGTGGCGGACATGAACCACGAGGCCGGCGAATACGCCCTGATCGTCGTCGACCGCTGGCAGGGGCACGGCCTCGGAGGGCTCATGACCGACTACTGCCTCGAAGTGGCGAAGAAGTGGGGCGTCAAGCGGGTCGTCGCCGAAACCTCGAAGGACAACCACCGCATGTTGGCCACCTTCCGCAACCGCGGCTTCGAAACCTACGACGAACGCGACGAAGAAGTCGTCTTCGTCAGTAAAGCCGTTGAGTGACGCTCCCTCTCCCACTGGGAAAGGGCTGGGGTGAGGGAATGTGAGGAGCGCGGTTGAAATCGCGGGTCACGGCCGCGATAATGGGCTTGCCTCCAGACAGACCTCTCTCAACTTTCCCCCAAGGATTGCTCCCATGGTTCGCTCCGCCGCCATTGCCGCTGGTTGGACTTTGCCGGTCTCGATCGCCGCTGTTCTGCCATGGCTCGTGCTTTCGGGCGTAATCTCGTTCGGCGCCGAGCCGGGCGCCGCCGCGCCCGAGCCGATCTACTACTTCGACCTGACGGATCTGAACTCGCTGGATCTGCGCGACCCGGTTCAGGCACGGCAGGCGTGGGACACGCTGCACCTGGTCGCGTCGGTCCAGGGGATTGTCAATCGCGACCGGCCCGCGCTCTTCATCCGGTTTATGAAGCATCCGGACGACTTCTGGTGGGACTATCTCCGGGAGGAAGGCAACTGGCTCGCCGGCCGGCCGGTTCGCGCGATCGGTTCGATCGAGCAACTGCTCGAGACCTTCCAGGGCCAACTCCGGGGAGTCGTCGTCGATACCGAGACGCTTCCCGCCACGTCGAACCTGGCCAGCACGATCGCCGGAGTGGAAAACCGCGTCTGTCTTCGCCACGACACCTCGCCCCAGTCGGTTTACGCCCGGGTTATGAAGACCGGGCTGCCGCTGACGCAAGACGCCGTTCGACTCTTTGGCGACGACGGGGCGCCGTTGTTCTCGGGTAAGAAGGGCACCGTCATTGCCGGCACCGGACAGCCGGGCATCCCGTCCACCGGCAGCGCCAAGTGCGACGCCTACCTCTGGGCGAAGCACCGCTACCTCGACCCGGGTCTGACGTCGCCGCGGGACATGGCCTACTACATCGACTCCTATTGGCTCCGCAACCCGGCGGCCACTTCGCTCTCGAATTGCACGCTTTCGAACCATGATTTTTTCATCGCCAGAAAGGCGTTCTTCTTCGATCTGGGCGTCTGGGAGGAGGAATCGCCCGTGGACGATCCCGGCCAGACGGCCGGAACCGATCTCGGGACGCTGAAGGTTCTCTTGCGGGCGATGCACGATCGCGCCGGGGGGAAGATTCTGCACATCGGCGGCTTCACGCCCTGGATTTGGAAGTACACCGATCACGCCGGGGCGGGCTCGAAGCACGGCGGCGTCGACACCGAGTGGAAGTACGCCCAAACGATTTCCGCCTACAACGGCGTGATGGACGCCGACGCCCTGGGGTACTCCGGAATGGCCAACGCGTCGTTCTACCAGCACTTCCCGCTCAAGGACCGTTATCCCCAGCATCGCAAGCCCACGCTCGACGATCTCAAGGCGAAAGGACTGCTCGACGACGACGGCCGCGTCGCCAAACACTCCTACGTCACGTTTTACATGGGCGATTACGATTCGTCGGCGTGGCTGAACTATCACGTGCCGCTGTTGTGGGCCGATCCCGCGCGGGGAACCATCCCCTGCGGTTGGGCTTTCAATCCCAATCTCGATCGCCGCGCGCCCCAGGCCGTGCACTACGCGCGCACCCGCGCCACCGAGCAGGACTGGTTCGTCGCGGGCGATTGCGGGGCGGGCTATCTCAACCCCGGCATGCTCGGCGCCCCGCGGCTCGACCCGGACGTGCCCGACGGTTGGGAAGCCTGGATCGCCCACAGTCGCGAGTATTTCCGCCGGTACGACCTGTCGATCACCGGGTTCATCATCGACGGTCACGCGCCCGGCATGGGCACGCGCGGCTTGGACGCCTATCTTCAATTCTCCCCGGACGGGATCGTCGGACAGAAGATTCCCCAGCAAGGACTGCACCGGGACACCATGCCGATGATCCGCATGAGACTCGACCTCTACGGCAGTCCGCCGGAGGCCGGCCGCCAACTGGCCGGATTGGTCGGAGAGGAACTGCCCCAGTTCATGGTGATTCGCACGATTCTCCAATCGCCCACGTGGCACAAAGAGACGATGGCCCACGCCCAGCGGGCCCCCAAGGGCGACCGATTGCGATTTCTCGACCCTTACACGTTCTTTCTGTTGTTGAAGTCGCGTGAGCGACAGTAGGCCGGGTACACCTACTCCCCCAACTCCACCGGCAAGACCCACTCGCGATTCTCGCGGTACCACTGGACCGAACGGCGGAGGCCCTCTTCGACGGGCACCTCGGGCGACCAGCCGAGAAGCCGCTTGGCCTTGTCGACGTCCGCCCAGGTGATCGACACGTCCGCCGGATGCGGCTCGCGACGCTCGATCCGGACTTCCTTGCCCAAGAGTCCGCCGATCTCGCGGATGATCGCCGACAGGCGGACCGGGCGGTCGCCGCCAAGGTTGATCACCTCGTAGCCCAACGGGCGAAGCGCGGCGATCGTTCCCCGGGCGATATCGTCGACGTAGGTGAAGTCCCGCTGCTGAGAGCCGTCGCCGAAGACGGTGATCGGCTCGCCCTCGGCGATGCGGCGGATGAAGCGGAAGACGCTCATGTCGGGCCTGCCCGCCGGACCGTAGACCGTGAAGTACCGCACGATCGACACGTCCAGGTGGTGCAAGTGATGATACGTGTAGGCCAGCGTCTCGGCGGCCTTTTTCGACGCGGCATAGGGCGAAAGCGGCCGGTTCGTGTCGGCGTCTTCGCGGTAGGGCACGGGGTTGTGCTCTCCGTAGAGGCTCGACGTCGATGCCAGCAGGAACTTCGTGACACCGAACCGCCGGCACAAGTCCAGGAGATTCAGCGTCCCGTCGCAGTTGGCCTCGTAATAGACCCAGGGGTTTTCGACCGACGCGCGGACTCCCGCCCGGGCGGCCAGATTGATCACCGCCGCGTAGGGTGAATAAAGGGGTCGGGAGTCTTTATTTTCCCCAAAGGGCAGTTTGCCCGTATCGTCACCAGAACAAAGACTCCCGACCCCTTTATTCTCGGCATCCGCCTCGAATCGTTTTTGGAGTGCCCGGCGGTCGGCAATGTCGAGATGATGGAACTGGAAGCCGGGGCGCGACTGGAGTTGGGCGAGCCGCCATTGTTTCAGTCGTGGGTCGTAGGCGTCGTTCAGATTGTCCACGCCGACGACCGTATTGCCCGAGTCCAGCAGCATCTCGGCCACCTTCGAGGCGATGAAGCCCGCACAACCGGTAAGCAGGTAGCGATTGGACACGGAAAGACCTCACAGACGCGGATCGCCGCCTCGCCGGAGCCATAGGCCGCGCAGGGGCTCAGCCAGCGGCTTCTGGTACTCGCGAGGCCGTCCGCCGGCGATATTGGGCCCGACGTCGGGCTCGGCGTAGGGGTCGTACTGCTCCGCCCGGTGCTGCTGCATGGCGGCCGTGCCGGGGTTCCCCCAATCCGGCGGCGCGATGCTCGCGCAGCCGGCCAGAGCGACCAACGCCGTGGCGAGCAATATCAGCGCGAGATACTTCATCGCACGACTCTTGATTCGATGGACGTCCCCCGCCTCGGCACGGAGCGGCGGATTATAGGCGTTTCGCGCGGCCAGAGGAAGGTGAATGCAGTATACCGCTGTAGGGTGGGTGCAAGACAGGGTTCGCGCTGGAATTTGGTGTTGCTGACCAGAAGGGGGGTGGTTTACAACATACGGCGTGGAAAGTGGGCAAGATGAAAATGCTGAGCGAAGCAAGGAGGCTTC
>JAPLNP010000017.1 GCA_026401055.1 Planctomycetia bacterium
GCGCAGTTCGACCGTATCCATGATAAAGTCCTCCAAAAGACTTCCATGACACGCCGAACCGGCCAGTTCGATTCACCATCCCTCCTGTATGCCTCAAACCGCGAAAACCTCCAATAGCAAAATGATGTTGTAGAACTAGTCGGCCTCAGTTCGAGGCGATCGGCGAAAGCAACACGCTGGAAGGACTGCGTGGAAAACCCAAGACATACATCGCCGCCAATATCACGTCCATGGGCCCAGCCTCCACGGACCTTCCCCCTCAGGTGCCGCTTGACCTGAAGCCTGGCGAGGAGCATGCGTTCGATCTGCTACTCGCCAAGGAGCCGGAGTCGGCCAAAGTGAAGGTGGCCGTCGTTGTGCGTCCCGGCGGGAAGGACGCGAGCGTCGGCGACCTTTTCTTGGCACGCTTCAACGACGGCACCCCCGGCGGTAAGGGTGCCCATCAGGCCGGCCTAGGCGATGCGCAGACCCTCCTGTTCCGCATCCCCCCTGCCGTCATGCGCGACGGGTCGAATCGGATCGTGATTCGCAACGGCCAGCAGCCGATCCGTATGGTGGCCTTCGAGGTTCGTGTGAACCAATAGGCGTAGGGTCAAAGTATTGAGCCGATACGCAAGTATCGATGGTGCTTGACGTTGGCAACGCCCAGTGAAGGTCCATTTCGGTCGATCAGGGGGCCGAAATGCTCGTATTCTTGAAAATGTGTCATCAACTCAACCCTTTCCCGGGACTCGCAACAAATCACCGTATTCTCGGACGCGGTCCTGGCCTCCGAGACCGCGCCTATTGGGGGGATTTAGGTGCCGGATGCCGGCACGCGCCGACCGAGCCGAATCGGGGGCGATTCGGCGCCCCAAGAATCGAACCAATGGTGACACACCATCCGGCGTCGCTACAATGATGGGGAGATAGGATGGTTGTGCCGTGACCTAAGCAGTTGTTGGTCTACGTGCAACGCGGAGGAATCGCGGCGGTACGGCAATGACAGCCGTGTGGCGTGGTTCGAGGTCGGCAACGTGCTGCTGCTCGGAGCGTATCTGAGTGGAAGCCGAATGGGTAATACCGGTTTGGAGTTCAGGCTACCAAAGAGAAGACACAAGGCAATGCCCCTACATCCTGGGAAGGCTGAGGTTGAACATGTGCAAGTATGTTCTCATTTTGCTGGTGTTCGTGTGTGCTGTTCGCCCCATCGCCACGGTTTTTGCCGAGGTCAACCAACAGGCCATTGCCGACGTCGCAGCCGGCAAGATCAAGGTCGCCAAGGCCTCGTGGTGGGGCTTTGACTCCGTCGACTCTACGGAAGCCTTGCAGGCCGCCATCAACTCCGGAGTGCCGACCTTGATCGTCGACAAAGCAGCCGGCCCCTGGATCGTCACCCCCATTGAGTTGACCTCCAATCAAGAGATCCGGTTCGAGAAGGGCGTCGAGGTACTCGCCAAGCGCGGGGAGTTCAAGGGTACGGGCGACTCGCTTTTCACCGCCAGACTTAGGGAGAATATCACCCTGATCGGGTATGGCGCCACGCTGCGCATGTGGCGATCGGACTACGACGCCGCCCCTTATGCCAAGGCCGAGTGGCGCCATGTCCTGAACTTCTTCAGTTGCAGCAACGTCAAGGTCCTCGGCCTCACCCTCAGCGAAAGCGGCGGTGACGGCATCTATCTCGGCACCGGCAAGGCGGGCGTCACCAACAAGAACGTCCTGATCAAGGACGTCGTTTGCGACAAGAACTACCGCCAGGGCATCAGCGTCATCACGGCCGAGGACCTGTTGATCGAGAACACCGTGATGAAGAATACCGACGGCACCGCTCCGCGAGCCGGAATCGACTTCGAGCCCAACCTCCCCGACGAACGCATCGTCAACTGCGTCATGCGAGACTGCGTGTCCGAGAACAACGCCGGCGCCGGCTACGTCGCCTATCTCTCCCCGTTGAATGCCACCTCCGCGCCCGTGTCCTTACGGCTGGAGAACTGCAGGGCTATCGGCAACGGTGGCCTTGCTTGTGGGATTATCACCGGCAACACTCCCGCCCAGGCGTTAAGGGGTAGAGTCGATTTCATCCATTGCACTTTCCAGGGCGGGAAGGGAGCCGGCCTCCAGATCGGTGGAAACCCTGCCACGGCAATCCAGATTCTCGTCCAGAACTGTTCCATCCTGGACGTCGCTCAGGACTCGCCGGCTACCAACCCCATCCTTTTCAGTGCCAGCCAGGACGCCACACAGGATCTGGGCGGAGTCCATTTCGTCGACTGCCTCGTCCGCGACCCTCTTGGCCGCAAACCCATGGGCTTCGTTGACGACAGCGGCAGTCTCAGGCTGGCCGGCGTCACAGGCAACCTGATCCTCGAAACCAAGGGCACGAAGACTCCCGTCACCATCACTCCGAGACTTCTTGGCGAGTGGGTGCCGGCGATCACCCTGAAACGCTACCCGCGCGCGAAGCTCGGAGGTGCGTCACTCAAACCACTCACGGCGTCCGCGCCCGCCGATAAGTTTTCTTTCGGCGATTTGCGCATGCGCGTCAAGGCCCATTTGGTTCTCTACGCCAAGGAAGGCGAGAGCGTCCACCTGCGATTCCACCACGGCCAGGTCGGCAACTACTCCGGCCGTCCCAGCCCGCTCACCGTCGCGGACTGGTCCGGCAAGCCCATCGCCAAAGGCTCGATCGAGTTTCAGCAGGAGGGCGACCTCCGCTTTCAGGCCCCGGCAACCGGTGCATATCGAGTCGAGATCGCCCCCGACGGCAACTACGTCCGAGTCGTGAAGAGTTCGCACGCTCTCAGCCTCAGCGCCGAAACCGAGCCGATTCACTTGATCGGCGCCGGCGGCCAGTTCTATTTCTACGTCCCCGCCGGCACCAAGGAGTTCGGCATCAAGCTTTTTGGCGAGGGTTTGGGCGAGGGCGTCAAGGCCACACTGTACAATGCCGCCGGCGAGCAAGTCGGCCAGAAAGACGACGTCACGCAGGCCCAGCAGTTCGAGATCACGCTCCCCGAGGCTTCTCGAGGTGAAATCTGGAGCCTCAAGACCGAGCGTTCCTCACACATCTATCTCGAAGATTACTGCATCGACCTCCTCGGGATCCCACCGCTCGTGGCCCCCAGCCCCGAGGCCGTACTGGCCCCGGACAATTGAATGCCCGGCAATCCTTGTGTCTTCGGGGCTTCCGACACGTCGAATCCGAGCAGTCGAATGAGGGCGAGGCCATTTCCCTCCGGGACCACACCCGGCCGAAGGCGGGCAAAGGAAGTTGAAAGATTTCGACACGCTCCTGTAACACTACCGCTTGACGACGGTGAAGCTCGAAGCGAGCCGAGGCTGTATCATGACGTTCGGCAATCAGTGAAACCTAAGTCTGTGCATGGTTGTTGTCGCTGGTCTGTGTTTCAGTTGTGCGGCTGAATCGCTAGCGCAGAACGGACCTGAACCAAGTCTCCGCATCGACATGTCGCAGAAGTACCCAGCGAGCGGTCCACCGGGTGCTGACACGCCGATCTTTCACCATACAAGACAAGGGCAACTCGTCATGATTAGGGGCCGTCTTGACGGCACGTCCAACTCGCTGGTCAGCGATGATCAAGGCAGAACCTGGCATAAGTGGGATGCGTATAGCACTTGGCCCAAGATGGGCTACTCCGACGTTGTGCGTCGGGGGAACGAACTGCTCGCTTTTGGTCACAATACGAACAGCGGTTACACGGGGACCTATCTCTGGCGGTCGAACGACGAAGGCCAAACCTGGAGCGGCGGCCATCGCCTGACGCCGGACAAGGATCCCTATGCGCCGATGAATCAGCGAGTGATGCTGACCAGTCGCAGCCGGCTGATCGTGCCGGTTGAGCAATTGCTCGGGGTCGAGGGCCCCGGCCCCAATCAGATTGGAACGGTCTACAGCGATGATGCCGGGCGATCGTGGAAGCGGAGTCCGATCTTCGGGCCTCCCCTGCCGTTGCCCGACCGGCCCGAGGGTTTTGGCGAGCCGGCCGTGGTGGAATTGAACGACGGTAAGCTGTGGATGGTCTTTCGCACGCGGTACGGCCATCTCTGGCAGGCATGGTCCACCGACGATGGCGCGACCTGGGGTGCGCCCAGTGCGACACCGTTGGTCTCGCCCTTGTCTGCGGTGAACGCCAAGCGAATCCCCGGTACGGACGCGGTGATCGTTATCTGGAACAATGCCAAGCCAGGCACGTCCACGGGGTTTGTCGCCAAGGGCAGCCTCTATGGGCCCCGGTCGCCCCTTGTCTTCGCTGTCAGTCGGGATAACTGCCAGACTTGGAGCCACCCGGTGATCATCGACCGAGGCACGGCCGCCTACCCGTCGATTTGCTTCCTTGAGAAAGAGATGTTCGTCTGCTTCTGGGCAGACCCCGACCCCAACAAGGTCGTGTGGTGTAATCCCAACTCCCACCTGATCTTGGTCGCTTACGAGATCCAATCGCTTTTCCGTGCCCCCTGAGCAAAGGGGAAGAATCGTGAGCATGATCACACGCCGACATGTGCTGGGTGGTGGCACGGTCGCTGGTATAGGAACATGGGCTGCGGGCGTTCTTCGAACTGACGTTGGCGTTGCTCAGCAGTCGATCCTCAAGCTCGGTCGGTCGCGGCGGATCCGCTGGGAGGATGTGCTGAGGTTGATCGAGGTGAGCACGGTGGGGGCGGAGGGTGGTGGGGTAGCGACTCCCTCCCTTCTCATCTGGGTTTCATTCGTTCCCCGGCCACCCCGCCGTCACCCTTCGCATCGTGGAACCCCACCGGCCCATGCTGCGCCGGTTGCAGCGGTCACGTCTCGGGGGCAGCCTTGTGCCCTGAGGATAGAACGCGCTTTTGACACGCCATTCGGCGCCGCTACAATAGGGGACTGGAAGGTCGGGA
>JAPLNP010000556.1 GCA_026401055.1 Planctomycetia bacterium
GGCATCCGGCAGGTACTCTCCCGGTCCCGGCATGGCGGCGCCCTCCTTGGCGTGGGTCCCCAGTCACCAGATAACCCGAGAATCTGCACACTATAGGCTGCTGAGTCAAGACCAAAACCCTATTTCCTTGCTACAGTCTCGGTTTTGACAGGATTAACACGATGGACAGGATGAAGGGCGCTGCCCCAAATCCCGTTCGGCTCGATTATTGCGGATGGCCTCGACGTGAGCAAGCGACCGGATGGACGGTGCGAGGGGTGTTTGTCAGACCAGTTGCCCAATATTGGCGACTGGCCGCCTCGGTCCGGCCAGACGAAATCTTGACTAGGCCGTCGGAAGGTGGGGCTCTGCCTTCTTGAGAATCTGGACGAGGACAGCGTCCGGCACTACCCCTCCGACCTCCTCGATCGCGACGGGAACCAACTTCTCAATCCACGCGCAGTCAATCACCGTGGCTCTGTGAAGTTTTGTCTTGGGGTGAGAAGGTCTCGACCAGGGGAGGTCAACCTGGTGATCGGGCAACGGCGACGTTCGTTGAGTGGTTCCCACGGCCACAAAAAACGAACCGTCAGAAGATGGGTCCGAGATTACTACCGCCGGGCGATTCTTGCACTGACCCCTAGCGAAACGTGCCCAGATGATCATGCCGCGTTTGATCAACATTGATGCCGTACTTCACGCGTGGGCTAAAACGGCTTCGTTTCATTGCCGGACCACCATGGGTGATGGCTGTGGTCTTGCTGGGCGGCTTTCTCCAGAGGGTCGCGCGGCAACGTCAATCGCTTCAGTTCTTCCTGGGCCTGCATCTCTTCGCGATACACCTCGACCACCGAAACGCCGCGCTGGGCGGCCTCCAATTTGAGATACTCACACGTCTCGGTCGAAACACAGACAAACTGGCCATCAATCATCAGCATCGATGCGGGAGTCGTCAAGGCGATCCCCGCAAAGAGACGGTCTTGGACGAAGGTTTTGACGCCACCCGCGACTTCCACAAGCGTGCGGCCTACCGTAACGGCGGGAGACTGCGGCTGAATCGTTGCGGTCGCGAAACACATCACCTGGACTCCGGTGTCAGACCACGCATTGTTGTCTGCTTGGCCAATATCTCGATGACGGCCGTAAGCTTGGATAGGGGAAGGGCGACGTGGACCACGAGTTTCGCATCGACTGTACCGCGTTGTTCAAGCGATTCGATCACCCGCTTTCGCTCCTCATCCGTCTCCGCAATCACGAGTGGTGGAATTGTCTGATAGAACCCCAGATGGAGCATACCCTCATCTGTCAAAGCCAGGACCTGGTTGGCGAAGACAGCCGGGCCGAGTTCGTTCCAGTCAACGCGAAGAATGACGCCTTCTTTCTTTTCGGTCCGAAGCGTGTCGTCTTTCCCGTTCTCTTGTTCAGCCATGGTCACAATCACAATATCATTTGGCGGCGACCGTTACTCTTGCTAATCCTATGCCTGCCGACGGTCGCGTTCTCTTCCAGGTAATGGGAGAGCGGACGCAATCACACGCATCTTAAGGATACTTCGGCTTCCGACGCGTTCAACATTCGCGGTAACTCCGATAGTAGACACTCCTTACGGCTGCGTCAATCGCGCGACGTACGTTGGATGCCACGTTACCCCCCAAGACAAACTCCACTTTCCCCGTTTGCTCCGCGACCTCTTCGGACAGACTGCGCCATCACGTCCCTCCGTGGAGTTATTTACTATACCGCGGATCTGTAGTATGGCGATGGTACGTGTAGAACGCAAATCGCTTTCTTGGACACACGTGATATCCTTTGCTCTCGGAATTCCGCCGGCAGACTGTCACCCCCCCCTACCCTGTCGGCCCATCCTTGACCGCGCGGCCGATGCGCCGTTACACTGGTGCGTTTGGATGGACTCCGGTCGCGTGGCCGGTGTGAGCGAAATGGCCGTGATTGAGGGCCCTGGCGTGCCTGTTACGTGTGTCATCGGACTGCAATGGGGTGACGAGGCCAAGGGGAAAATCGTCGACCTCCTAACTCCACAGCATCAGATCGTCGTCCGCTATCAGGGTGGGTCCAACGCGGGCCATACCGTCGTGGCCGGCGGTCAGAGCTTCAAGCTCTCGCTCGTGCCCAGCGGCATCTTCCGGCCCGAGGTGCAATGCGTCGTGGCCGGCGGCGTCGTGCTCAACCCCGGCAGCTTGATCGACGAGATCGACGGACTTACGGGCCGCGGGGTCGCCGTCGGCGCGAACCTGATCGTGAGCGACCGCGCCCACGTCGTCCTGCCCTGGCACGTGGAAGAAGACCGCCTCATGGAGCGACTGATCGGCGGTGGCGAGGCGATCGGAACCACGCTGCGCGGCATCGGGCCGTGCTACCGCGACAAGATGGGACGCTCGACGGCCGTCCGCCTGGGCGACATGTACCGCGACGACTTCCAGGATCGCGTCCGCCGGATCGCCGAGACGAAACGCCACATCCTTGCCGGCCTGGGGGCCTCGGCCGACGAGATCGCACTGGACGCCGACGAGATCTTCCGGCGGTACCGCGGCTACGCCGAGCGGCTCGAACCCCACGTGGCCGATACGACCGCCTATCTGCTCGATGCCGTCGAGGCCGGCAAGCGAATCCTCTTCGAGGGCGCCCAGGGCTCGCTTTTGGACATCGACCACGGCACGTTCCCCTTTGTCACGAGCAGCAACAGTTCGGGAGTGGGCGTGTCGAGCGGCTCGGGCGTGCCCGGGCGGTATGTCGACAAGATGATCGGCGTCGTCAAGGCGTACACAACTCGGGTGGGCGGCGGTCCGTTCCCGACCGAGCAGGACAACGAGATCGGCCGGCACATCCGCGAGGTGGGCAACGAGTACGGCACGGTGACGCGGCGTCCGCGGCGTTGCGGCTGGTTTGACGCCGTCGCCGCGCGCTACACCGCCCGGCTCGGCGGCGTCGACGTGTTGGCGGTGATGCTCTTGGACGTCCTCAGTGCATTGCCGGAGTTGCAGGTCTGCACGGCCTACGAGTTGGACGGCCGGCGAATCACCGATTTTCCGAGCCACGTCGACGATCTGCGGCGGGTCGTGCCGGTTTACGAGACCCTGCCCGGCTGGCAGCAGGACATCACGACGGTGCGAAAGATGGGCGACCTGCCCCGGAAGGCCCGGCAGTACCTTGACCGGCTGAGCCAATTGGTGGGCCGGCCGGTGGCCATCGTGTCGGTCGGTCCCGATCGGGAGCAGACCATTTTGGCGTAGTCGCTGGTTGATGGAAGATGTCTTCTCGCCCAGAAACAGATCCGTCCGCGACCGACACGTTCGACGTGCCCCGCGAGAACCGCCCGCGGCACGTCGCCGTGATTATGGACGGCAACGGTCGCTGGGCCCGGTGGCAGGGCCTGCCGCGGATCGAAGGCCATCGGCACGGCGTGGCCAGCGTCGGCCGCGTCACCGAGGAGTGTGCCCGGCTGGGAATCGAACAGCTCACGCTCTACTGTCTGTCGAGCGAGAACTGGAAACGCCCCCAGACGGAACTCGACTTCCTGATGCACCTGCTCGAACAGTACATGGTCGAGGAACGCTCGACGATTCTCCAGCAGAACCTCCAAATCGCGATGATCGGCCGCCGAGAAGGCATCCCCGACCGCGTGCTGCGACAGATCGACAAGACGATCGAGATGAGCCGCGGCAACTCGGGCCTTCGGGTTTGCCTGGCGGTGAACTACGGCGCCCGGGCCGAACTGCTCGACGCCGTCCGCCGGATCGCCCGGGAGGCCAAACAGGGGCGTCTCGATCCCGAGGCACTGACCGAGCGCGACTTGGCCGACCATCTCTACACGGCCGGCATGCCCGACCCCGACCTGCTGATCCGCACCGCGGGCGAGATGCGGCTGAGCAACTTCCTGCTCTGGCAGATCAGCTACGCCGAAGTCTGGGTGACCGACGTGACCTGGCCCGAGTTCACCGAAGAACACCTCCGCCAAGCCATCCGCGACTACGCCGCCCGCGACCGCCGTTTCGGCGGCTTGGATGAAGCGTAGTTCTGGAGTGCGGTCGGGTGGCACGCTCTGAGGAACGAAGGGCGTGGCTGAATCGCCGCGGATGTCGGCCACGCCCGCGTAGCGAGCCACCCTGCCGACCCACCCTCTGCGCACTACTCCCACGCCCGGTCGGCGAAGGAGTGGATTTCGAGTCGGGCCAGACGCTCGACCAGATCGCCGGGGGTCTGTGGACGGCGTAACGGGTCCTTCGCGAGCATCTGATGCACCAGGGCAGCGACGCCTTGCGGCACGTGCGACGCGAGTCGGCGGAGGTCCGGCGGGCGGGATTGCTTGTGCTGGACGACCAACGCTTCAAGCGTGCTTCCCTCAAAGGGCAGCCGACCGGCGAGCATCTCGAACAGCACCACGCCCAGGCTGTAAATGTCGCTGCGAACGTCCGCCGCCAGCGCCGAGGTGATGGTCTCGGGGGCGAGGTAGTTGCACGTGCCCAGAACGCATCGGTCCGCGGCCGAACCGTCTTCGTGCTCCCGCCGGGCGAAGCCGAGGTCCAGGAGCGTCACGTGTCCGCCGGGCGAGAGAAACAGGTTGCTCGGCTTGATGTCTCCGTGCCGCCAACCCGCGGCGGCCAGGGCTCCAAGCGCCTCGGCCACTTGCCGGCCGATCCAAAGCGCGGTCGGCAAGTCCGGTCGTTCGGGGTCGTCCAGCCGCGTCCGGAGCGTGCAGCCATCGAGCCACGGCATCACCAGGTAATACGGCGGCTCGCGCAGTCCCGCGGCCAGGACCGAGATCACGCGCGGATGTGACACGCCGCGCCCGACCTGGGCTTCCCGGCAAAACAGGGCGACCGCCCGGGCGTCCGACTCCCAGCGCCGCCGGAGGATTTTCACGGCGT
>JAPLNP010000001.1 GCA_026401055.1 Planctomycetia bacterium
GGATGATCGACGCCAAGGTGCTCGCCGCGCTGAGTTCGGCCGAGCCTCCCTATCATCCGACGGGGCAACCGGCCCACTTCGACCTTGCGGCCCCGTTCCAGCCCAAGGGAACGCTCTGGTGTGTCGATCTCCAGCCGAAGACCGACCAGACGATGGACCTGCCCACCTTCGACATGCCGTTTAACGACATGCTCAAGGTGCCGCGGGGCGAGCAGACGCTGGGCGGCGTGAAGTTCACCATCGGCCCGGGATCGCTGCAACTGGGCAGCGGTCTGCTGCCCACGGCCCCCGAGAAGATCGAAGGCATCGCGGTCGGCAAGCACGTGGCACGAATGTACGTTCTCCACGGCACGCAGTTCGGCGACGCAACGCATTACGTTGCCGACGGCACAACCATCGGCTGGTATCGAATCGTCTACGAGGACCAGTCGGAGGAATCGATCGCGGTCGTGGCCGGCGAAGACGTGCGCAGTTGGTTTGCCGACGGTGACCGGCCGCCCACGCGCGGAGCGAAGGTCTGGGAGGGAAAGAACCTCTTGGCGGAATGGCTTGGCAGCAGCGTGCGTCTTTTCGCCGGCGGATGGACAAATCCCCACGCGGAGAAGAAGGTCGCCCGGATCGATTACCTCGCCGCCGGCACCCAGGCCGCCCCGTTCTGTTTGGCCATCACGATCGAGGAGCCGGTTTCCCAATAAGCCGAGCAATCGCCGAGGTCTCTTGAGAGTTGATTGTCTGCTCTCGGATTTCTCATTTACTCCTGCGCATTCTCGGCACACAGACCGCGGCGGCTGGCACAGCCGGCGGGGGACGGTCCGTCGGCGCAACGGAAGAGACTCCGGACTCGCGCGATGGGTTCCGTAGGTCCCTTTTGGGAGGGACGGATCCATGATTCGACGTAAGAGACCGCCGGAAGACCGGACGGAGACGCTGCAGGAAAACATGGGTAGGTCAAACGGGCCGCCGGAGAGGATTGACGACTCGCGGGTCACACAGGGGATCCAGCAGCACCGCGAAGCCCCCACGCGAGGAGACCACCGGGACAGCGATGAGATCCTGAGACGATACCCGGACGTCGCCGACGAGCTGGCCGATGGCCAGCGTCGTCGTCTCGAGGACAAGTCGCGTCGGGCCAAGCGGCCTTGGCTGGTCGCCACCAGGTGGGCGCGGCGGCACCTGCCACTGGTCTTGGCGATCGTCGCCACGGTCTCGGTGGCCCTAGTCGCGCTGGCGGCGAGCACGTTCCTGCTTGCCTTGGCCTACGAACAAGAAATGGCACAACGCAAGCTGGCCGAGCAGAACACGAATCAAGCCATCGCCAACTTGCAGCTTGCGCTGGAGATCGTGGATGTGATTTACACACGGGTGGTATCGAAGGAGGTCAGTCCGTCGCAAAGCAACGAGCCGGCAAAGAGAGTTGGGGCTGAAAAAGCCGCCGAAGAATCTGAGAAAGGGAATCAGACTGACCAGGCGGAAGAAGATCCCGAGCACGATGCGGCATTGCTGCGGAGTCTGCGAGAGTTCTACGAGGAACTTGCCGGCGCCACCAAGACGTGCCCGGCACACCTTCTGCCGAAGACCGTGCGCGACGGCACGATGGAGCTACGGGCAACGCCCACCCGTCCGGCGGAGGGTCGGTCAGAATCTCGTCAATCGACGGACCGGGAGCATCAGTGGCTTCAGCAGAAGGTGCTTGCGTTTTACGAAGGATTCGTGGAGCAGCGCAGGAGCGATCCGATGGTTCGGCTGGAAATCATCAAGGCTTACTGTCGGATAGGCGACATCCGACAGCAGTTCGGCCAGGTGGAGCAATCGGACGTCGCCTACGGAGCGGCCTGCGAGGTTTGGTGGTGCCTGGTTTCCGATCTGCCGAGCTTCCTCGAATACCGCAGGCAATTCGATGATGCGATGCGACACGGGCTGACGGACTATCTGCTCATTCAGGCGAGGGCTCACTGCGAGAACCATGATCTGGACCGGGCCCTGGCAAAGCTCAGTGAAGCTCTCACAATCGACCCCAACGTTGCTGCCGCCTACTACATGCGTGGTGTCATCTATGATCAGCAGGGAGGGCACACCCTGGGTTTCTCGGACCTGGCACATTATGTCGACCTGCAGCCCCTCAATGCCCATGCCCGCAAAAGGGTCGCCGACTTCTACTACGCTCAAAGGCAAGACGACGCGGCCCTCATCTTTCACAACGAGGCTCTGGATCTGCATCTTCGAGATGCCGCGTACTACCATAACCCCGAGATCGTCTACGATCAGCACGAGTACAACCGGGCACTGGCCGCTTGCAGCAAGGAAGTGGAGCGGAATGCAGTAAATCCCATGGCCTACGCCAGCCGCGCGGCCTTTTATGAAGATCACGAGCAGTACGATCTGGCCCTTGCGGATCTCAACAAGGCATTGGAGCTGCCACCCAACTATGCCGCGTTGTACCACAACCGCGCGCTCGTTTACAAAGCGCGTCAGGAGTACGATCTGGCCCTCGCGGACCTCAACAGGGCTTTGGAATTCAACCGGGAGGACGCTTGGGTCCATGCCAGCCGCGGGTGCGTCTATCTCGATCGAGCACAATACGACTTGGCTCTTAAGAGCTTCAACAGAGCGTTGGAGCTGGACCGATGGAATGCCTGGGCTTACGCCAGCCGTGGACTGGTGTATCGCGATCGAAAGCAATACGATCTGGCCCTGGCGGACCTCAACAAGGCCGTGGAGTCGGACCCGGAGGATTCCGCAGTCTACAGTGACCGCGGGATCGTGTACACAGATCGCCGAGAGTACGAGCTGGCCCTTGCGGATTTTAACAAGGCTGTAGAGTTGGAGCCCGAGAATTCCGCCGCCTACAGGAACCGAGGCACAGTCTACTACGCGATGAAGCGCTATGGTGCGGCATTGGCGGAATTCAAGACGGCGATCGAGTTAAACGTCGAGAAGGCGGCATTGACTCGTTTTGTAGCGTCGCTGAAGCATCACGGCGAGCACGGCTACGACCTATTTTTTCTGGCCCTGGCTTATTGGCCACTGGGCGAAAAGGACGAGGCACGCCAGTGGTACCAGAAGGCCATCGACTGGATGGAGCGGAACCCAGGCGAGGAAGAAGGGCTCGGCCGCTTCCGCGACGAAGCGGCCAGAAGAATGAAGGTGAGAGAAAAGGAGCAGAGCGTAGTTCTACTGTCCAACTGATCTTGATTCGACGTAAGTATTTTGTGTATCAAGCCTTCTGTTGCAGCGGGATTCTACAGGAGGCGAGTCGATGGAGCAACGATTTGCGGTACGGAAGCGTGAAATGCTGGCCGAGTGCGAGGTCAGCCCGCGGGTGTTTGACAGGATGGAGGAGCGGCTCAGGAGGTTTGTTGAGCCTTTTGTCGAGAACTGGGGACCGCGGGCTCGGCGGGAACATGCGGAAAAATACGTGGCCGGCGAGGACGCGCGCAGTTGGTTCGCCGACGGTGACCAACCGCCCACCCGCGGAGCGAAGGTCTGGGAGGGAAAGAACCTCTTGGCGGAATGGCTTGGCGCCAGCGTCCGTCTCTTCGCCAGCGGATGGACAAATCCCCACGCGGAGAAGAAGGTCGCCCGGATCGATTACCTCGCCGCCGGCGCCCAGGCCGCCCCGTTCTGTTTGGCCATCACGATCGAGGAGCCGGTTTCCCCATAGGTCGGGCCTCGTTGGATCTCTTTCAACCTGGTCTCGGTCGAGCAACGTTTTGGCCGTGCGAGCCTCGATGTCCGCGACGGAACAGGGAACGATTCCAGCGTTCGGCTCGTCCAAGATTCAAGGCAATTCACAATCCATGGGAGATTAGGGTCATGCCACGGTGGAAACAACGTCAAGGGTTTCACGGGATACTTCGGGTGGCAACCATGTTGCTCGCCGTGACGACGGCAACCGTTGCCTCTCGAACGGCGTTCGCCTTGATCAGGGGTGGGGAAGGAAACAGCCCTGTTCACGACCCCGGCTGGCCGAAGGGCGCGGCCGAAATCATCAACAACCCGGCGCGCATCGCCTACTGGGTTGGACCACCGTATGGCGGCGGACAATGGCATGCGGAATGTCGCGGCGACGCCAAGGTCTTCAATGCGGTCCTGGCCGATTTTGCCAAGGTGGACGTGAAGACCAGGCGGCTCGTGTTGCATGACGGCGTCAAGAATAGCTTCTGGCTCAATATCAACAATGACCCGGCAAAGCGGGCGGCCGCAAAGGTCGACTGGGTCTTCATGGTCTGGCAGCCGACCAGTTGGGAGCACCTCCGCAAGTCGCCCGCCGATCTTAATCCGATCGATGCGCGCGATGCCGACAAGGGGCCTCCGGCACAAATCGACGTTTACACCGGAGGCAATCTTCGCTGGTCGGACGTAACCGTACCGGACGGGATCGAGCTGATCGACGAACGGTTAGAGGCGCACGGGTTCACGCTGGCCGACGGAGTCGTTCTCGAAGGCACGGTGATTGACCTTGCGACGCGGCAGCCCGTCGCCGCGCGGATGCAATTGCAGCGCGTCGAATCGAAGCCGAAGGGCGAGCGTCACTACACGGTCGTGAGCGAAGCCGTCGCTGACGCGCAAGGTCGTTGGGTTCTGAAGACTGCCCCAGCGGCGGCGCACCGCGTCGTCGTGGAGGCGGACGGCTACGTGCCCAGGGTTGTCGGTTACGCGCAGTTCGACGACCAGCCGGGCTGGCACTCCTACCATTGCGGTCTGTCACGCGCGGCGGCTGTCTCGGGCCGTGTGACCGACGACGCGGGCAAGCCGCTGGCGGATGTGGCAGTGCGTCTCGGGGACGTCGTCGGCAGTGGGGACGGACGCTATCAATCGCCGCAAGAGTATGAATCCAAGACCGACGCCGACGGCCGCTTTCGTTTGGATCAGGTTCCTATCGGGAGTGCCACGATTGTGCTGCGCAAATCCGGCTACTGCCGTCCGGGATTGGGTCAGCCGATCACGGCACCGGCACAAGATATTTCGCTAAGCATGACAAAGTCCGCCCGCGTCCAGGTCACCGTCGATTTCGCCGGAAAGCAGCGGCCCGGAGATTACATTGTGGAGATTAAACCTGAAGGTGGAGAAGTAGTCGGATCGTGGGGAGGATCTGGAGAAATCGACGCAAAGAATCAAATCTCGTTCAACGACGTCCCGCCGGGAAGGTATGTCCTGCAGGGACATCCGAACCCGTCGACCGCCAACCGGATTAGCAAGCCGCTCGTCATCGACCTGAAGGGTGGCGAGACGATCGAGGTCACGTTGTCTGCCAAGTAACGGCAAACGGCGAAACGGCAAGGGCCTTACGCGCACTTGACAAGGCAGTCCAACGCCACCACGGACGGGCCAAACGCGAAGGGGGCGCATCGAGTACCGTCTTATCGCCGCGTCGGTGGCCGGTTTCGTTCAACCGTGCTGCCGCAGTGCTGGACAAGCCAGCAGTGGCAACCGGCGTCTTACCGCTCCCTGACGGTCGCGGCTCGGTTCAGACGCGGTGGCACCACCACGAATGCCATGACCACGGCCAAGGCAAACAGGCAGTATCCCAGCGTGAGGCCCCAAGGGGGGACGTCGACGAAAAGCAACTCGTGAGCCCAATGCCCGACGAACGAGCCCTCCTGAACCGCCTCGCCGGCGGCATCGCGGAGGTCGCTTTCCCACGTGGTCAGCGGGCAGACGATGCCCAACAAAGCCTCGGCGGCGACCACCAGGATGGCCAG
>JAPLNP010000508.1 GCA_026401055.1 Planctomycetia bacterium
CACCGGCGGCACCTGCACCGGCGGCACCTGCACCGGCGGCACCGACGCCAGAGCCGGCCAAGTCACCGGAAGCGAAACCGGCCGAGACGCCTCCCGCCGAAGCCAAGCCGGCCGAAGCGAAACCGGCCGAGCCCGCGAAGCCCCCGATGAGCCACACCCGCTTGGCCGAGCCGGCCGTCGCGGAGCGGTTGGAGTTGACCGACGCGCAGCGGGCCAAGGTGGCCGAACTGCTCGCCGCCCGCAAGGACGCGATTGCGAAAGCCCCGCCGGACGCTCAGGCGAAGGTAATCGAGGAAAGTGAGAAGAGTCTCGGCGAGGTGTTGACCGAGGCCCAGCGCGGCGAGTGGTCGAAGATCAAGCCCGAGCCGCGGCTGCGGTTCAACTTCCGCTTCCAGCGTTGGGTCGACGTGTTGGAGTGGGTGGCCCAACAGGCGGACTTGTCGTTGGTGTTGGATGCCCCGCCGCCGGGCAGCTTCAACTACAGCGACGCCCGCGAGTACACGCCGACCGAAGCGATCGACTTGCTCAACGGCGTGCTTCTGACCAAGGGCCACACGCTGATACGCCGCCAGCGGATGCTGATCCTGATCAATCTCGCGGACGGCATCCCCGAGGGGATGGTTCCGCGCGTAAATCTGGAGGAACTGGACAAGCGGGGGCGTTTCGAGTTGGTGAGTGTCCTGTTTCCGCTGGGCCGACGAAATGCCCCGGAGGTCAGCGCCGAAATCACTCCCCTTCTGGGCCCCCATGGCAAAGCGATCCCTTTGCCCAAGACCAACCAACTGCTCGTCACCGACACGGCCGGCATCATGAGGGCCATCGGCAAGGTGATCCAGACCATCCCCGAGCCGGCGCAGCCCGAGAAGCCCAAGGAAGAGAAGCCCAAGGAGCCCGAGAAGCCGGCGCTGGTCGTCTATCCGATCAAGAATGCCGATCCGAACGTCGCGATGGAGGTGTTGACCAAGCTGATGCCCGACGCGAAGTTCGTTCTGGACACGAAGGCGGACCAGATCAGCGGCTACGCGACGCCGTCGCAGCACGCGGTGGCCAAGGCGGTGTTGGACCAGATGCAGGCGAACAACCCGCAGGACAAGAAGCCCCGGTTGGAAGTCTACCCGCTGGACAAACGCCGAGACGCCACCCAGTTCCTCAAGGCCGTCGAAGTGATCGTGCCGTCGGCGAAACTGACGATCGATCCGAAGACGGGCAGCTTGGTCGCCTGGGCCACGCCGGCCGACCATGCGTTGTTGACGGACACGCTTGCGAAGCTCGGCCAGGGCGGCTCGATCGAGACCACAGTGCAACTCGAGGTCCACGATTTGCGCTCAGCGAATCCGGCCGCGACGCTCGCGATGCTGCAAACACTGGCGCCCGACGCGCAGCTTACGCTCGATCCCGGCGGCCGGCGGCTGGTCGCGCTGGCTCTGCCCAAGGATCAGCAGGTCATCCGTTCGACGCTCGAACAACTCCGGGGCAAGACGTCGGCGTCGGCCGGCGATCGCCAGTTGCGGGTGTACTCGCTAAACAAGGTGGCCGATCCGACGCTGGTCACCGGTTTGCAGGAGTTGGCTCCGGCGGCCCAGGTTACGTTGGACGCCGGCGGCAAGCGAGTGATCGTCGTCGGCTCGGCCAAGGATCAGGAAGCCATCAAGACCGCGATCGACCAGCTCAAGACGACGGCGCCGGAGGACCAGCCGCGGTTCGAGACCTATTCGCTCTCGGGCATGAGTACCGCGCAGGCACTTCCGACGCTCCAGACACTCGTTCCTGGGGCGCAACTGACGATTGACGCCAGGAACGGCCGTCTGGTGGCCTGGGCGACCGACGCCGACCAGGCGGCGCTGGCCCGGGCGATCGAGAAACTCCAGGCCGACCAATCGCCGCAGAATACGCAGCAGTTGGAAGTGTACCGGCTGACGAAGGCCAGTCCGGCCACGACGCAGACGCTGCTGACCACCTTGGTGCCCGACGCCAAGATCACGCTCGACGCCCCGTCCCAGAGCCTGTTTGTCCTGGCGACGCCGGCCGATCAGCGGACGATTCGCTCGACGCTCGAGCAGCTTCAGCCGGCCGAGCCGCGTCCCGACGCGCCGGAGTTGCGTTTCTATCCCTTGACGCAGGAGCCGCCGTCGACGCTGGTGACGGGATTACAGACGCTGGTGCCCAAGGCGCAGATCACGCTCGAGGCCGGCGGCAAGCGGCTGATGGTGATCGCCTCGCCCGAAGATCACGAGGCGATCCAGTCGGCGCTGGAGCGGATCGAAAAGAACGTTCCCGGCGGGAAGTCCCGGTTCGAGGTCTATCGCGTCCGCGGCGTCGACGCGGCGAACCTTCTGACGACGCTCCAGACGCTCGTCCCGACGGCGAAGCTGACCGTCGACGCCAAGACGAACAACGTCGTGGCCTGGGCGACCGACGAGGACCACGAGCGATTGAAAGCGGCCGTCGGCAAGCTGGGCCAAGGCGAGGAGTCGCCCCTTGTGCCGCGGCCCGAGGTCTATCATCTCACCAAGGTCGACCCCGCCACGACGCTCACGCTCTTGCAGAGCCTGGTGCCGAGGGCACAGTTCACGCTCGATTCGGCCACGCGGCGCCTCGTCGCGGTCGCCATGCCCGAGGATCACGAGAAAATCAGGGCCCTGCTCGAGCGGCTGCAAACCGTCGGGCCGGCCCCCGACGCGCCCGAGCTGCGGTTCTACCCGCTGGCGCAAACGCCCTCGCCGGGCCTGATCCCCGGACTCACGCAGTTGGCGCCCAAGGCGCAGGTCACGCTCGACGCCGAGGGCAAGCGTCTGATGGTGGTCGCCTCGCCCGAGGATCACAAGACGATCAAGGCGACGATCGACCGGGTCGAGGCGAGCACGCCGCCGGAGGAGCCGAAGCAACTGAAGACCTACCCGGTCACCGAGGCGGCGAAGAAGCGTTTCACGGCGCTCTTGCCCAATCTGGCGACGCAGTTGCCCGGCGTACAGGTTATTCCTGAGACCGAGCCTGGCGAGTTGTCGATCTGGGCGAAGCCGACGCAGCACGCGATTCTGGCCGACATCGTCAAACAGCTTGCCGGCGACGCGCCCGAGGGGCAGAAATACCAACTGGTCGCCTACCAACTCAAGTCGGCCGATCCGACCAGCGTGCTCACCGTGATGAAGAGCCTGTTTCCGACGACGCAGATCGTGCTCGACCCGAAGACCCGCCGGCTGGCGGTCTGGGCGTCGCCGGCCGAGCACGAGAAGATCAAGGCGGCGGTCGAGCAGATGGACTCGGGCGTACCCGCCGACGCGATGGAGAAGGTGATGGTCTATCCGCTGAAGACCGCCTCGCCGGCGATGGCCATGCAGGTCTTGCAGCAACTGGTGCCCGAGGCACGATTGATGCCTGACGCCGCGGCGGGCACCATTGTCGCCTGGGCACGCGGCAACGATCAAAAGCTGATCGCCAAAACGCTCGAGGAATTGCAGTCCGGCGTCGGCGAGAAGGACAAGCCGCGGCTGGAGGTCTATCCGGCGGGCTCGGGCAACGCCGCGTCGATGGTCACGATCCTCACCGGTCTGGTTCCCACCGCCCGAATCGTCCCCGACGCGACGAAGAACACGTTGGCTGTCTGGGCGACGCCCGAGGAACACGAGAAGCTCCGCGGCGCGATCGAGAAGATGGCCGCGGAGGAGAGCGAGGAGACGGCGCCGACGGTGGCGACCTACGAGCTTCATGCCCGATCGTCGTACCACGCGCTCCAGGTGCTCCGCGCCGCGGCCCCCCAGGCCCAATTGGCCATGGCCGCCGACGAGCGCCACATGACCGCCTGGGCAAGGCCGGCCGAGCAGAAGGTTATCAAACAGATCGTCGAGCAATTGGCGAAGGAGGAGTCGGGCGAGAAGGCCGCGAGGCTCGGCATCTACCAGCTCGAATCGACCCCGGCCACCACGGCCGCCCAAATCTTCCGCCAGGCGACGCCCACCGCCCAGTTCAGCTTCGGCACCGATCCCCGCCAGTTGATCGTTTGGGCCACGCCCGAGGACCAGGAGAAAATCAAGATCGCGGTCGCCGAATTGGCCAAGAGCGACACGCCGGCGACGATGGCCATCTACACGCTGGCGAACGTCACCGCGGCGGCCGCGATGCCGGTCGTCCGCCAGGCGTTGCCCCAGGTGCAGGTCACGCAAGGCACGAATCCGAACCAACTGGTGGTTTGGGCGAATCCGGCGGATCACGCGAAGGTCAAGGCGGTGATCGACAAGCTCTCGGCGGAGGAACCGGCCGAGACCGCGCCGACGATGGTGGTCTACACGCTGGCGAACGTGACGGCGGCGGCCGCGATGCCCGTCGTGCGCCAAGCCGTGCCCGACGTGCAGCTCAGCCTGGGCGCCAACCCGAGCCAACTTGTCGTCTGGGCGAGGCCGGCGGATCACGCGAAGGTCAAGGCGGTGATCGACAAGCTCTCGGCGGAGGAACCGGCCGAGACCGCGCCGACAATGGTGGTCTACACGCTGGCGAACATGACCGCGGCCGCCGCGCTGCCGGTGCTGCGCGAGGCCGCGCCCCAGGCTCAACTCAGCTACGGCGCCCAGCCGAATCAACTGGTGGTCTGGGCGAGACCGGCGGATCACGAGAAGGTGAAGACGGCGATTGCCGAGCTGACGAAACAGGAGCCGCCCGAAACCGCGCCCACCGTGCAGATCTACACGCTCGATTCGATCACGGCGGCCAGCGTGTTGCCGGTTTTGCAGCCGGTGGTTCCCCAGGCGCTGTTGAACGTCGGCTCGAACCCGCAACAACTCGTCGCCCGCGCGCGGCCCGCCGAACACAAGCTCATCAAGACGACGCTGGACGAACTGACCCGCCAGACCGCCGGCAAGAACGCGCGGAAGCCCGTGGTCTACAAGCTCCAGGCGGCGCCGAGCTACATGGCCCTGAGAAGTCTCAGCGACGCCTTCCCGCAGGCAATCTTCGCCCCGGGCACGGACCCGCGTCAGTTGATCGCCTGGGCCACCAAGGCCGATCACGTGAAGATCAAGGCCCTGATCGACGAGATCTCCAAGCCCGAGTCGCCCGAGACGGCGCCGAAGGCCGTTGTCTACCCGCTGGAATCGACCACGGCCAGCGGCGCGATCGCGGTTCTGACGCCGACGTTTCCGGAGGTGCGGTTCAGCGTCGGGTCGGATCCGTATCAGTTGATCGCGATGGCTCGCCCTGCCGAACATGCCCTTCTCAAGACGGCCATCGAGGAGATGACCAAGGAGGGCCCGGCGGAAACCGCCTCGACGATGGTGGTTTACACGTTGGAATCGGGCACGGTGTACGGGGCGCTCGCCGCGTTGCAGACGGCGATTCCCCGGGCGCGATTCGCCCAGGGCTCGGACCCCAAGCAGTTGATCGCCTGGGCGCGTGCGGCGGAGCACGAGAAGATCAAGGGCCTGCTGGATCAGATGGCTAAACCCGACTCGCCCGAAACGGCTGCCAGGGCGGTGGTTTACACGTTGAAGGCGACCCCGGCCAGCAGCGCGAACGCGGTTCTCTCGACGGCGTTTCCCGACGTGCGATTCAGTGTCGGGGCGGATCCCTACGAACTCGTGGCGATGGCCCGGCCCGCCGAGCATGTACTGTTGAAAGCGGCGGTCGAGGCGATCGCGAAAGAGACGACGGGCAAAGACGCGGCCACGATGGTGGTCTATACGTTGGCGTCGGGCACGGTGTACGGGACGCTCAGCGCGTTGCAGACGGCGATTCCCCAAGCCCGCTTCGCCCAGGGCTCGGACCCCAAGCAACTGATCGCCTGGGCGCGACCGGCGGAGCACGCGAAGATCAAGAGTCTGCTGGATCAGATGGCCAAGCCCGAGGCGCCCGAGACCGCTCCCAAGGCGGTGGTCTACACGTTGAAGGCGACCCCGGCCAGCAGCGCGATCGCGGTTCTCTCGACGGCGTTTCCCGACGTGCGATTCAGTGTCGGGGCGGATTCCTACGAACTCGTGGCGATGGCCCGGCCCGCCGAGCATGTACTGTTGAAAGCGGCGGTCGAGGCAATCTCGAAAGAGGCGGCTGGCAAGGACGCGGCCACGATGGTGGTCTACACGCTGGAATCGGGCACGGTCTATGGGGCGCTCGCCGCGTTGCAGACGGCGATTCCCCAAGCCCGATTTGCCCAAGGCTCGGACCCCAAGCAACTGATCGCCTGGGCGCATCGGGCGGAGCACAAGAAGATCAAGAGTCTGCTGGATCAGATGGCCAAGCCCGAGGCGCCCGAAACGGCGCCCCGGGCGGTGGTCTACCCGCTGGAATCGACCACGGCGGGCAGCGCGATCGCGGTTCTGTCGACGACCTTCCCCGACGTGCGGTTCAGCGTCGGGTCCGATCCGTATCAGTTGATCGCGATGGCTCGCCCTGCCGAACATGCGTTGCTCAAGACGGCCATCGAACAGATGACCAAGGAGAGTCCGGCCGAGATCGCTTCGACGATGGTGGTCTACACGCTGGAATCGGGCACGGTGTACGGGGCGCTCGCCGCGCTGCAGACGGCGATTCCCCGGGCCCGATTCGCCGCGGGCTCGGACCCCAAGCAACTGATCGCCTGGGCACGTAAGGCGGAGCACGAGAAGATCAAGAGCCTGCTGGATCAGATGGCCAAGCCCGAGTCGCCCGAAACGGCGCCCCGGGCGGTGGTCTATCCGCTGGAATCGACCCCGGCCAGCAGCGCGATCGCGGTTCTCTCGACGGCGTTTCCTGACGTGCGATTCAGTGTCGGGGCGGATCCCTACGAACTCGTGGCGATGGCCCGGCCCGCCGAGCATGTACTGTTGAAAGCGGCGGTCGAGGCAATCAGCAAGCAGGCGGCGGGAGCAGACGCCTCGAAGATGGTGGTCTACACGCTTCAAGGCCCGCTGCGGCCTCAGGCACTGACGAGCTTGGGAACGGCGTTTCCCCGGGCGCGGTTTGCCACGGGGGCCGATCCGCGTCAGTTGGTTGCCTGGGCGAGGCCGGCGGACCATGAGAAGATCAAGGACCTGTGCGAGCAAATGACCAAGCCCGAGCCCGCCGAAACGGCGCCGAAGGCGGTGGTCTACACCGTCGAGGCCACCACGGCCTATAGCGCGATCCAGGCGCTGCGTCAGGCGTTTCCTGACGCGACGTTCAGCCCGACGGGCGACCCTCAACAGTTGATCGCGATGGCCCGGCCCGCCGATCAGACGCTCATCAAGGCCGCGATCGAGCAAATGGCCCAGAAAGAGCCGCCCGAGACGGCTCCCAAAATGGAGGTGTACGCGCTGAAAGCGGCCGACGGCGCGAGCGCTCTGCCGATGCTGCGGCAGGCATTCCCCGAGGTCACGTTCAGCCTCGGCGCCGATCAGAAGAGCATCATGGCCTGGGCGCGTCCGGACAAACAGACCCTGATCAGGACCGCGGTCGAGCAGATCGAAGCGGCCGGCGCCCCCGACCGGGATCGCGTTATGGCCGTCTATCCGATGCGCTACGAGGATACCGCCGCACTGCTGCAAGTGCTCGATCCGCTGTTGCAGAAGCACGCCACCTTCGTGAACGACCCGAAACGCAACGGCTTGGTCGTCTGGGCCGACAAAGACCACCAGGCGGCCATCGACAAGGCCATCAAGGACTTCACCTCGAAGCTGCCCAAGACCCGCGAACCGGTGTCGCGGGTGTACTACTTCGCCTCGGGCAATCCGCAGGCGGCCCTTACCGTGCTCTCGCAGGTCGTGCCCGCCGCCCGCATGGCCGTCGATCCCGCGAACCGCTCGCTGGTCGTCAGCGCCTTGCCCGAGGATCAGGACAAGGTCAAGAAGACGGTCGACGAGATGGAAACGACGGGCACCGGCCACGCCGCGGAGCTTCGGGCGCATCGGATTTCGACGGCGGATCCGGAGAAGCTGTTCGCGATGCTGCGGGTGTTCTTTCGGCAGCAGCCCGAAGTGCAACTGTCGCTGGACGAAGAGAACGACACGATCATGGCCGAGGCGTCGCCGCTGGACCACGACCGGATCCGGCAGTTGATCGCCCAGGTCGAAGAGGGCAGCACCGGCGAGAACGCGGCGCAACTGGCCGTCTATCCGCTCAAAGACGTCGACTCGGTCGCGCTGATGAACGTGCTCAATGCCCTGTTGGAGAAACAGAAGGCGAAGGTGCAACTGTCGCTGGACGCGAGGAGCGATCAACTCGTCGCCATCGCCCGGCCGACCGAGCAGTCGATCATTCGCCAGGCCGTCGAGAAACTGCGGACCGAGGAAAAAGAACTCGAGATCCTGCAACTGGACGTGGTCGAGCCCGAGGCCGCCGAAATGGCCATCAACAAGCTCTTCGAGGGCGGCGGCTACATCTACGATCCCAGCCTCCCGTCGGTCGACGTCGACGAGGACACCCAGCAACTCTTCATCCGCGCGACGAGGGAACAGCACGCGAAGATCCGAGAGCTTCTCGTGAAGATGGGCGAGACGGGGTTGAAAAGAGTGGCGGCCGGCGACAAGGGCAACTCGCGGGTTGTCCCGTTCCAGGGCGACCCCCGGGCGACGCTCCGCGAGATCGAGCGTATCTGGCCGCAGTTGCGCGACAACCCGATCCAAATCGCCGACCCCAAGCAGGCTCAGCCGGCGAAACCCGCCGAACCGGCGAAGGACGCGGTGACTCCGCCCCAGCAGACTCCCAAGCCGACCGAAGAACCGCCCAAAGCACCGGTCAAGGAGACTCCCAAAACAGAGCCGGAGAAGACGCCGGCGAAGGAGACTCCCAAGGCGGAGCCCGAAAAGGTGCCCGCCAAAGAACCTCCCAAGGCGGAGCCGGAG
>JAPLNP010000262.1 GCA_026401055.1 Planctomycetia bacterium
GCGCGGCCGCCGTCGCCGGCAGGCGACTGGGGACGTTCACGTCCGCCGAGGCGGTCACCTCGATCTGTCGCGGACCGGACATCAACCCGAACATCCGCCGCGAGCGGACCTCCCGCGTGTGCAGGACGGCGGCATCGGGCCCCAGGTCGCGCCGCACCATCGTCAGCGCCTCGTGCATCGTCGCCGCGCGATACGTCTTGACTTCCATGATCGTTTCCCCCGGGGGAAAAAGGTTGGTGTTCGCCGTCGCCTACTTCGCGTCCGAGATCATCGCCATCGACTCGATCTTCGTGTCCCGCGTGATCTCGTTGTAACTCAGCACGACCAGCTTCGGCAGATGCGACGCCGTCATCTGCCTGAGCGCCGGTCGAATCTGGGGGCTGACCAGCACGATCGGCGGATGGTTCGCCAGCGCGAGCTTCTCGATCTCGGCCGCGATCAGCCGGCACGTCGTCTCGACCGCCTGCGGCGACATCCGGATGAAAAGCCCACGCTCGTTGTGCTCGAAACCGGCGCGAATCCGATCTTCCAGCGCCGGGTCGAGCGTCACCACGTACATCTGGTTGTCCCGGTTCCGATACGTCGTCGAGATCGTTCGCGCCAGACGGTTGCGAACGTACTCCGTCAAGAGGATCGGGTCCTTGATCCGCGGAGCGTAGTCTCCGAGCGTCTCCAGAATCAGGCCCAACTGGCGAATCGGAACCTGCTCGCGCAGAAGCATCTGCAGGATCTGCTGGACCTCGGGCAACTTCATCACGCTGGGGATCAACTCGTCGACCACGGCCGGCGACGTCTGCTTCAGTTCGTCGATCAGGTGCTTCGTGGCGTCGCGCGTGAGAATCTCGTCGGCGTACTCGCGGACGGCCGCCGTCAGGTGCGTCGCCAGCACGCTGCCGGGCTCGACCACCGTGTAGCCGTAGAGTTCCGCCTGGTCGCGGACCTGCGGCTCGATCCACAGCGCCGGCGTGCCGAAGGCCGGATCCTTGGTCCGCACGCCCGGGACCTTGCCCGTGGTCACCCCGGAGTCCATCGCCAAGAACCGATCCGGATAGACCATGCCCGTGGCCACCGGCATGCCGCCGATCTTGATCCGATAGCGATTCTGGTCGAGTTGGAAGCTGTCGCGGATTCGGACTTTGGGAAGGATGATGCCGATGTCGGAAGCGACGTTCTGGCGGACCGCCTGCACCCGCTCCAACAAGTCGCCGCCGCGTTTGGGGTCGGCCAGCCGGATCAGCCCGACGCCGATCTCGAACTCCATCGGATCGGTCGCGAGGTAGTCCTCGATTCGCTCTTGTGCGGGCTTGGCTTGACTGGCCTTCTTTTCGGCGGCCGCTTTCTTCTGCAGATCGTTCGTCTGACGCGACAGCACCACCGCCAAGCCCACGCACCCTCCGCTGAGCATCAACAGCGGGGTCAACGGCAACCCGGTGAAGATCAGAAGCCCCAGGAACCCGCCCGCCACGAACAGCGCCTCCGGACGAGAAAAAAGCTGGCGGATGAATTCGCTCGGCAGGTTGGTCGACGTCGTGCTTCGCGTCACCAGCAGACCGGCGGCCAAGGAGATCAAGAACGCGGGCACCTGGGTGACCAGGCCGTCGCCGATCGTGAGCTTCGTGAACAGCGCGGCGGCCTCGCCGAACGGCATGCCCGCTTGAACCATGCCGATGAACAGTCCACCGATAATGTTGATCAGCGTAATCACAATGCCGGCGATGGCGTCGCCGCGGACGAACTTGCTGGCACCGTCCATGGCGCCGAAGAAGTCGGCCTGGGTGGTGATCTCGTCGCGGCGCCGCTTGGCCTCGCGCTCGTCGATCATGCCGGCGTTGAGATCGGCGTCGATGGCCATTTGCCGGCCGGGCATGCCGTCCAAGGCGAATCGGGCAGCCACTTCGCTGATCCGGGTGGCGCCCTTGGTGATCACGACAAACTGGATCAGGACGATGATCGAAAAGATGATTAACCCGACGACAAGCTTGTCGCCCGCGACGAACTCACCAAAAGCCCGAACCACCCCCCCGGCCGCGAGCATCCCGTCGCGTTCCGCGTGGGTGAGGATCAATCGGGTCGTGGCCACGTTCAAGACGAGTCGCGCGAGCGTGGTGGCCAGCAGCAGCGACGGAAAGATGCTGAATTCCAGCGGCGTGCGCACGAAGATGGTCGTCAATAGTATGATTATGGCCACCGTGATGTTGCCTGCCAGCAACAGGTTCATCAACGACGCGGGCAGCGGCACCATGATCACCAACACGCTCGCCACGATCCCGATCGGCAGGATCAGATCGCGGATCCGATCCAGCGGGCTGAGCAGAGTGATGCGCGGTGTGGTGGCGGTAGCCATCCGTCGCTCCGGATGCGTTGGCCGTCTGGAATGCTCGTTGACGGTAGAAGAGAAGAGGGCGGAAGGTACCCAAAACGACGCCCAATGTCCAGGGCGGTTTGACTGACGGAAAACCACGCCTTGCCTTGTCCGTGCCGAACCTGGTAGCATACGGGCGTTCGTCGGGGCAAATGGCCAATCTGCGGGATCCTTGCTGACGAACCCCCCCGGACGACGACGGCGGGTGCGGCCCAAGCGAGTCAGGGAGACGTCATGGCAAACAGCCAGACCACGAAGGGGAATAATTCGACAGGGGGGTATAAGGATCGATTCTGGATCCCGCGGTTCTGGAATGGCATGGGCATGTCGGCCTGTTTCCGCCTGTTCGCCGAGAACCACTTCGCCATCGCCCCAAAGCGGCTCGGCATGGCGGCAATCAACGCCGGCCTATCGGTCTCGAATACCACTCTATGGGGGATACAGGAACTCGTCCACGGAGCGAAGATCCGTCGGACGCAGGTCAAGCAGCACCCGATCTTCATTATCGGCCATTGGCGTTCCGGCACCACGCTGCTGCACGAGTTGCTCGTGCTCGACCGGCGGCACGCCTACCCGGACAATTACTCCTGCTTCGCCCCGAACCACTTCCTGCTCACCGGCGGTCTCTTCCCGCGGATGCTGTGGTTCCTGATGCCGTCGCGGCGTCCGATGGACAACATGAAGCTGAGTTGGGATCATCCGCAGGAGGACGAGTTTGCCATGTGCAACATGGGAATCCCGTCGCCGTATTTGACGATGGCATTCCCGAACCGGCCGCCGCGGCACCAGGAGTACCTGGACCTGGAAGGGATTTCGCCGGAGGCGTTGGATCGCTGGAAGGAGAGCTTCCGGTGGTTCCTCAAGTGCCTGACGCTGCGTACGCCGAAGCGGATGGTTCTGAAATCGCCGCCGCACACGTGTCGGATCCGGCCGCTTTTGGAGTTGTTCCCCGACGCGCGATTCGTGCACATCGTTCGCGATCCTTACGTAGTCTTCCCGTCGACGGTCAATCTGTGGAAGCGGCTGTGCCGCGACCAGGGTTTCCAGGTGCCGAGATACGCGAACCTCGAGGATCACGTTTTCGACACGTTCAATCGGATGTACGGGGTTTTCGAGCGCGACCGCCATTTGATTGCCCCGTCGCGGTTCTGCGAAGTCCGTTACGAGGACTTGGTCCCGGACATTCTGGGCCAGATGCGGCGGATTTACGACACGCTCGAGTTGGGTGGTTTTGACGAGGTGCGGCCGGAGTTGGAAGCGTACGTTGCCGCCCAGGCCGACTACAAAACCAACCGCTATGAGATGTCACCCGAGTTGCGGGACCAGATCACCCAACGCTGGGCCCCGTTCATCGAGCGGTACGGGTATTCGGCCGAGGGTGAGGCCGCTGTGTCGGCGCGTTGAGTGCGACTATCCTCTCTCTCCCTCTGGGAGAGGGTCGGGGTGAGGGTGGCTGGGGCCGCTGGCAGAGGCAGATTCCTCACCCCAGTGCTCTCCCAGAAGGAGAAAGACTTGCGTGGCCGCCTTGGGCACTCGCCCCCAGTCTCCGGGACGTCCCCCCTCTTGCGTTTGTCGCGGGGTGTTGGTAGGCTCGACACAGGGTGCTTTGGAAGAAATCCCTTGCCGCACGGCGCGAGGGGGACAGTCCCATTTTTGCGGCGAGAACGCCGGTCGGCGGGCCAAGTTCCCGCGCGCCGCAAGAATCGGGACAATCCCCGGGCGACCGTGAGGGTGTGCCGCCGCTTTCCACTTCAGCGAGGAAGTCCGGATGCGCAATCTACCGGTGCATTGGTCGGAGGGCCTTTTTCTGCGCCCCCACCACTTTCAGGCGGCGGATCGCTACTGGACCGAGGCACTCTCGGCCTGTGAACAATGGGATCACGCCTACCACTACGGTTTGCGGTCCGTGGAACTGAGCAAGGAGGCCATCGCCAACCACCAGGTCCAACTCGACGCCTGCCACGCGCGAATGCCGGACGGGACTCTCGTCGCGCTCGACCCCGGTCAGGGGCCCGATCGGGTGGACTTGAAAGAGGCGTTTGACCGCGAATCGGTGGTTCGGGTCTTCCTGGCGATCCCCAAGCTCAAGATGGGCAGCGTCAACGTCGCGCCGGAGAACGAGCCCGGCAAGAGCCGCTATGTCCAGCGCGTTCAAGCGCCCCAGGACGAAAGCTCCGGCGGCAGCGACCAGGAGGTCCGGTTCCGCGAACTGAACGTCCGGTTGATGCTCTCGACGCAGGACACCTCGGGCTACGACCTGTTGCCGATCGTGCAACTGCGGCGGGCGGGCGAAAAGGGAGCGACCCCGCGGATCGACCCCGAGTATTTTCCGCCCGTGCTGGCCTGCGACGCCTGGCCGCCGTTGGGGCGCGACATGGTCCGCGCGATCTACGACATCATCGGCCAGAAGATTGAGATCCTCGCGGCGCAGGTGATCAGTCGGGGGATCACGTTGGCCAGTCAGCAACCGGGCGATCTGGACCGCATGTTCATGCTCTCGCAGTTGAACCGCGCCTACGCCACGTTGAACATCCTGGCGTTCGCCCAAGGCGTCCATCCGTACGATGCCTACACGGAGTGTTGCCGGATTGTCGGGCAGTTGTCGATTTTCGGCCCCGAGCGCCGGGTGGTGGACATCCCGCGGTACGACCACGACGACCTGTACACGATCTTCGCCTTCGTCCGCCGGCAGATCCAGTTCCTCCTCGACTCGTTGCCCGACTACGAATACGAGCAAGAGTACTTCCAGGGCGAGGGCCTGGGAATGTCGGTCGCCTTGAATCCCAAGTGGTTGGGCAACGACTGGCAATGGTTCGTGGGCGTGCTGCACGGGGCGGACATGACCGACCAGGCGTGCATGGAATTGCTCACGTCCGACGGGCTGGACTGGAAACTGGGCAGCACGCCGCAGGTCGACGCCCTGTTCCGATTTGGCGCCGAGGGATTGAGCCTCAAACCCCTGCGGCAGGCGCCCCGGGCGCTGCCGACCTCGCGCGGTTGGCTCTATTACGAAGTCACCCGGGGCAACGCCGCCTGGAAAGACGTTTTGCACACGCAGACGCTGGCCATGCGGGTCAACGACGGTCTGATCGTCAATCGCGACACGCTTCAGGGGAAGCGGGAACTGGTGGTGCGGGTGGGTCCGCGGCAGGTTCCGCTCCAGTTCGCGTTGTTCGCCGTTCCCAACGCTCCGAGTGCCCGATGACGCCCGAATTCGCCCAAGCCGTCGACCGCGTTTTTCTCTCCGTTCTGGGAACGCTCGAACAGATCGGCCGGGGCGAAGAGCCCGAACCCAAGGAAGAGAAACTGCGGATCCGCGGATGGCTCGACCAGGCGGAGGCGCAGCTCGCGCAGGGGAAGGATTGGGAGTTGGCGAAGTACGGGCTGGTTTCGTGGATCGACGAGATGATGATCTCGACGCCCTGGGAGGGCGCCCGGTGGTGGAACGAGAATAAGATCGAGACGGAACTCTACAACACCAACGATCGCGCGTGGAAGTTCTACCAGCAGGCCAAAGAGGCCTTCACGAGGAAGAACCGCGATCCGTTGGAGGTCTATTACGTTTCGGTCGTGCTGGGATTTCGGGGACTCTACGGCGACGATCCGGTGAAGGCCGCCGAGAACGCCACGGCGCTGGGGTTGCCCCAGGACCTCGAAACCTGGGCGCGCGAGGCGTCGATGTCGATTCAACTCGGGCAAGGTCGGCCGCCGATCTCCGACGCCAGCCAGCCGATCGAGGGCGCCGGCCCCTTGGAGGGCCCCGCCATGTTCGTCTGGTCCACCTTCGCCGGACTCGTCCTGACCGTGTTCCTCGTCATGTTTCTCTGGTTGTTCTGGGAGTGGAAGTGACCGGTCGGTCACGGCAGGGAGAAGAACGTGGAGATCCTCCGATACTACATCAATCAATTCCTCTACGTCCTGACGTACCCGTTGCGGATGCTGGTGTACGCGCCGCAGCACATGTTCAGCGGCATGGGACGCCTGCGGAGGATTTCGCTGCCCGCCCGCGTCGCGATCCTGACCGCGGTGTTCTTGGTCATCTGCGTCGCGGTTGCCGTGGTGATCTTCGTCAAGAGCGACCTAAGGCCCTGGGAGGGCGTCAAGCTCGGATGGCAATTCTGGACGGTCATTACCGTCCTGGTCGTGGTGATCCCGATCGTGCTGTACAAGGCGCTGAAGCTGTGGCTGGAAGGCGACGTATCGCCGTTTCCGGACATCGACCACGCCTGGCGGGCCGGACTGGCCGAACTGGATCGCCAGGGGCTCTCGCTTTCCGAAATCCCGCTGTTCCTGGTTCTGGGAACGGCCGGCGTGGAGCATGAGAAGGCGCTCTTCGGGGCGTCGCGGCTGAACTTCAACGTGGCCGAAGTGCCGACCGGCCCCAGCCCCTTGCACTGGTACGCCAACGCGGACGGCGCCTACCTGGTCTGTGCCGAGGCAAGCAGTCTGAGCAAATTGGCGATCCTCGGCCGGGAAACCGTTGCGGAAGAGAAATCGAAACGCGGGCCGACGCCGGCGCCACGACCCGCCGGAGGGGCCAACATCCGCGGAACGTTTGCCGTGGGCGCCTCCGGCGACGATCGCTCGGACCCCGTCGCGGCGGCGCCTCCGCCCGTGGCGGATATCCGCGGCACGATGGCCATCGGCGGCACGGGCGGACTCGGTGCGGACGTTGCGGCCGAGACGCCTTCGGCGGGCAGACGCGTCGTCAAGCTCGACCAGAAGGAGGCCGCCGAGCAAGCGCGGCGACTGGAGTACCTCTGCCGGCTGATCCTGCGAGTCCGGCAACCCTTGTGCCCGATCAACGGAGTCCTGACCCTGCTTCCGTTCGGGCTGATCCAGCGGAGCGTCGCCGAAAGCCGCGAGGTGCAGAACGCCGTGAAGCGCGACCTCAATTCGCTGGTCCGCGTGCTGATGTTGCGCTGCCCGGTGACGGCCATGGTCACCGGACTGGAGGAAGAGATCGGCTTCCAGGAGTTGGTGCGGCGCGTGGGCCGCGACGCCGCGATGCGGCAGCGTTTCGGCAAGGGATTCAACGTCCAGAACCCCCCGCTGCCCGAACGCCTCGACGCGCTGGCCACCCACGCCTGCGGCGCGTTCGAGGACTGGGTCTACGCTTTGTTCCGTGAGAAGAAGGCACTGGCGAAGCCGGGCAACACGAAGCTGTATTCCTTGCTGTGCAATATCCGACGAAACGTGCGTTCCCGGCTTGCCAACCTCATGGTGGCCGGCTACGCGCGCGACCCGGACGCCGACGCGAAAGGCGAACCGCTCATGTTCGGCGGCTGCTACTTCGCGGCGACCGGCGAAACGGAGGACCGTCAGGCCTTCGTCAAAAACGTTTTCGACAAACTGCCCGAACAGCAGGAAGAATTGCAGTGGACCGAGGCGGCCTACGCCCAGGACGAGAAATTCCAGCGGCTTGCCCGGCTGGCGTTAACCTTCGACACGCTGCTCCTGGCAACGCTGGTCGTGCTGGTCTGGTACAAGTTTTGGTGAGGACTCTCACGTAGCACAGTCGCCCTCGGCTGTGCAATGGCATCCGACACAGCCGAGGGCGGCTGTGCCACACACCAAGGCAAACCGCGTTGAGGACTGCCCCCGTGTCGTCTTCTCCCGATCGCGCGAACCGGAACCCTGCCGCGGAGAACTTCACGGCGAGCGAGCCCGCGCGCCCGGCCTTGCCGGTGGAATCGGCTTTGCTCAGGGAGGTTCTCCAGCACACGACCGAAATCGGCGGCGAAGGTGAACCGCTGGAGCGTCGGGAAAGGGAGGCGCTTGCCGAGGTGGCTCGACGCTACCGCGGCCGGCCGCTGGTTGTCGAACCGGTCGCCGCCGAGTTGGTCTGCGCGATGCTCGTCACCTTGCTTCCCGCGCCGGCCAACTCGGCGGAAGATCGCGCGGCCATCGCCCGGCACGTCGCGCAGATTCTCGTGGACGACCCGCGGTGTGAAGAGCGGCTCGCGGCCATTTGGAAGCGTTGCTGTGAGGAAGAAACGTGAACACTCCGTCCAAGACCAAGAGTTCGGGCCAGTTGATCGAGGAGAACCAGGGATTGGTTCGATCCTTGGCGCTGAAGATTCACCGGAAGCTGCCCCCGCACGTCGAACTGGACGACTTGGTGGCTTACGGCCAGATCGGATTGGCCGAGGCGGCCCGGGACTTCGACCCCTCGCGCGGCGGTCGATTTAGCACCTACGCTTACTACCGGATTCGGGGCGAGATTTACGACGGGCTGGCCAAGATGAACTGGTTCAGCCGCAGCGAGTATCGCCGCATCCGGTACAACCAGATGGCCAACGACACGCTCGAAGCGGACGGCGCCAAAAACCCTGCCGCCGACGGCGATGACGCCGAAGGCGAACTGCGGTGGTTCCGCGACATCAGTAGCAACCTGGCCGTGGTCTGTATCGCTACCCAGGGCGATTTTGGCCAGCAAGCGTCCTTGGCCTCGATGGCGGATCCCACGGCACCGGATCCCCCAACAGTGGTGATTTTGCGGGAAACGACACACCGGTTGCGACAATTGATCGACACGCTTCCGTCGGACGCCAGGAAACTGATCGTCGCCACGTATTTCGGGGGTGAAACGCTTCAGGAGGCCGGCAGGCATCTGGGGATAAGCAAGTCCTGGGCCAGCCGACTCCACGCCAAGGCGCTGGAACATCTGGCACGATCGCTACGACTGGTCGAGGCCGTTTCCTGAGGTCGCTATCCACCAAGGTGGCGGAGCCGGCGCTTGCTATCGGGATGGAAACGGGGTAACCTTGAAAAAGTCTGGAATCGGTGGGTGACGCGTGGGGCTGGCGACAAGGTTGGGGGAGTGACCGCTTTGGCAGAAGTGCTTGACTTCGCAGCGCTCTTGGCGCCGATCCCCGGAGAAAACCCGGCCGGCGACGACCTCCGCGACGACTTCAGTCCGGACTCGGTCTACCGGCGAATTCGCGCGGCACGATCCGAGGCCCGCGACGCGGAACGCCGACTCGTCTTCGACGATGACGAGGGTGGTTCCTCCGGAGGAGCCGCCAACTGGCAGCCGATCCTCGAACTGGCGCCCCAGGCAATTGCCGAGCGATCCAAGGACCTGGAATTGGCGGCGGTGCTGATCGAGGCGTTGGCGCGGAAGCACGGCTATCCGGGCCTGCGAGATGGGTTCCGTCTGGCCAGAGAGTTGGTCGAGCGGTTTTGGGACCATCTCTACCCGCTGCCTGACGAGGACGACGGGGTCTTCGCCCGCGTCGCGCCGCTGGCCGGTCTCAACGGCCACGAGGGGGAGGGGCTGCTGCCGCGACCGATCGCCAAGATCCCGATCACGTCGGCGACGAACGCCGGTGAGTTTTCCGCGGCGGACTACCGGACGGCCAACGAACTGGACGCGGAACCGGACGCGGAGAAGCGGGCACGCCGGCTCGAACAGCCGGGCACGGTGACCCTGGAGATGTTCGCGAAGGCGGTGTCCGAAACGCCGGCCGACTTCTTCGATCACCTCGTCGAGGACCTCCGGCAGTGCGAAGAAGAATTCCAGAAGCTGTGCAAAGTGCTCGACGAAAGGTGCGGCGTTGACGATGCGGGATTCTCCCAGTCTCCGCCCTCGTCGAGCATTCGGGCGGCGCTGGAGGAGACTCGCGCGATCGTCGCCCGGGTAACGGGCAGGTCGGAGCCGGGGGACGCGTCGGGCGACGGGGATGTCGGCGCGTCGGCCGTGACCCAGGCGGGAGCAGCCGGCGACGTTTCCGGGACGGTGCAGTCCCGCGAGGAGGCATTTCGTTCGTTGTTGCGGGTGGCCGCGTTTTTCAAGCGCACCGAGCCTCACTCCCCGGTTTCGTACGCCCTGGAGCAGGCCGTCCACTGGGGGAGGATGGAGTTGCCGGAGTTGCTCGGGGAACTCGTCAG
>JAPLNP010000571.1 GCA_026401055.1 Planctomycetia bacterium
GTCCTTGCGGACGAGGATGCAGGGGCGCGCCCCCGAGAGCACCAGGTCGGTGAACCGCAAGCCGGCGATCTCCGCCCGCCGCAGCCCGCAGCAACACGAGAACCGAAAGACGAGCAAATTGAGGTGCATCGACGGGCTGCGATTCTTGCGGCGCTTCAGGTGTTCGAGGATGCGCAGTACCTCGTTTAATGTAAGGAAGCGGGTGGGGTCAGCCATTTGGGTCTCCTTTCGTCGGTCACAGTGCGTGTTCCTCCAGCCAAAGAACCTCGGCGCGGATCGCCTCTGAACGCTTGGGGAACGGCCCGAGCGTCTCGCCACCGACGATCAGGGCATACCATCCGCCGGGTCCTGGCTCGACGTTTGATGCACGGTGGATGTCGGCCTGGCCGAACTCGTCCAGGTCCAGGGCCTCGGTATACACGCATCGGAGGTCGCCGCTGGGGGTGATGGTCAGAATCATTGTGGATGTTCCTTTCGTTATGGGACAGCTTGCTCCCTCACGCTTCGAGGGAGGTGCCACCCAAACCTCGAAGCGCTCCAGGGCCAAGCTGTCGCTTGGCAACCCCACACCCTATTCTGATGCAGCCGGACGCCGCGTGATCTTGCGGCGAGGCACGATGACCATCTGTTGCTCCATCGCGGCCTTCACTTCGGCCAGCTTGCCGGCGACGTGCTGGCGAAGCTCGGGAATCTGCTTGAACTGCTCGGCCGAGACGCCCCGGGTGAGCGAGTCGCAGTCGTCGACCAGCTTTTCGAGGTCGTCGTTGCTCTTGACGCTCAGATCCCGGAATCGCTCGATGAAGGCCCGCAGCTTGTCGACCGAGGCGTCCTTGAACGCCTTCGGCGTGCCGTCGGAGTTGTCCGTCAGCATGTCGGTCAGGTGCTCGACCAGTTTGGAGAACTGCCCGAGGAACTCCTGCTCGGCCAGTTCGACGGCGTTGTTGAACAGGCCGCGGATCCGCTGCATCTCCCGTTCGTACCACTCCGGCTTAAAAGCAAGCAGATAGTCGGGCGGGGACACGTTTTCTACGTTCCAGCACGCGGAAAAAAGCGACGTAATGTCCGCTGGATAATCGGCCTCATTGAACAGCCGGCCGAGGTCCGTGCGTGCCCTCTCGCGCAGGTCTTCATAGTTGTCCTGAAGGTCGGACACGGCCTGTCGAAGTCGTTCCTGAGCGTCCTGCATGAACGCCTCGAAGTCCTCCAGTTTGGCCTGGGGAATCAGCCGGATGCCCGGCTCGGGAAACGGCAGCGTGCAGTATTTCCAGTACGCTGTGATCTCCCGCTTGATCTTGGCCACCGAGCGGTAGGCCGGGTGCTTCGGGTCGAATAGCTTCTTGCTAGCCGAGAGCATCGTGCTCTTGGCGTCGAAGTCGTCCGCGATCTCGGCCTGCTGCGCGTTGTCGAGAACCTTGCGGAGGCCGAACCAGGTGAACTGCACGCGAATTGCCGAGTGCTGGAATTGCAGGCAGTCTACCGCATTCTCGATGTCCGTGTACTCTTGGGTGTCCATGGTGTTCATGTTTCCTCCGATCTTGGGTTGGGTGTAAAAAAACTATCTGCGAGAGCGCGACCCCGAGTTGAACGGGGCTGACGGGTTTATGAGCCCGTCGGCGGACCGCCGCCCGCGCTGCCATGTCTCAGTTGTCGAAAAAGAACACGACACGGACGTTCTCCGGAAGGAACCGAAGACTCTCCAGCAGCTTGAGACCGCACATAAAATGCTCTCCGACAAACTGCCGTAAAGTCATCCGCTCGCCGCCCCCAGGCTGGCATGTACAGGATCCATCCCATCCACGTTCTGAGATCCGCCGGCTGCACCTTCTGTCTTCGATGATCTGGTCCCAGTCGTATCCGAGCAACTCGGATGCCGTGAACCAAGAACGAGAATGGGCGTCTTCATCCTCGCATTCCTCAGAGACCAACGTAGACGCATCCTCTGGGATCCCGCGTGGCAACGCTATGGGCTGGACAGCGGAATAGTTGCGGACTCCGGCCAGTAGACCGAAATAACTGTAGCTGCGGTACCGAAACGGCCCCTCACACAGAAACGTCCACGGCTCGTTTTCGGAGTCTCGCACCTCAATGTACGAGTGTATGTCACACCCCATGATTCGTTTCCTTTTCAGTTATTACTTGGCCGGCTCACCTGCCGCCGGGCCTTGGTGGTTTGCTGCCCGGACCGCGTGTACGGCCCCGGGCGCTCGGCCGAGAGCCAGCCGTTTTTGGCCGCCTCTTGCCGCAGGGCCTCGATCTCGACCGCCTGGGAGGTGGCGACGGGCACAACGAAGCCCGCGGCGGCATCCAGAGTCAGACCGTACATGGCGGCCGTTCGGCAGCAGTGCTCGATCTCGGCCCCGCTCCAGCCCTCGGAGGACGGAATCACGTGGTCGACGCCGAGACCGTACTTCGCCAGGTGGATGCCCCAGATGACCTCCCGCTGTTCCTCGCCGGGCAGGTCGACGAAGTAGACGGCATCCATCCGCCCGGCACGCATCAGCGGTCCGGGCAGGCTGGCGACCTCGTTGGCCGTCAGAACGAAGAAGGCACCGGAGGTCGAGTCCTGCATGAACGACAGGATGGCGCCGATCAGCCGCCCCGTGACCTCGTGGCGGTCCCGGGAGCCGCCGAACTGCTGGTTGCCCTCGTCGAACATGACGACACATCGCCCAAGCTGGCGAATCAGGGCGAACAACTGCCGGGTCCGCTCCTCGGTCTGGCCGACAAGCGAGCCCATCAGGCTGCCCAGGTCGGCAATGAGAGTGGGCAGGCCCATCTCGTTGCCCATCGCCTTGGCGATTGCGCTCTTGCCCGTACCCGGTGGCCCGACGAGGACGAACCCCTTGGGCAGGTGAGGCGGGATCGGCTTGGCGGCAAGTTGGGCGTGCCACTTGAGCCGATCGAGCCCTCCAAGATCGCCGAACCGCTCAGACCCGCTGAAGATGCGAGCCAGGCCCGTCTTGGCGATGGCTTGGGCCTTGAGGTCCCAAACCACCTTCGGGCGAACCTGCCCGTGTCGGGCCAGGGAGAGACTGTAGACGCCTTCCGCCTCGTACCGGGTCAAGCCATTGGCGGCGTCGACCACCGGGCCGAGGTCTTCCGGCAGGTCGCCAGGCTCCGTGCCGATCTGCTGGGCGATCTGGGTCAGCGTCTCCTTGGACGGAAGCTCGTGCTCGATCACGACGAACAGCTTTTCCAGTTCCACCGGGATGTCGACGACCGGGGACAGAACGACGGCGAAGCTCCGGGTGAGCTTCCCGGCGACGACGGCGTTGGCGAGCGGCTGGACGACTTGGATGTCGTTCAGGAAGCGGTGGAAGTTGCGGAAGACGATCAGGCCGGTCTGTTCGCTGTTGCCGATGGCCGGCAGGGCGTTGACGGCTGCCAGCGGGTCTCCGTTGCCGTCGCCGTTCAGCCCCGAAGCCGCGTCCCAGTGGAGCAGGTTCCACCCGTTGTCGGCGGCCATCCGGCGAATTTCGGCGAGTGCTTCGTCAGGCTCGTGGGTCTGGACCCAAAGGGCGGTGAAGCAGGCGTCGACGTATTCTCTCAACTGGGAGAGCATGGCAGTTCCTCCTGTAGGGGAAGGGTGAGGGCCTTTTTGATCGCCTTCTCCGCGGCTTCCGTGGACGGGAAGCGGTGGAAGAAGGCGTTGCTGGTCTCCTTGAACGGCAGCCAGCCCATCGACCGTCCGCACCATACGAACCAGCGGTCGCGGTGTGGGTGGTCGAGGCGGAGCAGCACGAACTTGCCCGGTGCGTACTCCGGCTCGGCGATCGTCACGATTGATGCTTTGCTTGGCATTGCTGCTCCTGCGTTTGGGTACAATCTCTGTCCTCGGTGACGCTGCCCAGTGCCTTTTCGAGGAAGGCGCTGGCCAGCTTGCAGGTCCGGCCGACGAAGCCGAGGGTCTTCACGCGGGTCTCGCCGGTCGGGGTGACGGTGATCTCGATCGTTTTCATGGGGTTCCTCCTTCCGCTTTACGGATGGCGGCGCGGGCCGCATCGACGACATCGAAGTCGTATTCCTCGCAACCAATTTCCAACAGGAGTGCCTTGCACGCCGCCAGCAGGACCGGCGCGGCAGCGGCGAGGGGGCCGCTCTCGGGTTCGATGCGTCCGATACAGGAACCCGATTCACTTCGTAGTTCCTCGGACTCTGTGTCGTACTGCCACTTTTGTGATGCTTGTTCGTTCATGGCACTGTCACCTGAAGTTGGATGTTCCCGTTTGGCAGGGTTTTCTCGGTCACCGTGTACCCCTTGCGTCGGGCCTCCAGCTTGGCCTTCTCAACAGCGTAGGCGGCAAGAAAGCCGCCCATGCCGTTCTCGTGGGAGACCTTCGCCAGCCCGCCCGGACCCCAGGTGTCCCACAGCGGGACGAATCGGTTGCCGCGTTGGACCAGGCCGATCTCGTACTCGGCGCCCGGCACCCGGATGGCGTGGTCGCACTTGCCGTAATCCTCGGTCTTGATGCCGAGGTCGCGCAACTGCTTCTCGAATTCCCGGTAGTCGCCGACGTAGCGGCCGTACCAGCGGAAGGTGTGTTGGCCCTCCAGTAGTTGCCAGCCCATCCGCTTGCAGGCCGCTTTGATGGCGGCGATGTCGCGGAGTTCGGTCTTGATGGTTACGATATGGGACACGATGCTTTCTCCCTTCTGGCCCGTTTGGTTTCCTCGTCCAGCAACTCGTCCATGCCTAGCTGTTCCCAGGTCTCGTTTTCGATCCGGTTCAATTCGAGGATGCGACGGTGGGCAGGCGTATCGGTTTGAAAACGCTTCTTGCCGCGTCGTAGGGTGGCGAGGCACCGTTCCCGCTCTGGGAGGAGGTCGGCCATGAGTTGACGGACGCGCGTCCGTCGGTCGGAAACGATCTGCCGTAACTCCGCATCCGATAACTGCTCGTACATGGGGTGTTCTTTCCTTTCTGGCCTACAGCGGCCGAACGCAGCGCGTCAGGGTGACGCGCTGGGGTGGGCTACTGGTTGGCGACTTCGGCGTCGTAGTCTGTAAGGGCCTGGTACAGTTTCCAGCAGTCGTGGTACCAGGGGTCGCCGTCGGCGTCTCGCGGGTAGTCATCCTCGTTCGCCCCGAGTTCGGGAGTGTGCTCGCCGGCGTCGACTATGTTGTCCAGCAGTTCGCGGGCCGCCTCGATGACGGTTTCTTCAAGCGTGCTCACGGTTTTCTCCTTGGGGTTGGTTTCCTTTCCATGCCCGGGGGATGGTAGCGGGCACGGCGGGGTCCGCCCAGTCCTCCTGAATCGCGTCAGACACCACATCGACCATCGAGTCGACCACACGCACAGGCTGGAGCGACTCGATTGACGCATCCAGGGTTTGCTTCAGCAGCAGCAACTCCCTGAGTGCCACCTCCCTGCTCTCGGAGGAGTAGGTGATGTACTCGACTGTCCGCTGGAGCTTCTTGCGCGTCTCACGGATTCCCATGGTCGTGGTCCCCTTGGGTTAGTGGATGAAACAGAAAAAACGGAGCGGCCGACTCGAACGGCTGTCAGCGAGACTATGCCTCGCCAGGTGTTCCCGCCACACTCGCGCTCCGTGGGGATCAAAAAACGCCGCCCGGACGGTACCGCCGGGCGGCTAGGGAACCACCGCTACAAGCGGCGGCCCAGTCCCTTACGCCTTCCGGCCGGGGTTCGTGGCCAGCATAGCCGCAAATCGTACCCCTTCAACTCGCTGACGTGCTGGCCGTTGCGCTCGATCACCGCGCCGAAGTAGAGGTCGACGGCCTTCCTCGGTGCCCGCTTCACCTCGGCAACGCTCAGCGTCAAGCCGAGTCGTCCCATTTGATCCGAACCCTCCGGGGGCCAAAGCGTAACCTCGTGGCAGCGCTCCGGGTCTTTCAGGAACAAGAAGTCGTTGGCGCATCGCGGCTTGAAGCCGAGCGAGACCCTCAGCGGCCGGTCGTCAAGTCGCGTCGGGTTCAGGGGGTCGATGGCCAGCCATTCTTCCAGCTTGCGTATCGGAAGATGGCGAATGAAGCGGTGGGCGGGCACGACGCAGCACGCTCTCCAGGAGGCTTGCTGGAACGACCAGAGCCAGCCAGCCGTCAAGGCGAGCGCCTCTTTGCAGGTCTTGTCGAGCGAACCCAGCCACGCGATGCCGGGCCAATAACGCTTCTCGTAGTTGCGTTCGCCACAGAAAGCGTACAGCATCGCCTCTCCGTCGCATATGCAGCGACGTCCCCGAAGCGTGTCGCGGAGCATCGTCTCGATCGTCGCTGGTGGCAGCATCCTGAGGAGCCGGTACAGGCTGGCCTGCGTCTCCCCAAAGTCCACCTCAGGAGCGCCGCATCCAAGGCAATACTCACCCCAACAGACCCCTTCCAGTTGCACGTGGCGGCACATGGATTCCGAGGGGTGATAGCTTCGGCACTGGGCGCAGTATTCGGTCGTGTCTTCGCGGGCTGCGTCGTCCTCGAACGGATTCCCGTCGAGCGGCTCCCGGATGACCAGGTAGCCGAGCTTTCGTGCGTCCCGATCGCTGAGGCGTTTTCCGGCGCCGTCAACCAGGTGCAGCCGTGTGTGATCGTACCAGAGCTTCCCGCAGAGCTTCGGCACGTCAACGAAAGGGTAGAGCATGTGTTCTTCGGCGCCGGGGCCAAAGCCGCTCATGTGATAGGCGAGAATCCCGTCCTGCTCACACCAGTCGAAGTCGTACTGGTCGCCCCCGGCCGCGACGGCCTGGGGCTTCCACCCGCCCTTGTAGCGGCGGTATTCGATGGCCGTGATGTCGGCCGAGTCTGGTGTCTGGTACATGCTTGTGGCATCCTCTGGGTTAGGGGTTGGTTGGCATCATTTCCAAGTGGAGGCGGCGGGATTTGAACCCGCGGTCTTCGGCTTATGGGGCCGACGAGGACAACCAGGCTCCTCTACGCCTCGTCAATGCGCCGGCCGACTCGCGGGGGAAGCCCACCAGCCGGCCGACGCGAAAAAGATGGGCCGGCGGCTAACCCGGCCAAATAGCCTTTCTTCCAAATTCAGACATGCATTCTTGGTGCTGTTTAGCTGACCATGGCACACCTCCTTGCGTTTGGCGCGTTTGGGTTTCCGCTGGGCGGACGATGAATGATGTTGCCCCGCTTCCACTCGCCACCAATCAGGTTTGCAGCAATGCCCCCGATTCCACCACGTTCAGCATTTCCCTCATGTTGCTCCGGCACGCCTGGGCAAGCCCAATATAGGATTCCAAGGGCTGCCCATCCAAACAGTTTTCCTGGGCAATCTCTCGGGCACGGATGGCGAAGGCCAACTCCAGCCCGGTCGCCTTGAGCGTCAGACAGATGCACCGGGACAAGAGCGGGCTGGCGTCCTCGGTCTTGTCGAAGAGGGACAGTTGGCCCTTGAACGTGGTCGTGAATATCCATACCACATGGCTTGGGATTCGCTCCAGAGTCACCTCCAGTTGCCGGATAACGGGGGTCTTGAGACCGTGCGCCTCGTTGATAGTGATGGCCAGGCCGGTCTTCTCGCCGATCCGGTAGCAGTGAGACCCCCGCTCGATTTCCTCGACCCACTTGTCAGTGAGCCGCCCGGCGTCGTACTCATCGACGTTCAGCGGGTCGGCAATCTCGGCGGCAAGGAGCCGGGCAATCGTTGTCTTCCCGGTTCCCGATGCGCCGGCGATCCACCAGGCACGGCCGGCCAGACCGCGGCGCCGAACCGCCGCAATCTGGCGCAGGGCCGCGTCCTGGCCGACCACGTTGTCCCACGACTGGGGGCGGTAGGCTTCAAACAGTGGTTGGGGCATGGTTGCGCTCCTTGGAATTGAGCCAGTGGGCGACGGCGGCGGAGTTGGCGTACCCGTGTTTCGCCATGCTGCGGACGATCTCCTCACAATTCCGCACCCGTTCCTCATCGAACGCTTCCGGGAAGACAACGACAACGGAGCACGCATCGCAGTCTTCCTCAAACCACGGGCCGCCAGCGAACGTCTTGAAGCGGGGGAGGGCATTGCGGAATCGCCGCATGGCAGTCAGGCCCAGGTGGAAGCCGCCATGCCCGGCCGTGCTGTGGAAGACGATGCCGGGGGCATACTCGGTTGCGTCTTGGGTCGGCCCCCAGGGGGTCATCTTGCCCTTGAGGTCGTATCGTTCACGTTTCATGCTGGCACCTCCAATAGGCACGCTGGTAGTGTTCCCGCGACGAGCGTCAGGTGGTCCCTGCCCATCGCGCGTCTCGTACTGTCCACATTGAACGTGTAGGTTGCGCCCCACGCAAAGGTTCCTTCATAATCGGGGGCGTGCCAGTAGAATCCCCCCTTGACGTTTTGCATGAGACAAACGGTTGCCTCAGTGCGGTACGCAAAAGTCGCCTGCCAGTGCGGCAGCGATTCCAGGTATGCTCGGGTCAGCATAGTGGCACCTCGTTCGTGTTTGTGGCAAATGTCGCCGAGTCCGCGCCCTCACGGACCTTGTACGCAATGGACATGGTTCACTAGGGGGCGCGGTCTCGGGGGCACTCGCCAAGTGCTTAGGTTCGGAATATCGGCTGTACCTCGGGGAAGTTGGGCAACGGCGACTCTTGCCGTAGCCGGATGTAGTCCCGACCGCAGTTGTGGTCCGTGGAGAAGCAGTTGCCGACAGTGCTCCCCCAGAACGGCGCGGTGTAGAGCTGTTCGATCATGGTCTGGATCTGCTTGCGTGTGGCAGTCAACGGTGGTGCCACCCAGAACTCCACAGTCAGGCTACTGGGGTGCTGGATACAGTCGATTGTCCACCCGATCGTTTCGATCAGGTGCCGAAGCGAGTCTGTGAGTCGATCGCTGTTCATGCGTCCCTCCCCTTCTGTGCGGTCGCAATCCACTCTTCGATGGTCCCGTCAAACCACTTGAATGGCGTGATGTCCGTCCGGTACTTGAAGCACCCCCAGCAGACGATGCAGCCGGCGTCTTTCGGCTTGCCACAGCCCCGGCAGACCGCCTCTGCCCGCATGGTTTCCTCAAGGTTAATGTCGGTGGTGCTCATGCTTCCACCTCTTCCGCTTCTCCGACGTACACCACGTCGGTCATGTGGCACTTCTGGCCCTTGTGCGTGAGCCGGAACTCTTGCACGGCCTGTTCTTGGTCCCACGCATCGACCACTTCCGCATGGGTTCCGAACGGGTCGACGTACTGGATCTCGAAACTAGACATTGTGGCACCTCGTATTGGATTGGGGGTTGGATGCGGCACTAGGCCGCCGGGTACACCTTCCGGCAGAGCGCGATCGGTCCCGGTCCGCCAAGGTAGGCGGCGATGACTTTCGCGCCGGTCCGGTTGGTCCGCTTGACCGCGGCGCCGATGCCCTTGCGGGTCTTGGTTCTCAGATCGACGGCGTTGCGCTTGCCGTCACGCTGGACGATGAGCCATGAGCAAGCCATGTGGCACCTATGGGGTTGTGGGTGAGGGGAAAAGGGAACGGGCCGGAACAATCCGCCGGCCCGTGGTTCTCTTCCCCGCACCCTACGCGGCAACCTTCCGGGTGATCGTGGCGGTGTAGGGCACCTTCTTGCCACCCGCTTCCAGAGCACTCTCGCTCTTGTACTCTTTCCCATCCCATGTCTTGATGAACTTCAAGACGAAGTGGGTTGCCGGGGCACCGTCAAGCAACCGTTCCCATTGCTCGGCGTAGAGTGTGACGGGCATCCGGCTTTGGATGCCGTACACGCTGATCGCCCCCTTCCGGGAAACCTTGCACGTCAGGACACCCGCCACCTTGGCGGGCTCATTGGCAGTGAGCAGCTTGCCCGCGTCTTCAACACTGATCTTGCCGGTCTTGAGCTGAGTGAGAATCTCATCGCGTGTCATCGTGGCACCTATTGGGGTAAACGGGTTGGTTGGCGGGTCGAATCGAACCGCCTAAAATCTTAGTCGCCGTAGCCCCCCGTCGGACGGATTTTCGACCGAAGGGGGCAACGAAAAAACCCCGCGATGCCGAAGCATCGCGGGGTTGGGGTAGCCGATTGGGATGTCAGACGGTCAGGAACTCGATGTCAATGGTGTCGCAGAACTCGACACCATTGGCGTACTGGTGCGTCACTGTCCGACGCCACTCACCAGGCTTGTGATAGGGCAGGCCGGGCGTGGTGCAACAGGGCATTCGGCCAGCGTACTCTATGGGGCAGGGGGCGTGGTTTCCGCGAACCGGCGTCGGTTTGCGGGGTTGCATGATCGGCCGGAGCGAACCGGCCGCTTCGATCACGTCCTCCACCCAGTCCATGGCGGGGTCGGAGTAGTCATTGTGCAACAGGTCGTCGGCCGATCGGTTGTCGGCACGCCGCTCGTCGAAGTACTCCCCGTAGCCGCAATCCTCATAGTCGTCCGAGCATGTGTCCTCTCGGGGAGGGAACACGTCGGTGAACGATGACGCGTCCACCCGCTTGTCACCCTGATGTCCAGTGCTCGAAAACTCGTCGGTCGATCCATGCCGGTTGCACGTTTTCGACCAACAGAGAACCCCGTCGAGATACACGGCGATGGATGCGGGTCGATACGCCATCCCCGCGCCGTCGAGCATCATCTTCGACAATGGGGATGCGGACTGGATTAGGGCTAGGGTGGCTAGAGTGAGCGGCTCATCGAGCATCACACGCTCACGATCATGCCCCAGGACGGCGACGACTTTGACTTGACGTGACATGGCTAAGTCCTCTGCGGATAAGGGGTTAGGTTTCATCCAGCGGCCGGATCGCCGCTGGAAAGTACTACCCGAAAACCGCGAAAACCGCCGCTAAAATCTTAGTCGCCGTAGCCCCCCAAAATGCGGCTTTTTCGAGTCGAGCCGCGAGTATGGCAGAGGTCCAGCACCCATGGGCTCTGCCCAAGTGTGTACAGGGAGAGCGATGCGTGGGCGGTAGCAACGTGCAGCAGCAGGCGCAGTAGCAGCGCGTGAGGCAGGACAGAGGGCTATCACGCACACTACTCATTGCGGGGGGCGGGCCGCCGTGTTCATATGAAAACTCCGCCTGTTCAAGTGCACAAAGTAGTACATGCCATGTATGTGCAAATGGCCCATTGTAGTGCCCCTCTTGCTGGTTGCTTTGCGCAAACTGCACTAATGCACAGTTTGGCGAGCGCAAGAGCTGCCCTGGTCTGACAAGAATGATGCAGGATTGGTATTTTTGGTAGTTTGGGTAGCTTTCTCAGTACTAAAGGGCTCCGGGGGGCCCCTGGGCATGGGAATCTGAACCAGCACCCCGGCTGGCGCGTGGATTTGGGTCCTACATAGCCCCTGCGACCCTGCTTTAAGGGGTTGGGGAACGGAATTGGAGGCGGAATCGGCTCCGGAAACGGCACCGGCGTCGTGCTACCGCCCTCCGTTCCACGTCTTACCCCGGATTATTCATGAAGCACTCGGGTAAGGTCCGTAGGGGGATCGGAAGGGGAGTGAAGGCGTCCTGGGGGTGAGAGCAGGAGATCTGCAAAGTCCATTTTGGCAAACCATGTGGCGGGTGTTGCCGTAGAAACAGGGACCGTAGCGGAGCTGCGGCTGGGATTTCTACTCGTTTCATGGAGGGCCACATGATGGTCGCTGCGTCGCTATCTCAAT
>JAPLNP010000311.1 GCA_026401055.1 Planctomycetia bacterium
TCCGCCGCGAGTTGGGGCGGCGAAAGAAACGCGACGGCGTCATAGCCGGCGGCCCGGGCGCCCTCGACGTGGCCGGGCGTGTCGTCGACGAAGAAGATTTCATCCGGTTGGCAGCCGGCCAGCTCGGCGGCGGCGAGGAAAATGGCCCGCTCGGGCTTGACCGCGTGGAGTTCGAAGCTCAACGCCGCGACGTCGAACAGCGTGGCGAGGATCCGGTAGCGCCGGGCGCAATACTCCCAATGGCTGCGGCAGGTGTTCGAGAGGATGCCCATCCGATGGCCCGCCGCCCGAAACTGGCTCACCAGCGGCACCATCGCGGCTTTGAGTTCGAAGATGTCGCTTCCGGCGAGTCGGAGTTCTTCGTAGTCGGGGCGGGTGCCGGTCTGGCGGCAGAAGGCCTCGTGAAACTCCCGGTCGGATATCTCGCCCGACTCGGCCCGCTGCTGGAGCCCCCCTTCGAAAATCGCCTCCGCGACCCTCTCGACCGGCGCGCCCGAGACGTCGCTCATCTGGCGAACCATCCGCGCCATGTCAAAGTCCAGGAGCACCTTGCCGAGATCGAAGTAGAAGAAGCGGACTGGCATGGTTTCACCGGAAGCCTGCTTGCCGGCCATGATGTCGAAAGCCCCAAAGAACGGTCTCACGCAAAGGCGCAAAGGCGCGAAGAATCGGTCAGTCAGCCACGAGCCCGTTGACGACTCGCGTAATTCCCGCCATCTCCTTGACCTCATTCTCCGTCATCTTCCCCCCTCTCCTCCCATCGCGTCTTCGTGCTTTCGTGATTCACTTCGCGTTGTGGTGCCCGCGGGTCGGGTGTCACGCCCTCCTGGCCCACAGCGAGCAAACTTGTCGGTCGTGCGCCGCGATGACCTCGCCGCGGCGGAGCACGCAGATCACGCGGCGTGGGTCTTTCGGATCGAGGATGGGAAGTCCGTGGATTTGTCGCTGGGCATAAAGTCGCGGCGCCGTGTGCGGGTTGTCGTCGGGCGTCACGGGCGAGGTCGCCAGATCGGACGCGAGGATCAGAGCGCGGCAGGCACGGACACAACCGTCCACGGCCCGCGCGGAGAATCGCCGCAACACATCAAGTCGTAGTCTAACGCGGCGGCGGCGCACCAACAAGAGGAACGATGTGGCACCGTCGCCCTCGGCGGTGTTGATCCGGCTGACTCCAGTCACATTTCCCGGCCGGGGCCGGCCGGGCTACAATTCCCAACCTCAACCCCTAGCGCAAAGGCTGTTCACGGGGCGCCGGCAGCAACTGGGCCAACGTGATCGCCGCCAACTGACGCCGCGTCTGCTCGGTCACCTCGCGGAGCACCTGCCGAAGTCGGGCATGGGACACCTCCGGAAGTCCATTGCCGACCGGCAGGCCGCACACCATCGGGCCGTCGATCGCCTCGATCACTTCCAGCAGGGAAATGTCTTCCGGCGCCCGCTCCAACGAATAGCCGCCGTCGACCCCTCGCGTCGACGACAAGATTCCCCGCGCGACCAGATTTCGGAGGATCTGCAACAGAAATCGTTCCGGCATCTGCCCCTCGGATGCAAGGCGGCTGCAAGGGACCGGAACCTCCGACTCGCAACGAGCCAAATGCAGGCTCGCCTGGACCGCGTAAGCGACCGTGCGCGACAATTTCATCCCACGTGCCCCCCGGGTTAAACAACCGCACGTATCCCCTCTTATATGGGGAATCGTAACGTAACCGCCTGGGCGATGTCAAGCACTTCCCGGGCAATCAGCGCACTTTTTCGCCGTTTTCCGCGGAAACAACGAGCGATCAATGCCATCAACCCGGGGTTTGTCCGCTCGCGCCTTGCTCATTGGTGCTTGGTCGCGGATCATTTCCGGCCGATTCCTCCGCCTTGTGAGTCCGAAAGGCGTGCCACGCCAGGAGCCCCGCTCCCAACACCAGCAACGGATCGGCAATGTTGAAGTTGGGCCAACGCCACGGACCGATCATCACGAGGATCCAGTCGCGCACGGCGTAGACGGGCTCGCCCAAGGCATGAAACTGGTTGGCGAAGGTCCAGTTCAAGCCGGGCAATCCCAGACGATCGTACAGGTTGCCCAGAATCCCGGCGGTCACGCATCCTAGCGCCACGGTCAGGAGCCGATCCCGAGCGGCGCCGGCCACGAAGAGCCAGACGAGCACACCCACCATCGCGGCGATCGAGAGGATCGCGAACACCGCGACCCGGCCCTGTCCCATCCCGAAAAGCGCGCCCTGGTTCAGGCTGGTCTGGAGTCCGAACACCCCTTCCCAGAGCCAGAGGGTTCGCCCGCCGGGCATCCCCAGCTTGCCGAAAATCCAGCGTTTCGTGGCCAGGTCCGTCAGGCAGCCGGCGCAAGCGATCGCGCCGTAGATAAAGTAGCGGTTGAGTGGAACCGCTCTCATGGCAAATCCTCTCGCGTGTCGCGACGACGCGGTCCGTCGGGGCGAGTGAGAAGGTGGACCGACGCCCCCTCCGGCGCGATCAGCCCTGCTCCGAGTCCGACGCGCACTTCACGCACATCGTGGCGTAGGGGACCGCGGTCAGTCGGGCCTTGGGAATCCGCGCCCCGCACTCCTCGCACTGCCCGTACGTTCCGTCCTCCACTCGCTCCAGCGCGGCTTCGATCGAGGCGAGCGTTCCTTCATCGCTTTCCATCAGCGTCAACGTGAATTCCTGCTCGAAATTGTCCGTTCCGATGTCCGCCATGTGGATCGGCATGCTCGACAGGTCGCCGCTGGACTCGGAGCGACGCTTCGCCAACGTATTCTCGGCCATGTTGTTCACGTCACCCCGGAGTCGGGCACGCAACGCGATCAGCCGGTCCCGGCACGCCTTCATGTCCGCTTTGTTCATCATGGTCTCTCCGCGAATGCTCTCGTCCGCCCACCCACTCGACCCCCGCCGAACACCTCACAGACTTCTTATTCTAAATACCGGCTCCGCGAATGTCAAACGCCACGGCAGGCAGCGCCGGAAAGGCCGCCGGCGCCGGCAATAAGGCCAATGGGCACGGTATACATCGCCCGGTGGGGTGGGGGGGACCAGCTCTCACCTTGATACGATTCGGCCGCTAACCTACACTATTAGCAGGAGCCCCGCGGGCTTCCCTGAATACGCACCCACGCGAGGGGTACTTGCCGGCCCGAAAGTCGAACCCCAATGGATGACGCGTGAAATCTCCCCCCTTTGCGCAAGGAATGACGACCATCACCCCCGCCGACGTCTGCTATCAACAGTGCATCTCGCCGGCCTGCGGCACCACCTATTCGGTCGATCAGGCCCTGGTCGCGTGCCGGGACTGCGGCGGTCTGTTGGACGTCCGCTACGACTGGGATCGGCTGCCCGTGCCAGGCAGCCTGGCCGAGATCGAAAAGAAGTGGGCCCGCCGCGACCTTCCCCACTGCGCGAGCGGCGTTTGGCGCTTCCACGACCTGCTGCCGTTCGCCCCGGTCGACCAGTGCGTCACGGTGGGCGAAGGCCAGACGTTGCTGCACGCCTCGGACGCGGTCGGCCGCTACGTCGGCATGAAGCCCGGACGGTTGTTGCTGGAGTACGAAGGGATGAATCCCTCGGGCAGCTTCAAGGACAACGGCATGGCGGCCGCCTTCACCCACGCCCGAACGGTCGGCGCCACCCGCGCCGCGTGCGCCTCGACCGGCAACACCAGCGCCTCGCTGGCGTTGTACTGTTCGGTCACGGGTCTGATGAAGGCGGTGATCTTCGTCGGTTCCGGAAAGATCGCCTTCGGGAAACTCTCGCAGGCGCTCGACTACGGCGCGCTGACCGTGCAGATCGCCGGCGACTTCGACGACGCGATGGCTCGCGTACAGGAAGTGTCCGCCCAACTGGGCATCTACCTGGTCAACAGCGTCAACCCCTTCCGCCTGGAAGGCCAGAAGACGATCATGTTCCGCGTGCTCGAAGCGCTCCGCTGGGAAGTGCCCGACTGGATCGTCGTGCCCGGCGGAAACCTCGGCAACTCCAGCGCGTTCGGCAAGGCGTTCTTCGAGCTTCGCGAGCTGGGGCTGATCGACCGGATGCCGCGACTGGCCGTCGTCAACGCCAGCGGCGCCGACACGCTCTACGAACTCTATGAACGCCGCGGCCTGCGGTGGAACCGGGGCAAGCCCGACGCCGCGGCGATCGACGCCTACAGCCGGGAGATGGACGAGACCGGCCGCCGCGCGTCGACCATCGCCAGCGCCATCGAAATCAATCGGCCGGTGAACCTCACGAAATGCCTCCGGGCGCTGGAATGGATGGGCGGCGCGGTGCGGCACGCCAGCGACCAGGACATCCTCGACGCCAAGGCCCAGGTCGGCGCCGGCGGCATGGGCTGCGAGCCGGCCAGCGCCGCCAGCGTCGCCGGCGCGAAACAGCTCGTCAGCGAAGGCGTGATCTCGCCCGACGAACGAGTCGTCTGCATCCTCACCGGCCACCAGCTCAAGGATCCCAAGGCCACCATGGCCTATCACAGCACCGATCAGCAGCATTTCAACGAGGTCCTCGGCAGCCGCGGCGTCCGCCGGGCCGAGTTCGCCAATCGCGCCGTCGCCGTGGCCAACGACCGCGACGAAATCATCAAGGCCATTCGACTCTACAGTTGACGAGGAATCCACGATGGAGCCCATTCGTCTGGTGATCCACGGCGCGGCCGGTCGCATGGGACGGCGGCTCGTGGCCCTGGCCGCCGAGGACGCCGAACTGAAGCTCGTCGCCGCGTTGGATGTCCCCGGCCATCCACGCCTCGGAGAAGACGCCGGAGCGATCGCCGGCGCCGGATCGCTGGGCGTGTCGCTGGCCGCGACGCTCGAGGTCGACGCCGACGTCGTGATCGACTTCTCGGTCCCCGCCGGCGCCGCCGCCATCGTGCCCGTCTGCGTCGAAAAAAAACTCCCGCTGGTCGTCGCCACCACGGGGCTTGGCGACGCGCAAATCGCCGCCATCCACGACGCCGCCCGGACGATCCCCGTCCTGTGGTCGCCCAACATGAGCCTCGCCGTGAACCTGGGCATGAAGCTCTGCGAGGTCGCCGCCCGGGCCCTAAGGGACCGGGACGCCGACGTCGAGATCATCGAGTGGCATCACCGATTCAAGGAGGACGCGCCCAGCGGCACGGCCTTGAAGTTCGGCCGGACGATCGCGGAGGTGATGGGCCAAAGCGAGCATCGCCACGGGCGCCAGGGACGGCCCGGCGCGCGGCCCCACGGCGAAATCGGCTACCACGCCCTCCGCGCCGGCGACCATCCCGGCGAGCACACCATCCTCTTCGGCATGATGGGCGAGACGGTCGAGGTGACGGTTCGGGCGACCAGTCGCGACTGCTACGCCGTCGGCGCGTTGGCCGCCGCCAAGTTCCTCGTCGGCAAGCCCGCCGGGCTCTACGCGATCAACGACGTCCTGGGTCTGTAGGACGGGCCAAGCGTGTAGGGTCGGCCGAGCGCAGCGAGTCCCACCATCAGTTTTATCGCTTCAGGAATCTTCCCTTGTGTCCTCTTCGTATTGCATCGAAACGGGGTATTGTGCTATAGATTTGCTTTGGTCGTAACTGGTTGACAGTCAGGAGGTTATGTCATGGAGGACTGGTCATGGACGATCTATCGCGGTTCTGTTGTCAGAAT
>JAPLNP010000415.1 GCA_026401055.1 Planctomycetia bacterium
TCTCGGCGGAAAACATCGCCTTTCTGAAGCGAAGCGGGCGGCGTTACATCGTCGGGACGCCCAAGAGGATGCTCCGGCAGTTCGAGCGGGACCTGCTTGCCTAAGACTGGCACCAGAAGGAGAATCGCGTCCTGGCCCACATCCTCGTTTGCTTTCTGGCCTACGTGCTCTGGAAGACGCTCGGCCAGATGTGCCAACAGGCCGGGCTGGGCCATGAACCGCGGCGGGGTTTCGAGGAACTCGGCCGGATTCAGTTGGTCGACGTGGTTCTCCCGACACGCCCAGGCACAGAGATCCGTCGCCGCTGCATCACCCAGCCCACCGACCACCAAGCCATCCTGCTTGCCCGCCTGCGGCTGAACCTTCCCGCCATCCGTCCAATGGAGGGTGTGTAGTGAAGACTTTCAAGACCCGACCCTTGTGGCGCAACGACTTACGTCAACAACTGGCGAAGTTGGGTTAACGGCGTAGCGTGCCACCTGGAGGTGTTTTCGTCTCGGGACGCACGACCTGCTTGGGCAGATCGGTCCACTGGGCCGGGCCGACCAGGCCGACGGTGCTCATGTCGATCGGCTTGAAGCCCAACGCCAACGCCGGCGAGTCCGCTTGCAGGCGGAAGTCGAACTTCGCCGCGTCGACGAATTTTGGGTCGGCGGCCACGCTCTCGGCGTCGTGGCCCTTGGCCTGCCATTCGGCCAGCGTCAGCTTGCCGGGGAATACCAGCGTGGCCGGGTCGGTGTTCCAGTAGAGGTTCCGCCGCAGGGTGTAATGGCCGTTGCCCCAATTGCCGCCCAGCGGCGGCGTCCCCTCGCCGAAGACGATGTTGCTTTCGAGCGTGAACGAACTGTGCTCCTCTTCGCGGCTACGAATGATCTGACCCACGGTGGCGGACAGGGCCAGGACGTTGTTGCGCACGGTGTTCTCGCGGCCGTAGTGCTGGTGGAACGAGCCGTCCTTGACGCGGTAGACGACATTGTTCTCGATCAAGACGCCGGTACTGCCCTCGTCGGTGTACAGCCCCCAGCCGCAGTAGCTGTAACTCCAGACGTCGTGGATCAGGTTGCCACGCAGCGCGGTGCCCGGCGCGACGCCGAGGTGATAGATCCCGCCCATGTCGCTCAGCTCTCCGCGGCCGAGGTGGTGGATGTGGTTGAACTCGATCAGATTATGATGGGCGGAACTCGGGGCGTATCCCCAACTCCATCCGACCGACACGCCGCTGTAGAGGAAGTCGCAAATCTCGTTGTGGTGAACCCGATTGTGAGAACTGCGGCCGATCCAGACGCCGATGCCCGCGCGATAGACGTTCCCGCCGTCGTGGATGAAGCAGTTGTGGACTTCGTTGCGTTCGGCCTGGAGCGGCTCCTGCTCGGGCAGCGCCCCTTCGCCCAGCCGGACACCGCCGGCGCCGAGGTCCCGCAGGTGGCACTGCGCGACGCGGTTGTCCTTCGAGCCGTTTTGGAGCCAGAGACCGTATCCGCCCGTGTGCGCGATCTCGCAACGGTCAAACACGCAGTCTCTCGCTCCGACGGCCCGAACCGCGGCCGTCCGCAGATCGGCGTTCGCCTGGCCGTCGACCATCTCCGCCCGGGGCATCACCCAATCGGTGTACTGAAACGACAAGCCCTCGAACCGCAGGTGCTCGACCGGCTTGCCGACGGCCGCATCGCCCTCCAGCACGAGCAATTCCTGGGGCAGCGGGGCGATGGCCTCGACCTGGGTCATGTCTTCGCCGGGCCGAGGATAGTAGGTGAGCACGCCGGTCGCGCGGTCGAGGTACCATTCGCCCGGCGCGTCGAGCGCCTCGCGAACGAACTCGACGTAGTACCGCTGATTCTTCTCCCAGTAGCCCATCGGCCAGCCACTGGGGGCGGTGAACTCGACCAGCCGCTTCTCGGCGTCGATCGACTTGATCACGTGTCGCGACGTCGTCCAGGAGTGATAGACGACCACGACCGCGTCGTCGAGGTTCGTCCACGGCTTGATGTCCTCGTTCTGATAGAGGATCGACGTCTTGGTCTTCGGGTCGCGCTGGGCGGCATCGGGGTTTTCGTAGGGCACGCCCGGGCCGCCGGAACGAAGGTATCCCTCGTTGGGCGTTCGGGCGGGGGTGGCTCGCCGTCCGCCGACGAACAGTTGGCGGAAGTACCACTTGCCCTCCTTCACGTCCGGGACGACCGTGGTCCAAAGCGGCCCGTCGGCCTTCTTCCAGCCGGTGATCGGCACGCCGCCGCTCAGGATCGGCTTCTCGCCCGGGTAGGCGGCGTAGGTGATCGGTGCGTCCTTCGTGCCGGAGTTTGCGGCCGTGAAGACGATCGGCTTATCGAGCCGGTACGTTCCGCCGCGCACGAGGACGCGGACCGGCTTGGGGGGCTTCGCCTGGGCCACCAGATCGCGTGCCCGGGCGAGTGTGGCCAGCGGCCCGTCGGTGCCGTCGGGCTTGGGCTCGGCCAGGCGTCCCGACCAGGCGTCGTTGCCGCCCGGCGCGACGTAGAACTCGGCGGCCGTGGGTTCGTCGGCCGGGACGGTTGCGGCCGAGAAGAGAACGAGGGTCGCGGCAATCGCCGCCAACAGCGAGCGGGAGAACATGGTCGGCTCCTTTGCATTCCGGGGGGAAACGGGGAGGGAACAGGGCAGGACCCTCAGTGTACCCCAGTCCGATGGGCTCGGCAATCCGGCGGGTGGCACGGCCAAAACCACGACGGCCGCGGCATTGGCTGATTGCCGAAGGCTGTGTTCCACGGACCGACAACAATCCTGACCACCCTCAGGAGCGTTGTCTCAGGATTCGGTCGTTTTTCGATACAGTCGCGACGACGATGAATGGGAAGCCCACGCCAGAAGGATGGCGGTCACCGAGAAGGGAACCGCGTATCGTCACGCTTCGGAGAGTACGGCTCAAACCCCCGGCGGTGCCCTGGAAACGCTACAGGGAGGCTTTCGGTCAGGTCATCTTATACGTTAACCGGCGAGGAGTGGAACATTCTCAAAGGTCTGAAATTTGTGGGTCATCAGCGTTTTGAGGTCGGGGCGATGCATGTTGCCGATCCGGGAGAGACAATCGTCACGCGGCACGGAATTCCGCGAACGTGGCGTAGTAGCGTCCGCGCAACGCTTTCTTCTTCACGAACTTCCACAACCGCTCGATCAGGTTCAGGTTGGGGGAGTACGATGGCAAGAACAGCAACTCGATGCCCAACTGCTCGGC
>JAPLNP010000352.1 GCA_026401055.1 Planctomycetia bacterium
GGCGACGCCGAGGATCCGCATGACTTCGAGGCTGCCGGCGTCCAGGGGGATGGCATGGCCTCCCAGCGTCGCTTGAACGACATACGCCACCGAAAAGGGGGTCGTGCCGTCGATCTTCTTGAGCGCGTCGATGGCCGGCCCCAGATTCTTCTTGCGAAGATCCTCCAGGTCGAACGAGTAGCTTTCCTCGAAAACGTGCTGCAGGACGCGTTTGAGCCGGCTGGCGGCGGCGGGCGGATCGGGCAACCGGGCCATCACCTCGGCCAACTCCCGCACCGAACTGACCCGAATCTCGTTCCAGTCGAAAAACGCCTCGACCATCGCGGCGAAGGCCTCTTCCGCGGCCGCGTGGCGCGCGTTCTCGAGGCAACACGCGAACAGGAGATGCTCCAGCACGGGCCGCTCGGGGTCGACGGCCACCGGCCGGTAGTGCTTCTTGAGGATCTTGTGGAGTTTCGTGAACTGCGCGGAGCGGCTGGAAGGTGCCATGGGATCGTTCGCCGGTCTAATCGGTGTTCTTCACGCGCGGGGTCGAGCCCGGCTCGGTTGTCGCCCGACGGCCGGTTGCCCCACGCCTCGCTGGCTCAGGAGGTCGGTTCCCTTGCTTCCGGCCCGGGCGGCTCGCCGGCCAAATTCACTTCTGGGCCGACCTCGTCCGCCGGGTTGGGCCCGTCGAGGTCCTCCGATTCCTCAAGCTCGCTTTCCTCAAGCTCGCCGGTGTCGTCGAGGTCGTCGAGGTCGTCGAAATCGTCGAGGTCGTCGGGCTGCGGCTCCGGCTTGGGTAGGACCTCCTTGAGGATACGGGAGACTTCGATGGATCTTTTCACGCCGAGGTCCAGCACGAACTCGATCCGCGGGGTGTATCGCGAGTCGATCCGATCCGCCAGTCTGGACTGGAGGAAGCCGGCCGCATGGCGCAAGCCCTGCAGGCTCAGATTCTGCTTGGTGTCGTCGCCCATGATGGACACGTAGACCTTGGCCTGGCGAAGGTCGCCGGACATCTCCACGTAGGTGACCGTCACGTCGCGCACTCGGGGGTCGTTCAGTTCGGTCAGGATCGCCCAACTGACGACTTCACGAACCGCTTCGGCGGCTTTTTGGACGCGTCGCGAAGGCATGAGTAGGGATTGGGGACTGGGGTTTTGGGGCTTGGTGCAAACGCCCGCCAACTGCGTCGGCGGGGTCACTTGATGGCGACCAGGCGGAATCCCGCGGCGGACGCGGCTTCCCGCTTTCCGTTTTCCGGGGCGTCAGAACGTTCGGGCGATTTCCTCGATCTTATACGCTTCGAGAATATCTCCTTCCTTGAGGTCGTTGAATCCACGCAGTTTCATGCCGCACTCGAGGCCTTCGCGGATTTCGCGAGCGTCGTCTTTTTCGCGGCGGAGGGATTCCAGCGGGTAGTCGCCGATGATGCGGCTCTCGCGGATCACGCGGACCCGGGCGTCGCGCTCGATGGTGCCCGCCAGAACGCGGCAACCGGCGATCGTCCCCAGCCGGCTTATCTGGAACGTGCGTTGGACCAGGGCGCGGCCGAGTTCGGCCTCGCGCTTCTCCGGCTTGAGCATGCCCTCCAGGGCCGCGCGCAGATCGTCGGTAATCTGATAAATGATGTCGTACCGGCGGATCTGCACTCCGCGTTGTTCGGCCAACTGGCGGGCGCCTTCGTCGGGCACGACGCTGAAGCCGATGATCACGGCATCGGAGGCGTCGGCCAGGTGGACGTCGGCCTCGGTGATGCCGCCCACCGTGGCTTGCAGGATCCGGATCTGGACCTCGGGATGTTCCAGCTTGGTCAACTCCTTGCGGATGGCCTCGATCGAGCCGCGGACGTCCGCCCGGAGGATGATGTTGAGCATCTGCACGTCTTCGCGCTCGCCGAGCCGCTCGAAGAGGTTCTCCAACGTCACGTGGACGCGACCGCCGGAGAGCGTCTCTTGCCGGGCGAGTTCGGCGCGGTGTTCGGCGATTTCGCGTGCCTGGGTGATCTCGGGAACGACGTGGAACCGGTCGCCGGCGCCGGGCGGCGCGTTCAGGCCGGTCAGGTTGACCGGAGTGGACGGGCCGGCCTTTTCGTGTTTCTTTCGCCCGTTGAGCGTGTCGTACATCGCCTTCACCCGGCCGTACGACGAGCCGCAGACCACGACGTCGCCGACGTGAAGGGTTCCCTTCTCGACGAGGAACTTGGCGACCACGCCGCGTCCTTCGTGCAGCTCGGCTTCCAGGCAGGTGCCGAAGGCCGGGCGATCGGGATTGGCCTTGTACTCGTGCAGCTCGGCCACGGTCAGCAGGGTGTCGAGCAGTTCGTCCACGCCTTGGCCGGTGACGGCGCTGGTCGCGATCACCTCGGTGTCGCCGCTCCACTGGCTGGGCAGCAAGCTGTTCTCGGCCAACTGCGAGTAGACTCGCTCGACGTTGACGCCCGGCAGGTCGATCTTGTTCATCGCCACGACGATGGGGACTCCGGCGGCGCGGGCGTGGCTGATGGCTTCCTCGGTCTGCGGCATGACGCCGTCGTCGGCCGCCACGACCAACACGGCGATGTCGGTGACGTTGGCGCCGCGGGCGCGCATCGCGGTGAACGCTTCGTGACCGGGCGTGTCGACGAAGGCGATCACACGCCCGTCCTTCTCGATCCGGTAGGCGCGGATGTGCTGCGTGATTCCGCCCTTTTCGCCCGAGACGACGTCGATCCCGATGATCCGGTCCAAGAGCGAGGTCTTGCCGTGGTCGACGTGTCCGAGGAAGGTGATGACCGGCGGGCGGGGCACGAGCAGCGAGGGGTCCTCTTCTTCGTGTTCCAGTTCGGGCAGGAGTTGCTCTTCGAGTTCGACGTGGCGGCGGAAATCGACTTCGACGCCGAGTTCCGTGGCCAGAAGCTCGGCCATTTCGGGATCCAACTCGGCGTTGATGTTCAGGCCCGTGACGGCGCCGAGGGTGAGGAGTTTGGCCAGAACCCGGCTCGCCGACACGCCGATCGCCTCGGAAAAGGTTCGGACGGTGCAGGGCAGTTCCATGACGACGTTGTTCTTTCGCGGCGCGGCGGTGTTCGTTCCGGTCCGGCGGATCCGGCGGAAGGCCTGGCGCGAACTCCGGCCTTCCTCCGCGTCGCCGCTCTTGCGTCGCCGGGTCGAGGATCGCTTTCGTTTGAGTTGACGCTGCTCGCGACCGCCCAGGGTCGCGGCATCCGGGTCTTTCGCCGGCGCCCGGGCCCCGCGTCGGGCTCGCTCGGCCGATAGGGACGAGCCTGGAATCGCCTCGTCCAGCCCTTTCTTCTCGCCCGGCTTGGCCGAAGGCTTCTTCGCCGCCTCTTTGCGTTTCTTCTCGTGCTTCTCGATGTGTTTGGAAAGCGGTTTCTCCCCCAGTCGGCCCGCCCGAATCGCGTCCGGTGGGAGCCTGATGTCCGGCTTCTGCGCGGCGGGCTCCCGCGGCTTGGGGATCGGCAACTGGCCCGCCGGCAAGGGAGCCAGTTTGATCGTCGGGCTGGTCCGCTCCGGCGCGCCGGTCCGCGGCCTCTTCAGCGGCGGCGCCTTCGGCTTCGCCGGCACGATCTTCGGTCGCTCGGGCAGCGGCGCCAAGTCCTCGTCCGGCGGCGCGGGCTTCTGCGGTTCCGGGGGCGCGGGCGGCGCCGGAGCAATCTCGTGGACTTCCGGCGCGGGTTCCGGCTTGGGAGTCTTCGGCGGCGACGGCCTGCCGGGCAACACCGGTATCTTGCCCGCGATCGTGCCGCCAGGACCAAGGTAATCTTCGCGCCGGAGCGTCTCTCCGGGTCCCGACGGCATGACTCTGGGCCGTTGCGGTGCAAGAGGCGAGGCAGAACCGGCCTTGGCCGCCGCTTTGACGCCGCCGGCGCTGAGATAGGACTGGACCTTGTCGACCTCTTCATCGGTCAAGCTGGCCAGCGCAGACCCCTTCCCACCGACACCCGCTTGCGTGCAGATGTCCACCATCGTCTTGCTATCAAGCTTCAGTTGCTTGGCTAACGCGTAGATGCGAACTGGCAACCTGACTCTCCCTTTCCAGTCCCGACCCGGGCGAGGACGTTGCCCACCAGATCGGCACAATCCCAAAACGCTTCCGTCACATAGGCAGTTCTCCCTACCCAACGTCGCTTCTGGAGTTGAGAACCCGGGCTGGCCGCCACCGCGGGCCGAACCCATCCGTCAATGCTGAACTGTACCAAATCCGGCGCCGGGCCGCCGCCGCCCCACTAGGCGGGTTCCTCCGGCGACTTCGTCTCCTCGGGGGCTTGCTCCTCGGAAAGCCGCTCCTCGAGGACTTGTTCGTCTGGAACGTGCTCGTCCGGGGGTTGCTCCTCCGGGACTTGGTCGGCCGCGGCGGCGGCCTCTTCGGTCACAACGTCCTCCTGGGGACCCGGTATCTCATCGCTCACAGCAGGTTCCACGGCGGCCTCGTCCGGCGCGGCAATTTCCGTCTCGGCGGCCACCGCGGCACCGGCGTCGGAGCCGGTTTCGGCCGCCAGCGCGGCATCCCGAGCGGCATTGGCCTTCGCCTCGGCCTCCTCGGCCTGGGCCATCGCGACCTCGCGGCGTTCCTGTTCCCGTTGGCGGCGACGCTGGTCGGCGGCGGCCTCTTCCGCCTCCAGGGCCTTGGTCTCCGCCTGGCCGACGATATGGTCCGCCTGCTCCGCCGTCAGCCCCCCCATTTCCATGAGGACGTCGGGCTCGATCACCGACAGGTCGTCGTACGAGAGGAATCCTTCGCCGACGAGTCTCTCGGCCAACTCGTCGTCCATCCCGTCCAACACGCCAAAACCGGCCACCGCCTGCTCGATCTGCTCGTCCAACTCCTCCCGGGTCATCAGTTCGATGTCCCAGACACAGAGCTTGCTGGCCAGCCGCACGTTTTGTCCGCGGCGTCCGATGGCCAGCGAGAGCTGGTCCTCGCGCACGAGCACGATCGCGCGGCCGAACATCTGGCAGAGGATCACTTCCTCGACCTCGGCCGGCTGCAGCGCGTTGGGGATCAGCATCTGCATGTCGTCGCTGTAACGGACGATGTCGATCCGCTCGCCGGCCAATTCCTCGACGACGTTTTTGATTCGGTTTCCACGGACGCCCACGCACGCGCCGACGCAGTCGACGCGCTGATCGCTGCTGGCCACGGCCACCTTGGTCCGGTAGCCCGGCTCTCGCGCGATGGCCTTGATCTGAATCACCCCGTCGGCGATTTCGGGGATTTCCTGTTCGAACAGGCGGGTAACCAGATGGTGCCGTGTGCGGCTGAGGATGACTTTCACGCGGCTGCCGACCTTGCGAACGTCGCAAACCACCGCCCGGACACGCTCGTTGGCGTGATGAGTCTCGCCGGGGATTTGTTCGCCGCGGGGTAGGATGGCCTCGACGTTCCCCAGCGAGACGGTGGCGGCTCCACCCTCATAGCGTTGGATGACGCCGGTGACCAACTGGTCCATCAGTTCCGAGTACTCGTCGAACAGGGCGTCGCGTTCCGCCTCGCGGATCTTCTGGATCATGACCTGCTTGGCGGTCTGGGCGCCGATCCGCTCGGCGATGTCCTCCGGCGTCAGGGTCGTGCCGTTGTGATGCCCGGTGATCTCGCCGGTCTCGCGATTCACCTCGATGATGATCTCTTCCTCCTCGCCGTAGTGTTTCTTGGCGGCGGAGATCAGCGCGGCTTCAATGCCATCGAAGACGATTGCCTTATCGATGTTCTTGTCGCGGTGGATCGCATCCACGATTCGCAAGACTTCATTTGGATTCATCGATTGAATACACCCCCGCCTCTAGCCACCCCCTGCCCAAAAAAACAGGGCGCTGGGATGCCCGAAACTTCGTCGTGTGCACAACTTAGTGAAACACGTAATCTGGTAAAGATACCGGCCCGACGCTGGGGTGTCAAGGCGGGGGCCACTCGACGCCGGACAAATCGACCAATCCCGGCAGGTGGACACGGTCTGACGCAAGGGGTGCGCGATGCCCCATAGACACCCCGCTCGTTGTGGGGGAACGGCAGCAGCCTGGGGGGGCCGTGCGCGGGCAAAATACCACTGTAGACAAAATGGTTGGACCAGTCACTCACGTCTAGCGTGGGTTATGCTGGAAGGATTGCGTTAACCCTTTCAGACAGAGCCACAACGGGAGGACTGGTCCAATGGCAAGCGTACTGTATGTCGGTCTGGATGTACAC
>JAPLNP010000073.1 GCA_026401055.1 Planctomycetia bacterium
TCAGGACGGTGAAGTCATTTTGAGAGAACCTGCAGTGTTTGTCGTATGTGCCGTACCAGGTCGCGATTTCGCCGCTCCAACGAGTCTGCATGTTGTTGCTAAAGGCGTTCTGGATCACGTCGACGTATTCGACGCCGCCTCCAAACAGGCAAACGCCCTCGCCTCCGTTGCCCGAGATCGTGTTGCCGCTGATCGTCACGTGTGTGACCGGGGGCGACCAGTCCACGGCGATAATCTGGATACCTTCTTCGTGGTTGTCGAAGATGGCGCAGCCGTCGATCTTCACATACTCCGTATACGCGATGGTCGCCGAAACCCCCCAGTCCCGTATTTGGATTCCGTAACCAAAATCCACGGTTCCGTCGCCATTGGCGGACACCTCGGTGTGTCGTTCTGGCGTCCCAGCATACGTTCCGATCTTCACGTACCGGCAGTGTTGCAGCAGGATGCCGCTCAATACGTTATTGGCGACGGTGTTGCCCAGGAGGTTGACAGCCACGTTGTCGTTGTCTCCCACATCGAGGATGCCGTCGCAATCCAACAAGTGGATTCCGGCACGGTCATTGGGGATGGCGACGGGCTCCTGACTCTCGTCGATTGCCACGCCGATGTTGTTGCAATCAATCTGAATCGCGAGCGAGTCGTCCCCGGGTCCCTGGACGTTGATGCCGTCTTCACCATTGCCGCAGATGGTGCAGCCGGAGACCGTCAGACTGCCGGTGCCGGCGCAGTAGATTCCGGATTGCTTGTTTCCCAGACCCGTAGCCGCACCCGCGTTCGTGCCGATGTACGAGTTTTCCACCGAGATATCCGCGTGCCCAAGCATCGCGACGCCATGGCCCAGAACGTAGTAGCCGTTGCCGTTGCCGTTGCTGATGATCTCGCTCCCCTGGATTAGGATGCCTCCAGCATCGACGCCTGCCAAGATTCGAATGCCGTCGTAGTTCCCGCTAGACGTGTAAAGACCGTTGTGGTCGATCGTGCAATTCGCTATGGTCAGATCGTCGAGGTCCGCGCTGACGAGAATGCCCGAGCCCGTGAAGTTGCGGAGGTGCAGGTCGGCGATGTCGACGTCGCGGTAGCTCTCCGAATCGATCGCGATCTCCAGACCGTGGACATCGGGCGTGGAAGCAAACGCCTGCCCATCGACGATGACCCGGCCGGCGCCGAGATACGCGATCGAGACGCCCTCCTCGATCGCGGGCAGTTGCTCACTCGTGATCGTGATCGTCGAGACGGTGTACGCGATTTTAATCTCATCGTAGCCGGGGTTGTCATTCGCCTGTTCGATCGCCCAGCGGAGCGTGTCTAGGCCATCGTCAGCGCCGGACGAAACGGTGAAGGCCAGCAACCGGCGTTGTTCGAGGACCTCCAGCCTCAGCCGGCGTTGCCCCGGTCGGCTAGTTATGGGGGGGGTAGGTAACAGCCCGGTCGGCGACTTCGACAAAACAACTTGCTCATTGTCAGACTCCCTGCTTTAAGTACACCACGAACAAGGGAAAAACACAACGAAAAAGCGACTTTCTTGCGGCCTCGCGCCGCGCACCGCAGCGAAAAGGCAACTCACCGGCCGAGATTCTACCCGGCGGTAGCATTATTGTCGACCCTTTTGTGTCATCATGTCGACCTAATAGTGGTGCCATGGGGGACGGACATACCTCTGTCTGGCAGTGATGCTTCGGCCTGGGCGCACGGCCGCCGCAGCCGCACTCGTCCGGTCGGTGTTGCTCGGAAGGCCTCCCGGGTGTGCTCGATAACCAGCGGCAGCGCCTCGCGGACCACGTCGAGCGAATGGGTTCCGTGGAGGGGCTTTTGGCGGTGCGGGATGCCCAGTTCGGCGAGCTGGAGGCTGAAGAACGCTCGTTCATCGCGCGGTCAAACGCCTGGTCGGCGGTCACCAGCATGAGCCCCTTCCGTAAAGGCGTTCCCAACAGTATACTTACGCAGTAAGGACCTGTCCCGATCCGGCGTTCGCTGCCGGGGCCGATTCTCGAACTGACCTCTTCCTCACCGACCCGCGGCAACCGGGCCGCAACGCCGTCCAATCCATGGCCAAGTATCTCGTCCGATACGGTGCGATGCGACTACTGGGGGCCTTCGAAGCCTCCGGCGAGCAGCGCTACGAGCGCGGCGCGGCGGTGATCGCCCGGACCGATCGCGGTTTGGAGGCGGGCGAGGTCTTGGGCGAGGCCGCCACGGAGACGGCCGCCCCGCTGAAGAACGCCGCCGACGGCCAGATCCTCCGTGCCATGACGGCCGACGACGCCCGGGAAATCGCCCGGATTCACGAAGGCCAACACGAGCAGTTCGCCACCTGCCGACAGTGCATTGACAAGCTCGGCTTGGCGATGCAACTGGTCGACATCGAGCATCTATTCGGCGGCGAGCGGATCGTGGTGTACTACCTGGCGGACGGCCGGGTGGATTTCCGCGAGTTGGTCCGCTTGCTGGCCGGCGAGTTCCAGACGCGGATCGAGATGCGTCAGATTGGCGTCCGCGACGAGGCGAAGCTGATGGCCGACTACGGGGACTGCGGCAAGCCGGTCTGCTGCAACAGCCACCTGATCCGGATGCCGCCGGTTTCGATGAAGATGGCCAAGCTTCAGAAGGCCACGTTGGATCCGGCCAAGATCTCCGGCCGGTGTGGCCGGTTGAAGTGCTGCCTGCGGTACGAGTACGACGTTTACGAGCAATTGCAGAAGGAATTGCCGCCGATCGGGACTCAAGTGATGACGCCCGGTGGTCTGGCGCGCGTAATCGGCCAGGAGATCCTGGCCGGCCAACTGCTCGTGGAGACGGCGGATCGCGTCCGCAAGTTGGTTGACGTCGCGGACGTCTCGACGCCGTCCGAGGAAACGCCGGCCCCGGCAACCGAGTCGGTCCGGAACCATGCAAACACGGGAAACTGACGACTCCATCGGACTTCGCGCCGCCGGACAGCCCAGACGCCATGCTCGACCCGTCCCATCCGATCGTCGAACTTCTCAAGGAAGACCCTCGCTACACGTTTGACGCGTACGTGTTCGTCTTCGAGGCGCTCAACTATGCGCAGAACGTGTTGGAGATGGGAACGGAGGTTCCCGGCGGATCGGAAAGCGAGGAGTCGACGCCCGAGCGGCACGTCACCGGCCAGCAGTTGTGCGAGGCGATTCGCGCGTTCGCCGTGGACCAGTTCGGTTACATGGCCAAGGACGTTTTGGCGAACTGGGGGGTTCGCGGGACGGGCGATTTCGGGGAGATCGTCTTCAACCTGATCCGGATCGGCCAGATGCGGAAGACTCCGGAGGACAGCCGCGAGGATTTCGCGGACGTTTACGACTTCGAGACCGCCTTCCGCCAGGATTTCAAGATCCGCCACCCCTCGCGAAAGAAGCCATGAGTCGTCGCACGCGGCGGCCGAGACGCGGACAGGCGGAAACGGGGGGAATCGCCGCCGGTGTTGCCGGGGTGTCTCCAGCCCGTTGCCCTCGCCCCCTTCCCGGCAAGGCCCTGCTGATTGCGGCGGCCACGGTGCTCGCCCTCTGGGTAGGCTTTCTGCTCGTCCTCGCACTGGCGAGATGATGCGGCTCTCCAAGCCGGGGAGGATTCTGGCGGGCCTCGCCGCGATCGACCCCATACGCACGAAGTTAAGGTATTTGATCTTCCAATAAAAGCGGGAAGTCCTTAAACCAGCACTGTTTGGAACAAAACACGGCTGGAAGAAGGAGCTTCCCAATGCAGATCGTATCGCAGACGGCGGTGGCAATGCAA
>JAPLNP010000158.1 GCA_026401055.1 Planctomycetia bacterium
CGCGCAGTTCGACCGTATCCATGATAAAGTCCTCCAAAAGACTTCCATGACACGCCGAACCGGCCAGTTCGATTCACCATCCCTCCTGTATGCCTCAAACCGCGAAAACCTCCAATAGCAAAATGATGTTGTAGAACTAGCGATCCTTCCGGTATTGCAGTAGCGCGGAGCCGGGCCGGGTATCGATCTGGAGCTTGCGTCGCGCCAGTTCGCGTCCGCTCATGATGATGGGCTCGGCGTGCTGGTACGTTTCCCCCGTGATGCTCACCGCGTACCGCGCCTGCGGGTCGAGGTTCTCCAGGCAGATCTCACGCGCCGCATCCGGGCTTTCCGGACGGCGAAACACGAGCACGCATCCTTGGCCCAGGTCGGGCCGATCGAGCTGATACGCGTACCAGTCGGCCTGGCTCGTGGTGAGCGGCAGCAGCGGGTACAGGTCGCCCAGAAAGAGCGGCCGAAGCATCTTGAGCTCGGCGATCCCTTGGCGGGCCAACTCGGCGGAGAACTCCCGGCTTTCGGTGTCGGTGTAGATGACGATGCCCGGGCTCATCGCGCTGCGGAAACTGTAGGGCCGCATGTCCCACACCGGGCCCGCGTGTAACGGGTAGTAGAGCGAGAGCCCCGTGACCATCACTTGATCGGCCCGCCCCATCCGGGGCCAATGGGGCTGGTCCTTCAGGCCTTCGCCCACATCGTTGAAATCGCTCCGCCAGAGGCAATAGGCCAGGCGCGCGGTCTCGATATCGATTCGCCGCCCGCCGCCCGAGCAGTTGTCGATCAACAGGCCCGGATTGCGCCGCTTCAACTCGGACCAGAACTCGTAGAACCCGTCAATGTGCTTCATTTCGGCAACGCCGATCCGGTCGTCGCCTTCCTCGGGGGGCAAGCCCGTGCCGAAATCCTCCCGGTACACGTCGAAGGCCCATTGGCGGCGGCGGTCGGAGAGCCAGCCGACGAGCGACTCGCGGGCGGCGGGGTCGCCCAACTTCCACACCCCGCCGCGATTTTCTCCGCCGCCGTGTACGAATTGCGGATACTCCCGGGCCCACAGCGTCCCCGGATTCACGTGCAGCGGAGCGAACCACAGCACGAACTTGAGCCCGTGCTGATGGGCGGCGTCGCCCAGCCCGCGCAGCCCGTGGGGAAAATCGTCCGGGCGCGGATACCAGTTGCCGATATTGCCCTGGTACCACGGCTGCGGGAACCAATAGGCGTCCATCCAATAGGCCTCGCAGCCCATCGCCGCGGCCCGCGAAATCGTCGCCAGCTCGCTCGCTTCGTTCAGCAACCCCAGCGGCTGCTTGGTGCGGGACGAACGGAGCCACAACCCGGCGACGGTATTCGTCGCCACGGGCGGCATCGCGGGCTGGTCTCCCTCCTGTGGGACATAGTGCGCCAGCATCAGGCGGCGGAACGCGTGGTGACCGTCGATCAGCCGTGCTCCGCCGTAGCGGAGAAGCACCATCCTCGGCGTGCGCACGCGCTCGCCCGGCTTCAGGCGAAAACGCGTCGCCTGCATTCCCGCCGAGACTCGGACCGCGCCCGACGGCTCGTGCAAGAAGCCGGCCTTCCAACGCCCAGTCCAGCCTACCGCCATGACCCATCCCGCATCCGCGGCCTGGAGGTTGAAGAAAGGCAGGCAAGTCGTGTCGGACGACGTGGCGGCGAACTCGCGAGGCGCTCCTGGAACGAGCGGTTCGTCGTGGGGCAGGAACGAACTCTCGGTGCAGCCGTCCCCGTTGGACCAGCGGAGCGTCGGGGAACCCCGCGCCGGATCCGCGGGCAGGAGCAGCGCATCCAACGGCATCAGTTCTTCGAGGATCGGCGTGTCGCTCGGACCCGTGTTGCTCAACCAACAAACCCAGTCGAGCGCCGCCGCGTCGCTGTAGCGAATCACCTCGATCTCCACGAGAAGCCCCGTCTTCGGATCGCGGTACGAGATCGTCTGCCGCGCGCCGCCGCGAATGGATTCGCTCTTTTCAGCGCGCTCCCAACCGGGGAGGAGCGCGTCAGACGGCTGTCCGCCATAGAGAAACGATAGTGGGATGTTGGAACGGTTGGCGTGTCTGGGCACGAGTGGCAGGCTGTCGAGGAACTGCGTCGAGCCGTCGGCCAACTTGACGGCCACGTCGGCCCAGACGCACTGATCGTGGCTGCGACCGTCGCCACCGTCGTCGGTTTCCAGGATGAACTGGCGTACGCCATCGAGGGGCACGCGGACCGCCAGGGCGGCGTCGCGGAGTTTTCGCACGGGACTGGAGAACACCCGGTCGTCCCCCACCGTCACGTGGAAACGCGCCGAGGACGTGGTGGGAGCGGCCCGGGTATCGGGATTGTTGTCGATGCCGACCTGCGCGGTGAGTTCCACCGCCGGTTGCGGCAGGCGCACCAAGAGCGAGGCCGGCGCGTCCATGTAAATCCCATGCGCGAATTGTCTGTCCTCCAGCGTGAGCGGCGTATCCCACGCGGTGCGATTGACGAGCACTTTGTGGCTCTGCCGGAGCACCGTCAGACCGTCCCTCGCCTCTTCCCCGCTGGGGATGAGTAGCGGCTGGCCGAACGCCACATCCGCCCAGCTCCCAACCGCGGCCATTTCCGCCGAAGGGGCCTCGATTGGCGATTGTGCCGTGACGTCGCCGGCGTACAGGAACAGGTAGAACAGAAGCGGCACATGGTACTTGGCGATCATGGCGAAATTCTCGCGTGTGAACCGGCTACGTCCGCGCTGGCAGGTATTCCCGCCAGGCCGCGATGTGTTGCCGCATCAGCCGCTCAACGGCTGCGGGCCACTGACAGGCATTTTAGCCCCCCGCCGCCCGCGACGCATCCCCTAGGTCCGCGAGGGGGGCCAAGCGGGGAAGAAGTGGCAGAAAAATGGGCGGCCGACGGTCGCCAGTCGATGGCCGCCGGTTGCAGTCAGGGGCGGCGGGAGATTAGAATGCCTATCAGTTTGATTCCGAGAAGAGCCGTGATGAACAAGAACAGAACCGTCTCGAATACACTGACAAGATGAGGTCTTTATGATTCGGAACCGAGTTTGCAGCCTACGGTGTGGCCTGTTTGTCGTCTGTCTGGCGGCGGGTTTGCTGCGACCCGTTGACTCGCGGGCAGAAGACGCCTCTTCGACGAAGCCCGTCGATATCGGCTCGCGGCGGGAACTGTTCGTGGACGACTTCCTGATCGATTCGCTGAAGAACGTCCGGCTCGAATTACAGCATCCGCAACCGCAGGAAATCGCCCTGGTGTGCGATCAGCCGTGGGAAGGGAACACGTGCATTTACTTCCGCGTCATCCCCGACGGCGGCAAGTTACGCATGTGGTACCTGGCGGCGCACTGGAAGTCCGAGCCCGACGATCCGGCGCCGCCGCACCCCTACTTCATCTGCTACGCCGAGAGCACGGACGGCATCCATTGGACGAAGCCCGACCTGGGGCTGTTCGAGTTTCAGGGATCCAAGAAGAACAACATCTGCGTGACGGAGATCGACGACAACTTCACGCCGTTCATCGACACCAATCCGCAATGTCTTCCCGAGGCCCGCTACAAGGCGGTCGGGTCGAAAAGCGGACTGGCCGCCTGGCAGTCGCCCGACGGCATTCATTGGAAGCGCCTCGGCGACAAGCCGATCATCACGAAGGGGGCGTTTGATTCGCAGAACGTCGCCTTCTGGGACCCGGAGATCAAAAAGTACCGGGCCTACATCCGAGACTTTCACGATGGCCTGCGTGACATTCGTCTGGCGATCTCCGATGACTTCGCCACCTGGACGACTCCCGAACTCCTGGACGTGACGCCCCCGCTCCCCAACGAGCAGTTTTATATCAATTGCATCGCCCGTTATGACCGCGCGCCGCATATGTTCTTCGGCTTTCCGGTCAGATACGTCGAACGCAACTGGTCGCCGAGTATGCGGGCTTTGCCGGATCTGACGCATCGGGAACTCCGCGCCAAGGTCGGCGAGCAGCGGATCGGCACGGCGATCACCGACGGGCTGTTCATGTCGAGCCGAGACGGTTTCCACTTCCATCGCTGGGGGGAAGCCTTCCTGCGCACCGGACCCGAGCGGCCGGGAACCTGGGTCTACGGCGATTGCTATCCGGCCCACGGCCTGATTGAAACCGAAAGCAAGCTCCCGGGCGCTCCCAAGGAGTTTTCGCTGTTTCTGCCGGAAGACTACTGGATGCGCATCACGAAAATGCGTCGCTACACGCTCAGGATCGACGGTTTCGTTGCCGCGCGCGCTCCACTGGAGGGCGGAGAACTCCTCACCAAACCGCTCCAATTCGCCGGCAAGCGCCTGTCGCTGAATTTCGCCACGTCCGCCGCCGGACGGATGCACGTGGAGATTACGGACGCCGCCGGCAAGCCCCTGCCGGGGTTCACCCTCGCCGAAAGCGACGAGACTTTCGGCGACAGTCTCGATCGCACAATTACCTGGAAGGGGAACTCCGACACGTCCTCACTCGCCGGCAAACCGGTCCGTCTGCGATTCCAGTTGCACGACGCCGACGTGTATTCGTTTCAGTTTACCGATCCGTGATCGCGCACCTGTCAACGGGCCGATGAGGCCGGCGGCACGGGCTCGGTTGCCTGAGCACGAGTCGGGCAGAAAGAATGGGCATACGGTTGCTTCTGAGGTCTGGACTATTCCGGAAGGAGATGCCATGAGAACCCTCTTTGTTTGTGCGGTTACGTTTCTGTTGGCTTCCATGGTCTCGGCCGCCGAGACGTTGGACATCTACGTCGTCGATACCGAGGGAGGCAAAGCGGTGATCCTGCTGACACCCGACGGTGAGACGATGCTCGTCGATGCCGGCTATCCGACCGAAGACGACCGGGACACGAATCGGATTGTCGAGGTCGCCCGGGCCGCCGGCATCCGGCAATTCGACTATGTCGTGGCCACCCACTACGATTCCGACCACAGCGGCAACATTGCCCGGGTGGATGCCCGAATACCAGGCAGGGTCTTCGTGGACCACGGCGAGCCCATCGCCACATTGAATGCAGCGAGCAGAAGCAGCTACTACGAGCCTTATGTGAAGGCGATCGGCGACCGGAAGCGGATGTCGGTCAAGCCGGGTGACGTGATCCCGATGAAGGGACTTCGGATCACGGTCGTCACGGCGGGAGGCAAGGCGATCTCGAAGCCGCTTCCCGGCGGCGGCCAGCCGAACGAATCGGCCCCCGCCAGCCGCCCCACCTACCAGGACCGCGACGACAACGCGGGCTCGGTCGGCCTGTTGTACGAGTTCGGCAAGTTTCGCATGCTCGATCTCGCGGATCTGCTGTCGCCGATCGAGTACGATCTCGTGTGCCCCAAGAACCTCGTCGGCGCCGTGGACCTGTTCATGGTGAGCCATCACGGCCTGAAAGTGTCGAACTCGAAGTTCCTGGTGCACGCCTTGCGTCCAAAGGTGGTCATCATGAACAACGGAGCCGGCAAGGGCGGCGAGCCCGAGACGCTGGACGTCCTGAAGGACTCTCCGGGCTTGCAGGACATATGGCAGTTGCACCATTCCAATGCAGCCGGCCGGAAGAATGCCCCAGCGGACTTCATCGCCAACCCGAAAGAGCCGTGCGAGGCGAAGCTGATCAAGGTGACCGTCCAGCGCGACGGCGTCTTCACCGTCACCAATACGCGGAACGCTTTCTCCAGAACGTACAAGCCGCAATAGGGGCCCGCCGAGTATCAAGATCGCCCGAGGCATTCCATTCTGGACGGGAAATTGGCGTGCCCGCTGGAAGGTCGCGAGTCGCTTTGTTATCGTGGGAAGAATGTTGTTGCTCGGAGCGCATCCGGGCGGAGCCTATATGGGAAATGTCGGCAAAAGTCAAAGAGGAAGGACTGATGATTCCGAGACAATTATCCGCCGTTCTGTTGTCGTTCTGTGTCATTCTATCCAGCGGTTTCTCCGAGGAGGCGAAAATGCCCGATTCGCAAAAGCCGAAGGGGGAAACCGGAAAGGCGCCGGTTATCCTCAGCGGCGTTTATGAAGGAAGAACGCTCAAGCCGGGTTCCCTGTTCCCTTATAAAGTCTATATTCCGGGACAGTATGATCCGTCGAAACCGGCGGCGGTTTATGTCTGCAAGGACGGACTGGGGAAGGATTACCTTGAGGTCCATTCCGGAGTCCTTGACAAACTGATCGCGGAAGGGGCCTCGCCCGTCTGTATCGGTGTCTATATCTCCTCCGGAGAACTGAAGCCGTCTCGAAAGGGGGGAATGGACCGCGGACTCCGCGCCGAAGAGTACGATCAGATCGGACGCGATTATCCCGACTTCATTGTGGACGAGTTCCTTCCCTGGCTTGTCAAAAAGGAAGAACTGAACATTTCCCCGTCCCCGGACATGCACATGATCGGCGGCGGTTCTTCCGGGGGGATCTGCGCCTGGAACGCCGCCTGGTTTCGCAACGATTATTTCCGGCGCGCCTTCCTGAGCAGTCCGACGTTCAGCGCGATTCGCGGCGGGGAAGAGCTGATGCCCCTCGCACGCAAAACGGAGACCAGGCCGATTCGCGCTTATGTGACGCTCGGGGAAAACGAACCGGATCTTTACGCGGGCAGTTCCTATGTTGCGGGCCTGACCGCCGAAACCGCGTTCAAATACGCCGGTTACGATTATCAATACGAGTACTTCCCGGGCGGCGGACATTGTCACGGAATCACGGATCCGGCCGTCATTGAACGGGCCATGCGTTTTCTTTGGAGGAACTGGAAGACCGAACCGGTCAAGCCGCTGCACAATTCCGAACGGGTCGAACGCCTCGTTCCGTTCGGTTCGCGCTGGGAGGAGACAAACGAGCCGATGCCCGCACCGGTTCCCGCTCAAATTCCGGCCGGTGTCTATTCCTTTGAAGGAGGAACGATCCATTTGACATCCAAAGACGGGGTTCCGAAAGCCGTCGCGGACGGGTTCGGCGAGATTTCCGGCCTCGCCGTCTCCTCGGACCGCTGGCGTCTTTACATCGCGGACCGGCAGCGACGCTTTATTTTTGCCATGTCGATTTTGGAGGACGGGACCCTTAAAGAACGCTACGTCCTCGCCCCGCTCCACCTAGCGCACGACTGCCGTTCGATCGGGGCGGCGGATCTCTGTGTCGACTCGAAAGACCGGGTTTACGCCGCGACGGAGCTCGGCGTCCAGGGAATCATCTCGTTCGGAGTGACCGATTCCATTATTCCGCTTCCCGGTGATCTCCCGGTGGAAAAGCTCGCCTTCGGCGAAAAGGAAAGTAATATCCTTTACGCCCGGTCCGGTGACAAGATCTTTAAGCGTCCCTGGAAAGAACGCGGCCTAAAGAATACGGACGCTCCGGCTTTTCCCGGAACAAAAGGATATTACGATTGACCGGGGGTTGGTTCGAAACGGTTGGCGAAAACGAGCGCTGGTGGCGCCAAGATGGATCGCCGTTGCCAGAGTCGCCGTGCCGGTTCGAAAGCCGTGCGAAGCCGGACGACTGCACGTAAATGACACGACGGTTCTTTCTGCGGCTGAATGGCTTGCCTTCGCATCCGGCGGGAATCGCGGCAGAAGTCGCTCCCGAGAGCGTTATCCCTGTCGGGGGAATTGGAGTGCCGGACTTCGGATCAATCCGCCCGAGGCGATTCTGCGCCCCGAGAAAGGAACCATTGATGAAACGACTGGCCCGGAAGATGACCCAGGAGGCCCCGGGGCGGACCTTGCAGGCCACGGCCCTGGTGCATGAGGCGTATCCGCGAATGGTCGACGTGGAAGAAGCCAAGGATCGGAACTCACAAGGGCACTGCTCTGCCGCTTGGCTTAGCTCAACCGCCGTCATATACTTGCCTTCAGCAAGGGGCCGGAGTTCGTATTTCATCTTCCGGTGGCTTGACTGTGTTGTGGTCCTTCGCAACGGGGAGAGGCGCTCATGAAGCGAGCCCGAGGTTGGAGTGTTGTGTTGGCGGCATTTCTGCTAGCCGTGAGCGCCATGAGAGCGCACGCGGAAGTGGTCGCCGTGGCCGACTTGAAGGCCGCACGGCAGTGGGTGAAGGACCACCTGGTCGAAACGGAATCACGCAACACCCAACGAGCAGAACTCCAGGTGTGGTCCTGTCACGGCGGATTGCTCCGGAACGGCCGCGCCGGCAGGCCGCTGGTGATCGCCGATCGAGAGTACCAACGCGGGCTGATTGCCCATGCGCCGAGCAAACTCGTCGTGCAACTGGATTCGCCCGGCGGGACGTTCTCCGCCGTCGCCGGCCTCGACAGCAACGAGCAAACCCGGCCCGGCCGGGGCAGTGTTGTCTTTTCCGTGACGGTCGGCGGCAAGGTGGCCGCCCAATCGCCGGTGTTGCGCGAAGGAATGGAGGGGGCGCCGCTTCGGGTCGATCTGGGCGGCGCGACGAGCTTCGTCCTTGAGGCGGGCGACGCCGGAGATGGAATCGCCTCCGACCACGCCGATTGGGCCGAAGCGAAGGTGGTGCTGGCCGACGGCAGAGAATTGTGGCTGGGCGACCTGCCCGAGGCGAGCGACGGACGAGCCCTGCCGTTCAGTTTCGTCTACGGCGGGACGCCTTCGAGATGGCTGTTGCCGTCTTGGGAACGCAAGGACGAAACGACGGTCTTGGACCCGAAACGCACGCGGCGCACGACGGCCTGGACCGACCCGAAGACCGGTCTGGAGGTTCGTTGCACGTCGGTGGAGTACCGCGATTTCCCCGTCGTGGAATGGACGATCCGCTTCCGGAACGGGGGCAACGTCGCTACGCCGATCCTCCAGGACATTCGCGCCTTGGACATTCGGGTCGAGAAGCCGGAAGGCGGGGAGTTCGTGCTCCACGGCTGCAAAGGGGATGACTGCACGCCCGACAGTTACCAGCCGTACGCGATGACGCTCGGCCGAGATGAGAGCCGCACGTTTGCCCCGCCGGGTGGCCGGCCCACCGAAGTGGCGTTTCCATACTATAACCTGGCGATGCCGGGCGGCGGCCTGATCGCGGCCCTCGGCTGGCCGGGACAATGGAGCGCCACCTTCACGCGCGACGCGGGAAACGCCGTCCAATTGACCGGCGGCCAGGAGCGGACGCATTTCAAGCTGTTGCCCGGCGAAGAGGCCCGCTCGCCGCTGGTGGCGCTGCTGTTCTGGAACGGCGGCGACTGGATCCGCGGCCAGAACGTCTGGCGGCGATGGATGGTCGAGCACAACTTGCCTCGGCCCGGTGGCGGGCCGGTCACGACCCACTACGGCTCTTGCTGGAGCGTCGCCTTGAATCCGAGCGCCGAAGAGGAGCTGGCGATCGTCGACGGCTTCCGGCGCGAGGGGATTCACCTCGACTACTACTTCATCGACGCCGGGTGGTATCCGAACCGGGGGAGCTGGGCCAATGTCGGCACGTGGGAAGTCGACAAGACGCGGTTCCCCCGCGGCGTGCGCGAGGTGGCCGATCGTGTCCACAAGGACGGGACAAAGTTTGTTCTCTGGTTCGAGCCGGAACGCGTGGTGGATGGTTCGTGGCTGGCCGTCCATCACCCCGAGTGGATCTTGAAAAGCGACGGGGCACGGCTCTTGAATCTCGGCCATCCCGAGGCATGGAAGTGGGCCGTTGAGAGAATCGACGGCCTGCTGACGAGCCAGGCCGTCGACGTCTATCGCCAGGACTTCAACATGCAGCCGCTCGGCTGCTGGCGCGCCGCCGACGCCCCCGATCGCCAGGGTCTCGCCGAGATGCGGCACGTGGAGGGATATCTGGCCTTCTGGGATGAAATCCTCCGCCGTCATCCGGACCTGTACATCGACACGTGCGCCAGCGGCGGTCGCCGCAACGACCTCGAGACGCTGCGACGCTCCGTGCCGCTGCTGCGCAGCGATTGTTCTACTCCCGCCGAAGCCCAGCAGGCGCATACCATGGGGATTGCGCTCTGGATGCCTTACTATGGCTCGGGCATGGGGCCCAGCGACGTCTACTGGTATCGCAGTTGCATCTTCCCCGCCTCGCGCATCGGTCTGGACACGCGCAAGAAGGACCAAGACTACGCGACTCTGAAGAAGATGATTGCCGAATTCCACGAGGTCGAGAAGTACCTGCTGGGCGACTTCTATCCGTTGACCGCGCACAGCCTGGCGCCCGACGTTTGGGTGGGCTGGCAGTTCGATCGCCCTGAAATGGGCGAGGGTATGGTGCAGGCCTTTCGGCGGGACGAGAGTCCGTATGAAACGGCCCGCTTCAAGCTCCGTGGCCTGGAGCCGGACGTTGCCTACCGCCTGAAGGACTTCGACCAGGCCCAGCCCGTGGAAGCCCGGGGCAAGGACCTGATGGAGACCGGCCTGCTGGTGAGCCTGCCGCAGCGGCGTTCGTCGTGCATCATCCGGTACCAACGCGTGAAGCCTTAGCCAAGGGGCAGATGACAAGGCAAGGCCAATCCATCCAAAGGTGCCGCACCTCCAAACCGCGCCGCCAGAACCAGACGGAGAACAGATCGTGAAAACCCAAGGACCACCAAAACGATTCCTCGCCGGGGCTAATCGGCCTTGCGGCAAACAAATCGGCTTGTTCGCGCCGCTCTCTCTCGCCGTTTGTTTCGCGGCGGCCATCCTGCTTGCACTGAGCAACGGTCGGACCTGGGCGGAAGAGCCGCTTTATCTGGTCCACGAAGGGCAGACGCGGTGTACGATCGTTCGCGGTCAGGACGACGATTTCGCCGCCGAGCGACTTCAACGCCATTTGGCGGATGCGTGCCGCGCCAAGGTCAACGTCGTGTTGGCCGACGCATGGCAAGAGCCTGGAAAGAGCGCCTGCGTGTTCGTCGGCAGCGCCAAGTCCAACCGCTGGATCGAGAAGATTGCGGCGGACAACGACATTTCACTCGATCCGGCGCAGTTGACCGGTCAAGGATACGTCGCCAAGCGACTGTCGCACCAGGGAAACGATTGCGTCGTGCTGGCCGGCGGCGGTCGCGACGGCGCCATCTATGCCGTGGTCGACCTGATCCACTGGAATCTGGAGACCAACGGCAATTCGGCGTGGATCAAGGCACTCGATACACGGCAGATTCCCCGTCTCCGCTATCGTTGGCTTTGGGCTTGGGACAGCCGTCTGGACTGGGGCGCGCCGGGCAAGGCGAGCACGGCCGTCGGCGGTCCCTATCTGAAGCCGGCCGACTCTTTTCTCGACGACGGCAAGCGGTGCATTGACTTCATGGCGGATCACAAGTTCAACGGTCTGATCCTCTGGGGGTTTTTACGCGACGCCCACGGCGGGGTGGCGGCGAGCCAGGAATTGTGCCGCTACGCCAACCGCCGCGGAGTGCGGATATTGCCCGGCGTCGGCACCAACTGCGCGTATGGCGGCTATTACTACGAGGGCAAGCATCCCTTCAACATGAAGACGTGGCTGGACGAGCACCCCGAACTCCGCGCCTTGGACAAGGACGGCAAACCTCGCGACGAGCGCGACAATGAAGGCAGGTCGCTCGACTCGGCTTGCCCCTCGAAGCCGGCCAATCAGCAATGGCTCGACCGAGGCGCGAAGTGGCTTTTCGAGAACTTCGAGATCGGCGGCGTGAATCTGGAGATGGGCGATTTCTTCGCCTGCCACTGCGACGGATGCAAGCAAGCCCGGGCGGCCATCGCCTCGAACGAACCCGACTACTACAAGGACATGGCGATCTCGCACCGCGTCACGTTGCGGACGATGCGGCAACTGGCGCCGTCGGCCTGGCTGAGTTACGCCACGTACACCGGGTACACGGCGGAGATGCGGAAGACCCCGCCGCTGTTCCTCTCGCTTATCCCGGACGACGCGATCTGCCAGTGGACACTCACGCCGGAAATCGCGCCGACCGAGAAGTGGCGCGGCGTGCCGACGCCCGCGAAGCACAGCATCGGCTACCTGCATTGGTGCCACAACCGTTGGGGCCGCCATGCGGATCGGTTCTTCTTGCAGGAAGTGCATGACATGTGCCGCGATGCGGCCGGGGCCGGTTTTGAGGGGCTGGATACCTACGGTGAGCTTTCGCCCGAGCGGTCCAACGTTGAAATATTCTATCTGGCCTGGGAGGCCTTTCTCTGGCGGCCGGAGATGACGGTCGAGGAGTTTGCCGACCAGCGATTGGGGCGGCTGTTCGGCGGGGCAAATGCGGCTCGATCGTTGATCGAGATCATTTCCCTCGTGCAGGGAGAAAAGCAACCGCCCGCGGAGGCCATCGCCCGGGCGATCACGCTGGCGGAGTCGGCCCGCGCGGTCGCCTCGCCCGACGGTCGTTCACACTGGGACCGCCTCATAGCCGCGCTGGGGCGACTTTAGCACGCCGACGCGGAACTGAACAAGTTCGGACACACCGGTGACCGACGGCCATCCGCCGAGCACCCGACTGGTCGTCTATACGCGCAGTTTCTCGAAGTCTCTTGGGGGGCGATTGACAATGCCAAGGCTCGCAACGAAACTCAAGCTGGTCGGGCTGCCGCCGTGGGGTCCCGGTGGCCACGAAAAGGGTACGGCCCCCATGAACCGTCGCGGATATGCGATCATGCGCAAGACGATCCTGATGAATGCCGCCGAGATTCCCGTGTCGGGCCGTGTCGTGGTCCTCTTGCTGGCGCTGGCGCCGTGGAGTGCCGCGGTGGCTGCCTCCCCAGATCGTCCCCTGGACCTTGTCCAGTCGGGCCGACTGATGAGTTGGGCGGAACCCAATGCCACCGAGGCAACGGAGGTGACTTCCCTGGGCGACTTGGCGCCGGGAGTCCGGTGCATCGGTGTCACTTGGGACGAGGAGCGGGACGTCCGCGAGATCCGCGTCCGTCTTGCCGGCTCGGCGGAAGCGGTCGACGCGACCGTCCAGTACTGGTTCCAAACCTGGCCGCCCGACCCTCCGAAAATGCCGACCATCGAAGACCCGCTCGACGACCCGTGGCAAGGAAGTTGGGTTACGGCTCGGGCGGATCGCGCGGTCAAAGACGGCGTTAGCGTCTTCACGTTCAAGCCACTCGACAAGGCCGAGAATCCCCGGGCCGACAATCTGCCCGGGGTAACTTATCGCCGTACGCTCAAAATCCGACTGGTCCTGCCGGCCGGCGCGGCGAAGGTGGAGTCGCTGGAGATGTCGTCCGATTCGGTGCTCAAGCCGCTGGCGCTGCGGATCGAGTTCGGCTGCGGCGAGCCGGTTCCCGCCTCCTGGAGTGGACGCCTGGAGATCTTCAACGGGATCCTCGTCTCGGCCAAACCGTGGGACTTCGAGGACAAGGATCGTTTTGTGCCGCCATGGGAATGGCAGGACGTTCGGACGACGCGTCCCAAGGGCATTGTTGCCGAGGTTCTCGCGTCGGAACCTGCCCCGCCGGGATCGAACGACATCACGGTGGTCACGGTCCGCGCGACCGCCGACACACCGGCCGGCAAGCTGCCTCGCGCGTTCTCGTTCAGCACGCTTGACCTGAAGCAAGGCCCGATCTACGTGCCCGACCTGCACGTCCTGGTGACCCGAGCCGACGATCCGCGCCACTTCTCCGCGGACTATCCGCCCAGGGGGCAGAAGATCCGCGACCAGATTCCACGGGAGCCCGAGCAGACGTTCCAGCGGGCCACCCAAGAGATACCGCCGCAGGATCCCTGGGTCCGCCAGGGAGGCGACAAGGTCTATTTGCCGGTGGCGGCCGATGCGAGTTGGCAGAAGTTCGCCGTGGAGTACGGTGGCGACGTCTTCATCAGCAAACGCGGCACCAAAGCCAAGGACGCCGAACTCGATCGCCTGCGGTGGCAGGGCGACACGATCCGGTTCCGCGTCGGCACCCAACGGGTCGGCGCCGCCGCAAAGCCTTACTACCGCGAAGACCACAAGGCAACGGTGTCGGTGGCCGAGGACTGCCTGCCCATCGTCACCAACCGCTGGGAGCACGACGGGCTCTGCTACGAGCAAGAGACACTGGCCACGCTCCTGACGGGCCCGCTCGACCCGAACCATCCCGATCGCAGTGAACAGGCGTCGGCCGTGCTCATGATGCAGTTGCGCGTGCGCAATCCGGCAGCGGAAGCGGCGCGGGCGGCTTGCACGCTGAGCATCGAGCCACGGGAAAACCTGACCCTGGCAGGTCGGCGGGTCTACGGCCAGTCTGATGCCCGTCGGCTGCGGATGGTCCTTGTGCCTCCGGAGCGGGCCGAGACCGAGCTATCGGGGGACGGCGGGGTGGTTTGCCGGTTCGACGTGCCCGCCGGCGGCACGCAAGTCCTCCAGACGCGCATCCCTTTTGTTTCCGACCTGGGCGACGACGACGCGGCGAAGCTCGAATCGCTGGACTACACGGCCCAGCGGCAGCGCGTGGCGCAATACTGGCGCGACCTGATCGCCAAAACCACGCGATTCACGACGCCGGAGCCGGAGTTCAACCACCTGGCCCGGTTCGTCGTGCCCCACATCCATATCAGCACCACGAAGGATCCGAAGAGCGGACTGTACATGGTGCCGGCGGCGAGCTACAACTACCAGGTGTTCGCGAACGAGAGCTGCTTTCAAGTGCTCCTGTTGGATGCCCTCGGCGATACCGAGCGCGGCGGACAGTATCTCAAGACGCTCACGGAGTTGCAGGGCACGCGGTCGTTTCCCGGCAACTACTCCGAGCCGCACGACGGCGTCTTCCACGGCGCGCGCGTGGACGAAACGTATGACTACACGGCCTCCAGTTACGGACTCGACCACGGCACCGTGCTGTGGACCCTGGCCAAACACTACTTCTACACGCGCGACGCCGACTGGCTCAAGGCGGCGCTGCCTCACATGCTCAAGGCGGTGGAGTGGATTGAGCGGCAGAGGGCAGCCACCAAGAAGACCGATATTCACGGCGACAAAGTGCTCGAATACGGACTGCTGCCCGCCGGCCACCTCGAGGACAACCGCGATTGGGGCTACTGGTTCGCGGTGAATGCGTACTGCGCGGCGGGCATGGTCGAGATGGCGGCCGCGATGCGCGACATTCACCACCCGGATGCCCCACGCCTGCGGGAGCAGGCCGTCGCTTACCGCGACGACCTTCGCGCGGCGATTCTCCGCGCGACCGAAATGGCGCCCGTCACGCGGATGCGAGATGGAACGTACTCACCTTACGTGCCCACGCGGGCCTATCAGCGGTTCCGCCGCTTCGGGCCGCTGAGCGTCCAGTACTACAGCCGTTACGGCCGGCCGGACGTGTTGCCCTGCTATCGGCTCTCGGCCACGCGCGAAGTGCTCTACGGGCCGATGATCCTCCTGAACCTTCAACTCTTCGAGCCCGACGAACCGATCGCCAACTGGATCCTCGACGACTGGGAGGACAACCTCACGCTCTCCAGCTCGGGCGGGTTCAACGTCCACGGCTTTACCGACGACAAATACTGGTTCAGCCAGGGCGGGATGGTGTTCCAGTCGAACCTGCAAAACCCGATCCTGCCGTATCTCCACCGGCGCGAGATACCCGCCGCCATTCGCGGCATGTACAACGGCCTGGTCTCCTGCCTCTATCCCGAGGTGCACACGTTGACCGAGGAGTATCGCCAGTGGCGACACGCCAGCGGGCCTTTCTACAAGAGCCCCGACGAGGCACGGCTGGTCAACCGCGTCCGCGACGCCTTGGTGCTGGAGTCGGGCGAAGACCTCCTGCTGGCGGCCGGCGCGCCGCGACGATGGCTGGCCTCGAAGGAGGGCATCCAGGTCGATCGGATCAACTCGTCCTTCGGGCCCGTCGCCTTCTCGATCCTGGCCGACGAGTCGTCGAACACGATTGTCGCCCGGGTCAGCCCCCCGACGCGAAACCGGCCGCAACATCTCTGGCTCTACGTTCGATTGCCGCGGCCGCGGAAGATCGCGGCCGTCGAGATCGACGGCCGGCCCTGGACGAAGTTCGACGCCGGGCAAGAGCGAATCGAGTTGCCCCAGACGGACAAACCGCTGGAAGTGACGATACGTTACTGATCCTCTCGCAGGCTCCGCCGGCGCGGTGTTTTACAGAGGACTGTGTGTTAAGGACCCGTTTCATGCGATCAGCGACCCCGTTTGTTGGCGCCGTGCTGTCCGGTGTTGTCCTCGTCTGCTGCGCGTCGGGGGCCGAACTCAGGTTCCATCTCGACTTCGGCGCCGGCCAAGCCGGAACCGCCGACGGCAAGACGGTGCTGGTCGACCGGGCTGGCGGCTTGCAGGCCGAGCTTCACAATACCGGCTGGACTGACACCCCCTTCGGCAAGGCGGCCTTGTTCAATGGCAAGATCGCCAAGGAAGGCGGCAGCTACGTGGTCGTGCCGGGCTCGGCCGCGGTGCCGTTCCTGGTCGATTTCGACAACGGGCCGTTCACGATCGAGGTCTGGTTCAAACCCGACCCCGGCAAGGACTATCGCCAGCAGCAGGAGTTGGTCAACACGGCTGGCGACACCGGCCCGGGCTATCGCCTGACGTACTCCTGGCGGATGCTCGAATTCATCTCCGGCACGGGCGGCCGCACGCCCGACGGCAGGCAGGACTATTGGGCCGTGGTCACGAACCCCGCCACGCACAAGGTGGTCGAGGGCGGCTGGAACCACGTGGCCGTGGTCAGGGACGATGGCGGGTTCGTGACGCTCTACCTCAACGGGAACGTGGCGGGGCGGAGCGAGAAGCCATTTCCGATCACGCGCTGCCAGGCGCCCGTCACGATTGGCGCCTATCTCCAAGGTTATGCCTACCCGTTGCTGGGCGCGATCGGCGAGGTGCGCATCTACCGGGGCGCGAAGACGGCGGCCGAGGTTTACGCCAGTTCCCAGGGTGTCGGCCGCCGCGTCGCCCTGAACCTGGACGGGAAACTCGATGAGCCGCTCTGGCAAAGCGCGAAACGGTTTGGGGATTTCCGCCTACTCAAAGGAGGCGAGTCGGCCCCGGTCCAGACCTCGGTTCTGGTGACGCATGACGCAGCTTGCCTCTACCTCGGCGTGACGGCCGACGAGCCCCTAATGGCCAACCTCAAAGACACCGTCCGCGAGCACTCCCTCAAGGTCCACGGCGACGACTGCATCGAGGTCATGTTGGACGCCGACGGCAACCGTTCCGACTTCTACCACTTCCTGGTCAACCCGTCCGGGTACCGCGGTCAGGAGATGCGGGTGCAGACCGGCCTGGTCGGCGACGTCTGGGAGAACGGCAACTGGTTCGCGGCCGCGGCGAAGCGCCAAGACCAGTGGACCGTCGAGATCGCCATCCCGCTGGCTTCCCTCGACCGTGAAGACTCGCTGGCGAGCGGCCTGTATTTCAACGTCGCCCGAAATCGGCGCGCGGACGCCGCCGACGCCGGCCGCGCCCAGAGTTCCTTGGCGGGGGGCGGGTTCAACACACCGGGCAAATTCCTCGACTACGCGGTCGCCGACGTCGACCTCAGTCCACACTGCCACCGCATCAGCACGCCGGTGCTCGCCGATACGCGCATGGCCGACGGGCGTTTGCGGGCCGAGATCGCCATCAACCTCAAGAACGCCGCGAACCAGCCGACGGACCTGAGTCTCAGCGCGGCGATGGTCTCCTCTGCCGGCGAGATCGCCACGTATGATTCCCAAGTCTCCGTGCCGGCCGGCGAGGCCAAGGCGTTGCGTCTGCCGTTTGGCCTGACGCAGCCCGGCGAATATCGGCTGGTGGTGTGCCTGCATCGCGGCGCCGACCTGGCGCTGGTCGCCGAGCACGTCCTGCCGATCCGCTTCGTCCCCATGGTCATCGACGTCACCCAGCCCTTCTACCGCAACAGCATCTACGCCACCGAGGACCTCCGCGAGATCAAGGCGACCGTGCGCATCGGGCTCCCCTCGGCGGAGATCACCGGCACCACGCTGGGCCTCGCGCTCAAGGATGGCGCCGGCAAAGTGCTGGCTTCGACCGACCAGGCCGGGCCCGCCGTCGTCCAGCCGTGCCGCTTGAGCGTTGCGGACCTCGCCGCGGGCGCCTACCAACTCACGGCCCGGCTCACGAGAGATGGCAAGGTCATCGCGGAGACCGCGACTCCGCTAGGCAAGCTCGGCAAAGCGCCGGGCCGCGAAGTCCGCGTCGACGAGAAGCTGCGATTCGTTGTCGACGGCAAGCCGATCCTGCCGATTATCTGGTGGTCCGGCGCCCCGTTCGAGGAGATTGCCAAGACCGGCAGCGACGGCATCATTGTCGGTTTCACCCGCAACGCCCGGCCGGCGCTCGACCAGCTCCAGGCGGCAAAGCAGATGGGGTGCGTCATGCTCATGGACGGCAACGCCGAACAGCAACTCATGGACGGCAAGACCGAGTTCACCCCCGCCATGCGCGAGTACGTCAGCGATGCGGTGCGAAGCGTGATCGACCATCCCGCCATGCTCTGCTGGTATCTCGTGGATGAGCCGGAGGTGAGGGCGCTCAGCCCGGACCTGCTCCAGCGCTACTACGAGTTGCTTGCCGAGCTTGACCCCTACCATCCCATCCTGATCACCAACGACACCGTCCGCGGCCTGTACACCTACGCGGCGTGTCAGGACATGTTTGTTCCCGACCCGTATATCCTGCCGGTCAAGGGCGGCGGGCTGGAGCGTGAGATGACCTACGTCGTCAGCTTCATGAAAGGGGCGCAAGAGGCCGGCAAAGGGCGCAAGCTGATCGGGCTCACCCCGCAGGTGTTCAACTACGGCGACGCCGGGCAGCACAACGGTCGCGCCCCGAGTTTCACCGAGCAGCGATGCATGCAGTACCTCGGCATCGTCCACGGTTGCCGCATGTTCAGTTACTATATCTATCACGGTATGAAGGGTTACCCGGACCTGGAGCTTGGCGTGCCGCCTCTCATGCGTGAGATTCGGGCGGTCACTCCGGCCATTCTGGAGGGCGACCCGCTGCCCGACGTCGCATCCTCCGACCCGGCCGTCCACATCGCCGCCTGGAAGCTCAAGGGGCAGATCTTCGTCATCGCCTGCAATACGGCGCCGAAGACGGTTGACGCGCGGGTCAACATCCCGGGCGTCCCGGGCCAGGTACAGGTGGTTTCCGAATCGCGTCAACTCCCGGCCTCGGACGGGCGTGTGACCGACACCTTCGCCCCCTACGCTACCCACATCTACACCACGGACTCGGCATTCCAGAGCCCCATCCGCCTCGGCGAGATCGAGAACACGGTCAAGGCGGCGGGAGGCATGTACGGCCTGGACTACGGCAATTGACCCGGCCGAGGCAGCGGCGGATCGGGACGCGACCGTTTGCGGCGTGCCGGCTGGCGGCCGTACACGCATCAAGGCCCCGAGTCCGCGCTACCCGGCCTTGGCCTTGCTCTGATCCGTCTCGTGAAGTCATCCCTTGTCCGAGAATCCGGTTTAAGGACCCTATTCTCGGACGCGGTCCCGGCCTCCAAGACGAAACCTATTGGGGGGATTTGGGTGCCGGACGTCGTCTCAATCCACGCGAGCCAAATCCGCGGCGATTCGGCGCCCTGAGAATGGGAGGATTGTTGACATGAGGCGGCAGGTCGCTACATTGGGGGTAGTGATGACGAAGGCTTGCAGCGGACGGAGTTGAAAGGACGCGTGGGACTATGCGTCGATCTCTTCGTGCGATCCATTGGCTGGCGATGGTGGGCGTTCTGTCAAGGTTCAGCCTGTGTCCTGTCGTGGCAACAGGCGACGAGCCAGTCCCCGTGCAGACTTCGAAGCCTTCTGTGGAAGGACCGGAGGGTGCCCAGGCATTCGTTGACCTGGCAACATACTACCAGGACCATCAGAAACCTCCGCCTGTAGATCGTGTCCTCCAGGAGTTGGACTCGGTCGATCAGGCTGCGCGCGCCAGCAGCGGCAAGTACATCTTGGCGTTGCTGGCCCAATCCCAGGCCGACGAGACCAACGGGCGAGGAGGCTGGCAGCGCAGCGGGTTGCCTGCCTGGGGCAGTGATCCCGAATCCGATGCCCGCGCTTTCCGTGAGTCCCTGGCCGAGAAACTGGCGGGTGGCACGACGGCTACTGAGGCCCTCGACGCGGCGGTGTGGCTTCTCAAGGAGGACAATCTGGCCGACGACCAGAAACATGGTGTCACGCTCCTCTGCCGAATCAAGTCACGCCGAGTGGAGGACCTTTTCCAGGAACTGCTCCGGCAGCCCCACCCCAACCAATCGGTCCTCGTCGCAGTCCTTGAGCAAGTTGCCGAACGGAAACTCGTCGAGCCAGCACCCGAGGTTCGCCGTCTGGCCATTCATTACCGAGAGGCGGTGCGAGCTGCCGCACACAAGGCGGCCAAGGCCCTGGAAATAAGCGACGTCGCCGAATATCAGCCCGAAAAGGCGTTCACGCCTTGGCTCGATGGACTTCTCAAGGACATCGCCGCAATGATCGAAGGCGGCGTGCCCGAAGGAGCGAAGTGGAGCGATTTTACCGTCACCTATCCGCCATCTCAAACAGGCGGTGAACCATTCGCGTGGTCCACCAGCGGATGGCTCTTGAGCGAGGACAACGACAAGGTCCAGGTTCTCAGTTGGCTCGGCAGCCGTTATGAACTCCCCAAGACGCGAACCAAGGTAGAACCATCCACGCTTGCGAAAGCAGGCAGGACGTTGCTGAGAATCCGCAAGGAAGCTACGGGAGCAGTCTCCGATGCAAACCAAGAGGTGTTGTCGCCCAGTGGTAGTCTCAGCGCGCAGTTCGAGCCGGCTTTCATCAATCTGCCTGAGGGCTTGGTAGCCGCCTGGCTCCATGAACGCGGCGACAAACGGCTTACCGCCGAACTGCTCTTCCCTCGCATCGAGGCGGCCGAAGACGATCGCTGGATTGGCTGGGCCACCCGCGACATGCTGGGCAACGTCTATCATCGGGAAATGTTGGATACGTTTGCCAATGACCGCGATTACGAGAGCACGATCCGGCTGGCAAAACATCTTTCGAAAACCGTCTTTGACGGCTACCCCTACCAGCAGCGCGCCAAGAAACTGGCTGCGCAATTGGCCAATAGAGGCGACGACTTCAAGGCTTTTCGCCTGCCGACGCCCGATGAGTGGCAACAACTGACGATGAAGCTCGACCGCGCCCAGCAGATCGAATACCTTGCCGCGCGGCTGCGGTTGCTGAATTGCTTTCAATGGGGGCAGCCCGGAGGCGTGGATTACGGCGATCCACAGACTGCAAAGCCGGGACGGCAACTTGCCAAGGATCAGATGCGCGAGCGGTGGAGCAACCCTTATGGGAAACATCCGTCGCAAGTGGTGAATCCCTTCGTGGAACTCCGCGAGATGAATATCCAAGTGGCCGACCTGTCGGCGTTGGTGCCGTTTCTGGCTGACGAGAATTTCATGCCGACTTACAGCTATTGGCGAGACTTCCACCCCGATCGCACGCTCCATCAGGTCAATTGGGCCGTGGCTGAAATCGTCAATGGCGTGGCGAAGCACGACCTTGCGCAACTCAGCGAGTTCTTGCCCCTCGACGAGCAGGGACGGCAACGACACATCGATTCAATCCTGGAGTGGTGCCGCCAGCACGCGGGAAAGTCCGGGAATGAGTTGTTGCTGCAATCACTGGCCGAAGCGAAGAGATGGCGTGAGTTCAAGTGGGCGGCAGACGAAGCCGCCGAAAAGCGATTGACCGACGCATTGCCGATCTTCGTGAGGCGTTTCACCGATTTCGATCACTGCCAGGACGACATTGCGGAACTCTGCTACCTCGTGGACTCCGCCGATGCCGTGGCCCCAGCCCACAAGTGGTCGACCTCCGAGGACGAAAGCGTCCGATTCTGGTCGGCCTTGATCCTGCTTCGGCATGGCGACCAGACAAAGCCGGAGGGTCTGGCGGAATTGGAGCCAATTCTGGCGAAAGACGACGGCTCGCTCAGGTATCCACATGCCATCGAACCGCTGCTGGCCACAAAGAACGAAAAGGCAGTGACTTTGGCCTATGGCATCCTCAGGAAGGACGGTTTCCGTTGCAGCGATGTCTCTTCGAGTCCAATTCTGGAGAGGCTATTCCTGGCCGGGCGGCAGGAGGGCCTCGACTATATGCTGGCCCATCTTGAAAGTGAAGAGCCCTCCGGGAGTGCTATCGGCGTTCGTGATGGCAAGGAGGTTCAGAGGTCGCTGGTCGAAGGAGACCGTGCGGCGATCATCGCGACCTCCTGGCAGACGGGTGACAAAACGTTCGACGCTTTCTCACCGGACGACGCTCGCCGCTCGCAACGCAAGCAGTTGCGAGGCTGGCTTGAGACACAGTACGCATTGATCCAAGCGGGCAAGAAGCCGGAAATGACAATACTGCCCGTAAGGCTCAGGATGGCACAGGCACAATTCGACGCGCCATAGGTGCGCCAACACCGTACACCCAACGAAGACGTGTTCTTCGGCGTAGAGAGCAACACGGCGTGCCGTTGCTATTCTCCCGTAATGCCAACTGTATGCTTGGAGTCGCATCAAACAACTGTATTCTCGGACGCGGTCCCGGCCTTCGAGACGAAACCTATTGGGGGAATTCAGATGCCGGACGTCGTCTCAATCCACGCGAGTCAGATCCGCGGCGATTCGGCGCCCTGAAAATGGAACGCATCTTGACTCCCGGCTCAGACCCGCTACATTGACGGGAATGATGAGCGTTCCGGGAATGCGAGGGCCGCTGCCGTGCCCGCGGCGGCTGGCGTCGATCCAATTACCGTAGCGGACGTTGGTCCGCTGCTCATCCATGCGATCCATCGTTTTCGGAGAGATGTATGAAAACCAGCTTGGGATGCGTTCTTGTTGTGATCCTGACGGCGGTATCACCCGCGACCTATGCCCAGGTCGTCCCCATCCGTGCCGCCTTGGTCGAGAAAGAGGGCGTTGTCGGCGTCGAGTATCGGTCCGGCGAGACACTCGTCGCGCGCTCGACCGATGCCGCGCCCGCGGGCGTGGAGTTGCTGCTGCCCGGGGGCAAGGCAGAACCGGTGCAATTCCGCGCGAAGACCGAGCGGGATGGCGTCGTCGAGCTTGGCCCGGTGAAGGTCGGCGCGCTGACGCTAAGCTGGCGCATCACCCAGAAGACCCCGTCGCTGGTCGAGCGCACTTTGGAAGTGAGCGCCGACGCGGCGCAGCGGTTCTCCGTCACGTTCCCGCTGGATATCGCCCTGGATGGCCAGTATGAGTCGTTTTCCGGCGAAGAAAAGACTCGCATTCTCTACAACACGCTTGGCGGCGCCCCCTATCACGCCGACATCAAGGGGCAAACGTTCCCGCTGGCGATGCTGCGCGCGACCGATCGGGTCTTCGGCGTCATCGCGGACGGGCCCGGTCTGTGGGAGAACCGTTGTTTCATATTGCTGGATCCCCAGGCCCGGCGTCTCGCCATTTACCCGGGCGACGGATGTGCCCCTTATTCTCTGGGAGAGCGGAATCTTAACTACATGATGGACGGCTGGCAGTCGCTTGCGGCGGGCGAGCACAAGAGTTTCACCACGTGGGTTTTCGCCAGTCCGGCACGATCGCACTACGACGCGCAGCTCGCCGCGCATTTGGCGCTGGCGAACGGCAAGGGATGGAACAACTCCTCGGTCGAAGCCATTCTCCGCAACACCTCGCTGTTCTTATTGCGGAAGAATTTCCTCCGCCCTCCTCAGGAAGGCAACTACATTTTTCATTCCGGCATCGGCTATGGTTGGATCCAGTGGGTGTCGGATGGATTCTACGCCGCCTTGGGTCTCAATGATCCCGAGAAGACCATCGAAGCCTATCGCAGCGTTTATCTTGGCCGCATCACTTACGAGGACAACGCCCAGTATTACCTCATCTGGAGCGTCCTGGTGAAGCGCGCCGGCGGCGCGTACAACGACGAGCTGGCTCGCAAGGCCCTCGCGTTCATCCGCGATAACGAAAAGGACGGCATGTTCGTGCATCCCCATACGCCGAACGGGACGTTCAAGACCTACATGGACGTGCTGTCCTATCCTGAAGGCGACGTGCCCGCCTCGAACCAGGGTTTTCACTGCGGCGCGCTCATGGCCGCCCAGGAACTTGGCCTCCCGGTCAACGATGCCGACGTCGAGCGGGCGATTGCGGCCTATCAGCGGATCTTCAGCAAGAATCGCGGCTTCATGCCCACCAGCCTCAAACAGCCGGACGTCCTCGGCCAGGACACGCTGTACGGGGCCACGCTTACCTTTGCCGTGTTCGGCAGAAAGGTGCTCACCGACGAACAGGTGCTGACGCACTATCGCACGTCCGAGAAAGTGAAGACCCCTTACGGTCTGCGCGTCATCTCCCAGGCCGACGGCTCGCTCCTGCCCGGTCACAGCGGCGCCTACACGTTCGGCGGCTCATGGTTCCTCTGCGATGCGGCGAACTATCTGCTCGCCGGCGTACACGGGCTTCCCGCCGCCGAAGTGGACGCCCGACTGATCGAGCGCATTGGGATGGAGATGAACTACGTCCCGGCGTTCAACGAAGACATCGAGACGGTGACCGGCAAGCCGCACGGCCACATCCTCTATTCGTGGAACTCGGGCTACTGGTGGCTTCGCACCGAAATCCGCCGTCGGCTCGGCCAGACGGGGCCCGATCCCGTCGGAACGGCGATCGATGCCAAACTCGGCGTCGTCCGCGAAAACGGCGTCCTCCGGCTGGAGCCCGACAAGGCCGCTCCCCGAAAACCTCAACCATAGAAGGCCCCGGGGATGTGAACGGTTGCCGAAGGTCAGCGGACAGGGTGGCACGTCCCTGAGCGCAGCGAAGGGCGTGGTTTAGCGGCCCACCACGCCCTTCGTTCCTCAGGGCGTGCCACCCGATTGTCAAATTTGTTCTCTTCCGGGCCCTAACCATTTGTGAGTAGCGAAACGCGATGAACCCATTGGCGACTGTTCTTGTCGGCGTCATCACGGCCGCGATCGGCCTTGCGACGGCCTTTGCGGCCGAACCGATTCCGATCGACTCCCGGCGCGAACTGTTGGTGGACCACTATCTGATCGAAAAGACCGACGGCCAGGCGGCGTTGCGGTTGCACTCGCCGACGCCGCGCGAGATCGCCTTGGTCTTCGACCAGCCCTGGGAGGGCAACTCCTGCGGCGCGTACAACACCGTCTTCGCCGACGGCGACCGCTACCGAATGTATTACCTTGCCAATCACCAGATCCTGCAGGGCGAGGCGCCCTCGCATCCGATCTTCACCTGCTACGCCGAGAGCAAAGACGGCATCCATTGGGTGAAGCCGGAATTGGGGCAATTTGAGTTCGCCGGCTCGAAGAAGAACAACATCATCATGTGGGACGGCTACAACAAGGATTCCGAAGCGATCATCGTGCCTTTCAAGGACCCCAATCCCGACTGCAAGCCGGACGAGCGTTACAAGGCCATGGTCAATATCCAGTCCGCCCTGCGGCCGTTGAAATCGGCCGACGGCCTGCACTGGTCGCAGATGAGCGACAAGCCGGTCATCACCAAGGGCGCGTTCGACTCGCAGAATCTGGCCTTTTGGGACCCGATCCGCAAGGAGTACCGGGCCTACGTCCGCGACTTCCACGACGGTTTGCGGGATATCCGCACGGCGACCTCGAAAGACTTCTTGCATTGGACGGAGCCGCAATGGCTGACGTACCCCGGGGCGCCGACCCAACAGCTTTACACCAACGGGATCATGCCGTACTACCGGGCTCCGCACATCCTGCTGGGCTTCCCAGTTCGGTACGTCGAGCGCGGCTGGTGCGACTCGATGCGGGCGCTGCCCGAGTTGGAGCATCGCAAAAGTCGATCGGCCCGATCGGACCGCGAGGGCATGGCTTTGACCGACGGCCTGTTCATGTCGAGCCGCGACGGGCTGTCGTTCCAACGCTGGAGCGAGGCGTTCCTCCGGCCCGGGCTTCGCGGCACCGACAACTGGGCCTATGGCGACAACTACCAGACTTGGGGACTGGTCGAGACGAAGTCCGCCATCCCCGACGCGCCCGACGACGTCTCCCTCTATGCCACCGAGGGCTATTGGCTGGGCAAGGCCAACAAGCTGCGGCGATTCACGCTGCGCAAAGACGGTTTCGTCTCGATGCACGCCGCGTTTGCCGGCGGAGAGTTCACCACCAAACCCCTGACGTTTCAGGGCGGACGCCTCGCGCTGAACTTCTCCACCTCGGCGGCGGGCGCGATCCGCGTCGAAATCCAAGACGCGGACGGAAAACCGATCGAAGGCTTTGCGCTGGCCGATTCGAGCGAAGTGTTCGGCGACGACTTGGAGCGAACCGTCACCTGGAAAGGCGGCCCCGACGTGAGCAGACTCGCTGGAAAGGCCGTGCGTCTGCGATTCACGCTCAGCGACGCCGACCTGTATGCGCTGCAGTTCCAGCCGGCGAAGTGATGCGATTTCGCGGCCGGCCCCCGTCGCCCCGCCCCCGTCGCCCCGCCCCCGTCGCCTCGCAACCGTCGCCCCACAACCGGGACGGCTTGTCGTCGCGTCCCATTTCCAGTATCTGCCTCTATGATCTCCCGCCCCGCATCCCGCCCGGGAACGCGCAACGCGTTCACGCCGCGTTACCGCAATCTTCATCTTCCGTTAAGGTCGTCGTTGCTACGATTGATTACGAACTCGGCGAGCGCGGTGCTTGCCAACGGTTTCGTGCATCGTAACAAGGGAGAGAGGCCATGAAACGGTGGATGTCGATTTTGCTCGCGTGCGCGTGTTTGCGCGGACTGGCCAATGCCGGCACTGGAATGAATCTGGAGAACACTCTTTCGGAGGGTGCTCAACAGAACACGATCGCCTTCGACGGTCTGGCATTCCTGACGGGTTCGCTCGGATCGGACTCCTTCTTTCCGCCCGGAAAAGTGGCTGACTTCTGGGGCTTCCAGTATCTGCGGGACAACGACCCCAGCAACATGGGGCACAATACCGATTTTCTGACCAGGGCTGCGAACAATATGCTGTACGTCCTGTCCGACAGCCAGCGTCAGCAGCTTGTCACGCTGGCGAAGAGCCAGGTCGGCTCGATCAACCAGTACGCCTACGACCGCTTCGTTCTGATGGACGCATTCCGCCGCAACCTGGTCGGAGACATCCCCGCCGGCAGTTCGGGGCTGAACAGCGGCGCCGTGAAGGCGTACTCCGAACAGTTGTATCTGCTGGACGGGCAGATCAGCTACGAGCGCGCGCGGGTCATGGGAGCGGTTCTTGGCAATCTCACATCCGACCAGCGTGCATACCTTGACGCGATGGTAGGCCAGGGCATGACTTCCTGGCCGAACGTCGGCGACCAGATCGACAAGAGGACGCTTACCCATGATGAACACGTAGCCGTGATGACCTACGCGGGCGATCTGTTCAGTTGGTATGCGGGAAACATCGACGCCGATGTCTACTTCTGTCCCGAGCGGCAGGGGACATACTTCGGGTCGTTCTATCTGAAGGACGCCCCGGCGATGGGTAACCCGGGCTACACGATACCCTCGAATCTCACGGGCGAGATGGGTGCGGCCTTCCTGAACGTGCTGACTCCCAGCCAGAGAAGCACGATCACCAACCTGGTCGATCTTCAGAACGCGGACCTGCTGAAGATCGTGGACCGGCGGCGTGACGTGGCGACGGAACTGCGGCGGTTCATCACCGGACAAACTCCCGCCATCGACGGCGTGCTGGACCTGATGGAGAAGTACGGCGAGCACGACGGCCAGATTGTCTATCTCTACGCGACGGCGTTCGCAGAAGTGGCGAGCACGCTTCGCTCGGACCAGTGGGTGGATCTGTACTCGCTGCGAGATGAGATTCTCCAGGGCGAGCCGTCTGTCCCGGCGGGGGCTTACCTCTACTCGGCGCCCATCGCCATGCCGAATGTCCCGAACAGCGACTTCCTGTTCGTTCCAGAGCCTGGTTCTCTCGTGTTGCTCGTCACATGCACCCTAAGCCTAATGATGTGGCGGCAAAGAATCCGCCGTCGATTGGCGCCGGTATCCCCGCCAGGGAGCCGGTGAATTCGATCCGCCCGAATAGAGTCCATGTGCGACTCCGCGTTCGAGCCTTGGCGGGCGTCGACGGCGTCGGAAGACCACATGGACAAGATGAGGCCATTACAGTACGGTAAACCCCTAGCACATTGGAGGTAATGAAGATGCGACACTTCTCTTGGGCTGCGAGTGCGATTTGCGGACTGGCTCTGCTAATGGGGGGATGTGCTCAGGCCGCGCCGCCCGAGCCGGAAGAACGACCGGCGGCCGCCGACGATGGCGACCGTCCTCCCGCGCCCCGAAAAGAGTCAAAGCCGGGACGAGAGACCGAGAAGACCGTGACGGCGACCGGCGTCGTCGCGTCCTTTCACAAGAGCCGCGACGGCGACGTAGACGGCCTGCAGCTTGATGATGGGACGGAAGTGCGGTTTCCAGCAAGCGCGAGCGAAAAGCTGACAACCGTTGTTACTCTCAAGGATCGGGTGACGATCGAAGGATGGGCGAATCGGGGAGAATCAGAAATCCACGCCGCAACGATCAAGAACGAGGCGTCCGGCAAGGTCGTCATTGTCGATCGACCTCCGCCCACGACTCGGCAAGACGCCGAGGGACCTCGTCGTCAAGGTGGCCGAGAAGACGAAGCCGACGACAGGCGGCCTCCCCGTCACACCGAGGAAGGCGGCCCTGATCCGCGTCCCAGGCCGGAGGCGCGCGAAGATCGTCCGCCCAGACGGGACCAAGGGAGGCAATACTCCCTTGAGCAAGCCACCTCGGACGAGGCGCAACTCCGCACAATCGCCTTCGACGGACTAGTTCTACAACATCATTTTGCTATTGGAGGTTTTCGCGGTTTGAGGCATACAGGAGGGATGGTGAATCGAACTGGCCGGTTCGGCGTGTCATGGAAGTCTTTTGGAGGACTTTATCATGGATACGGTCGAACTGCGC
>JAPLNP010000604.1 GCA_026401055.1 Planctomycetia bacterium
GCACCGGCGGCCGCAACACCGAAGCCGAACAGGGCGCCTCCAAGGGACAACAACAAGGTCAGGGCGAAACAAGCAACAAGCCGGGCGAACAGGTTAAGGCCGACGGCAAGACCGGGCAGTCCGCGAAGGATCAGCCCGGCGCCGGCGCCGAATCCCCGAAGAAGCCCGGCGGCGACGGCTCGCCCACGCAGCCAACCGCCCAGGGCCAGCCGCAGAATGCTCCCGAGGGTCAGCAGCCCAACCCCGCCCAATCTGACGCTCGGGGCGTGCAACAGAACGCGCCCCCGGGCCAGCAAGCCTCGGAGAAGTCAGGCGACCAGAACCCGGCCGGCGGCGGCCAGGCGAACCAAAGCGCCCCGCAGCCGCCCCCGCCCGACGCCGAGGCGCCGCCCGCCGACCCCTTCAATCGCGTTTTTGCCGAGAAGCAGACGGACCTGGCCCTGGACTACCTCAAGGACCAGTTGGCCAAGGAGAAACCCGACCCGGAGCTGCTCGACGCCCTGGGCGGCTGGAGCCGAGAGGATCTCGAAAAGTTCGCCCAGCGGTGGGAGGCCATGAAGCGTGCCGCCGTCGGCCAAGACGACCAGTCCAAGGCCGCCCGGGCGAAGCTGGACGACGCGCTGCGGAGTCTCGGCCTGCGCAACTCGAAGGCGGCCATCGGTTCGGACACCAAGAGCGACACGCAACGCGGCATGCACGAATCCCGCCGCATCGCCCCGCCCCCCGGCTGGGAAGAACAAATCCGCGCCTACCGGCGCAGTCTCGGCCGGCAAGAGTAGCCCGGGCAGGAAGCCCAGCGTGCTCAAGCCACCGGAATAGGTATCGTGTCCGCGAATAACTCCGAATTACTCATCGCCGTCAACTGATTCTGATTCCGGTGTAGTACCGCTTAATTGCGTCCTTTTCCGTTACGTCCACTTCCTCTGGAAGAAGGCTGTAGAGGCGGCCGATTACCCCATCCAGTCTGTCCCAGTCCTCCGCTGCAACGTACTTCTTGCCGGCTTCGATGAGGTTGTTTGCTTGTAGCTGGTCGTTGAACACCTCGCGCCTTTCGACCAAATGTTGGAACCAGCCGACGAGAAATGCGGGCGTGCGGCGGAGGATCTGAAATCGGACGTGGCGCAGATCGTCAATCGCCGCTTCCAGTTTCTTCGGATTCGTCGAATTCAGGAACGTGTGCTCTCGGGTGACGATCTCACGTAGCTGCCGTCGTTCAAGGTCGTTGCCGCTTTCGTTGACGATCTCCGTCGCCTCGTCCCTGACGGTCCGGTAATCGTCGCGTAGACGTTCCAGTCGCGTGCCCACCGTAAGTTGGTGGACTTCTTGAGCAATCTTCCGCTTCGTGTTGTCGAGCTTTGTTTTGTCGTCCGTAACATCGCGTGAAGCCAGCCCGGTCACGGCGTCGTCGAGTTCCTGAAGCTTTTCACGCAGTTTCTTAACCTCACCGGCGAATTCGTAATTCTCGCTTCCCATGGCCTCTGCCATATCTTCGTCCAACCGAGCCTCAAGCATGTGAACTTCTTCCGCGAGCACTTTGACATCCACGTGGCTTTTTCGTGGCTTGTAGACTCCGGAGAATTGCGGCCCAGAGGGGTTGATGTAAGCCGTAACGCTCAGATCCTGTGACTCGGACAGTTCAAATGTGAGGTCAATATCCGTGCCCCGAGGCACATCCCGCTTGAGTTGCTTCCCGCGGATCATCAAGTGGCCCTGCTTCCGGTTCGCCGTGTGATGGTTCTCTGAAGGCCCCTCGACCACGATGACATGAATGACATCATCCTCCGAGCCGTGAACAACGGTTCTATTGACGGTCACGGTCTTCTTGTACTTGGCGGGTATGACGGAGTTCTTCACAAAGATGCAATGGAGCGTGGTGTCGCCGGTGTCGCCGGTGTTAAGGCCGTCCACCACCAAGCTCAGGTCTTGCGGCAACATTTGCCCGGCGACGCTATACATGCCTTGTGTAATCTGGATGGGGTCGAGATCGGTTGGGACGGGATTGTTGTGGCGGTCGTAAACCGTGAACACGAAGAAATTGCAGGCACCTTCCTGAAGTGGAAGGTCTTCGTCGATTCGCGCGGTGAGCTTTTTCAAGCCGCTGTCATAGCCGCCGTCCTCCCGTATGATGCGATAAGACAAGCCCGTGATATCGCCCTCCACCTTCGCACCAAACATTTCCTCCCGCTCCTGGGAGGCACGGTTGTAAGAGACTTTGACCCGCAGCGCGCCGGATGTGGCGGGCCGTCCCGCCGGCTTCTCGCCGAGGTCGAGTTCTTTCGTCCCCGCAAAATAAGCGGCACCGATGGCAATGGCGTTGGTCGGGTCGATTCCCGTGTTTACCGGGATGCCGAGCAACTCCTCGATGCGTTTGCGAACGAGCGGGATGTAGGTGGAGCCGCCCACCATGAGCACGAATTGGAGGTCCTCCGGGCGCAGCGAGTTTCGCGTGAGAATCGTCTTCAGCATGGCCGCCGTGTTGTCGATGGAGTCCTTGATGACGGCCTCGAATTCGGAGCGGGTAATCGGAATGTCGTCGTCGATCGTTTTTCCGTTTTCGTCCACCACGTTGATGCGGCGGAGCTCGATCTCCGCCGAACCGTGGGTGGACAACTCGATCTTCGCCTCCTCGGCCCGGAGAAGCAGGCTACGCCAAAGCCTATTGAACCGTCCCTCGCGGCTCTTCATTTGGACCAGGAGGTCGGTAAACTTTCCTCGCTTCTCAAGCTGCGGAGCAATAATGCGTTCGACCACCAGGGCGTCGAAATCCGAGCCGCCGAGGTAGTTGTCGCCTTCATGGTCCACAATCTTGAGTTCGCCCTCCACGATCCTTACGAGCGCCACGTCAAGGGTCCCGCCTCCCAAGTCGTAGACAATCCATTGGCTGTTCCTCAAATCCACGCTCTTTTCCTTGTTGGCGTAGGCAAGGCTGGCGGCGATGGGTTCTTGGAACAGCACAACCTGCCTGAAGCCGGCCGCATAACCCGCCTCCTTCGTGGCGTTGGATTGCACCATGTCGAACGAGGCGGGAATCGTGATGACCACGGCCTCGGGCGTCTCGCCCGTGTGGACGAAAGTCTTAAGCTCCTTGAGAACGAGTGCGGAAAGCTCAACGGGCGTTTTCGATTGGCCGAGTGACTCAATTTTGAAGCTCTCCGTCGTGCCCATCTTCCGCTTGAAGCGATCCACGACGTTGTCTGGGTCGTTCTCGGCGTACGTTCGCGCCTTCTCGCCCACCAGAATCCGGTCCTTTCGGAAGCCGATCACCGACGGCAGTGTCTCTTTGAAGCCGATCGGGTTTTTGAAAACCTCGATGGCGCCCTTATTGAATTTGGCCACCAAGGAATTGGTGGTGCCCAGGTCGATGGCAAAGTCAATCATTCTGGTCATGCTACGGTTGCTCCTTTCGTGGTTCGACGATGACGATACCTTTTTGGACGATCTTGGAAGACTCGTTCGCCTCGCCCTTCACGAAGGCGCGAATGATGGGCTTGATGACCTCCACAACGACGAGAGTTTCCACGCCGTGTCCGGCAATCGTGGCTTCCAAGTCTGTCCGCGTCTCGTTGAACGGCTGGCCCATGGGGTCCTCGTAGACCAGGCACAAATCACGCTGTCCGCCAACAGAATCCGGAATCGGGATGCCATCCTCGGCAAAGGCGTCCCGCATCTTGCCGATGTTGCGGCGGAGGTTGGCGGGGTCCTCCTGCCGTTTGAGCTTCTGTTCCACTTCGTAGAGTTGGTTCAGAACGGTGAGAATACTTTTCGGAATCGAAAACCCAATTCCCGGGGATCTAAGGAAATCAGGCGGCATAGGTAGCTTCCTGGCTATCGGCCATATTGTTGTAACTTCTGGTTGTAACGCTCAACCATTTGATTGACCACGCGATTCTGCGTCTGAACCTGCTCCAGGAGACGATTGTAGGCGTCCACCTTACGATTGAACTGGTCCACATTGAATTGGCTTGCCCGATCCAAATACAACTCATTCTGCTCAATCTCCCGGCCAAGACTTTTCAGTTGCCCCGCCATCCGTTCTGCCGTCGCCTTCTCGCGGTCAATCGCTTGGCTGTCTCGGTCCAGTTCCGCCTTCGCGTAGCTGGGTACGCGGTAAACCGTCTCGGATTCCGAAGCGGGCGTGCCTGGCGCAAAAGGCTGGCCGTAGGCAGGGGGGCGGGGGGAAACTGGTGGCGTATAGGAACGACGGCTCGGCGCTGTCTTCGTTGGGGCATCTGGCGTTGTCTTTGTGCAGGTGAAAGTAGAAACGATGATGATAATTCCGATGATCGCCGGAACGACGATCCATCCCAAGAAGGCCCTCTTATCGACGGACACCGGGCTTTTGTGGTACTTGGCAACCTGTTGCCCGTGTTGTGATTCTTCCAGGGATGCACGTTCACGCATGGCCGCACACAGGATGGGCATGATAACCGCGTTGTCGGTATCCTTGGCTGCCATTGACACCCGTGCATTTCTATTGGTTCGGCTTACGACGGAGACTTGACCGCCCCCCATCTGCGTGTTAACGTCCTGCCAAGACAACAGGTGGGTCGTCTGGAAGAACACGCCCGTGGAGAAGGCAAGGCCCGCACTGGACAGGATGCAAGGCCCGACGAGGACATTTTGGCCGGATTGGAGACGCTCCACTAATTTGTCGAAGAGAGTTGGGACGAGATTGTGGAGCACGGCATCAATCATCATCTCGAAGTGTGCCTGTTGTGCCCCCGTCGTAAGCTGCGTTATCGGAACGCCCTCATCGCACTTGCGAAAGAACCCCGTTATGTCCCCTAGCAGGCCGCGCATGTCCCACTCCACGCGCAGAACCTTGTCGGGGCTGCCGACAACGAGCGAGAACGAATGCTCCCTCTCCGCGCCGTTGACGGTGCGAATGAAGATCCCCCACCGGACGGTTTCCACTTCAGCGGAGTTGATCGTCTCATTACCGAGCCGGATTCCTGCGATGTCGACATCTACCGCTTGGCCTGGATGGACCAGAGCGGAGAAGGAGTGCTTGCGTTCCTCGGAGATTATCTCCTCGACTGCCCTGAAGTCCTCCTCCAGAGCTTTGGTGAGGGCGACACTCCGAACCGTAAACCGCTTGCAGAGGCTCAGAACGCCCTTCGACAAGTCGGAGTCATGATGTTCGTTGAAGCAGTCTATGGCCAGATCCCGAATCGCCTGAACAACATCCTTCTGATAGGATGCGAAATGCGCCGGAAGCAGGTTGAAAAACTCCGGTAACGAGTGCTGCCGCAAGAAGTCATCCATCTCGCGGAGGCTAACTTTGCGCGAACAGCCATCTTTCACTTTCGATCGCGTCAATTCCACCAACTCGCCGATGTGCTTGTAAGCACCCTCAAAGCAAATGTCGTCATCCTCGCGATTAACCCAACGGCGGCCGTCAAACAGCGCCTCGACGACCGGCAGCAACCGCCGCTCAATCGCACGGGTTAGGACAAAATTGTACTGCCGCGCGAACGGTTTGCTCAGGAAGGCACGGAACCCAGGCTCTTGGTCCAATAGTTCCAGCGTGTCACGAGGGAAATAGTCATCCGAGTAAAGGAAGTGCCGAATGTCGCCTCGTGTCAGAAAGCCCAGCAGATGTTTGTTCTGGAAAACGGCCCAGTGGTAGCGTCGCTTCGCTTCATCATCGAGTTGATCCACAATCGTGATGGCGCGCGATCTGTCGAGCGAGTAGTCGTCCAGCCACCGCACCTTTCCGTCGTTGAGGTAAATTTCTTGCAGTAACCCATTCTTCGCGCGCTGGATTGCTTTCACGTCGGGTTGCTCTACTGCCGCGCCTTCCTCAATTTGGAGCGATTCGAATGGGCTGAGGTAGAACGCAAACAACTCGTCTGATTGAACCAGCTCGGTAGCAGCAAGGCGTGCTTGGTTCGCAAGTGGAACGAGCTTTCGTTTTGTGATCTCCAGTTGTTCCTTCGCGCGATCATAATCTGGTTTGAGGGCCAGAGCGCGGCAGTAGGCGTCCGCTGCATCGGCATCTTGAGAAAGCTCTGGGTCGTTGAACACCAACCCCAGGTTCACCCAGGGGGCGGCGTCGGATGTGGCAGCCGCAGAGAGGCGATAATACCTCAGGGCGTTCGCAAAGTCCCGGTAGTTGTGGTAGGCGATGCCGAGTTGATTAAGGTCGTGCCATGTCGCCAAGCCTAGTTCTACAACATCATTTTGCTATTGGAGGTTTTCGCGGTTTGAGGCATACAGGAGGGATGGTGAATCGAACTGGCCGGTTCGGCGTGTCATGGAAGTCTTTTGGAGGACTTTATCATGGATACGGTCGAACTGCGCG
>JAPLNP010000225.1 GCA_026401055.1 Planctomycetia bacterium
CGTCGCGTTGATGCTCCAGCAGTGGGGACGCGACGCCTCGTTTCTCGAGACGCGAACGGCGGACCTCTCCGGCGGGGAATCGCAACTCGTCGCCCTGGCCAGGGCAATGCAACTGGAGCCCACCGTGCTGCTCTTGGATGAGCCAACCGCCGCGCTGCATCCACGCGCCGCGCAGGCCGTCGAGCAGTACTTGCGGCAGTGGCTCGCCGAGTCGCCCGGCGACCGGGCGATCGTCTGGGTCGGGCACGACGCGACCCAGATCACCCGGATTGCCGATCGCGTGTTTTCGATGGACGCCGGCCGCCTTGCCGAGGAGGCCCACCGATGAGCGACGCCTTCATTGAACTCTCGCCCTGGCAGGTCGCGATGGCCGCGTTGCTGGTCGTCGTCAGTGGCCTGATCTCGTTGGCGATGCAGTTGGGCCTGCACCGGCGGCTCGCCCTGGCCTCCGTGCGATGCGTCGTCCAATTGGTCTTGATCGGACTAGTGCTCCGCTGGATTTTCGCGCCGGGCACGCCGTGGTACGTTGTCGTCGGTCTGGGCACGATCATGACAATGATCGCCGGCGTCGTGGCGGTCGATCGCAGCGAGCGTCGCTATGCCGGCATCGTCCTGGACAGCGTCATCTCGATGTGGGCCTGCGCGTGGCTCGTGACCGGCGTGGCCCTGCTGGCCGTCGTCCGGCCCGAGCCGTGGTACCGTCCCCAGTATGCCATTCCCCTGCTGGGCATGATCCTGGCCAACACACTCAACGGGGTCTCGCTCGGGCTGAATCGCTTTACCCGGGAAATGACCGACCGCCGGGCCGAGATCGACACGCTCCTGGCCCTTGGGGCAACCCGTTGGGAGGCCGCCCGAGCGGCGGTCCAAGAGTCGATCCGCACCGGCATGATCCCGACGATCAACGCGATGATGATTATGGGCATCGTGAGTCTGCCGGGCATGATGACCGGCCAATTGCTGGCGGGCGTCGAGCCGATGCAGGCCATCTCGTATCAGATCATCATCATGTTTTTTCTGGCCGCCGCCACGTCGCTGGGCACCTCCGGCGTCGTCCTGCTGGGCTACCGGCGACTGTTCACCGCCGAGCACCAGTTTCTGCCGGGAAGACTCGTGGGAAAGCCGAAAGCCGAAAGCCGAAAGCGGGGCGTCGCTTGGCGGTTTTGGCGCGGATAGCCCGCCAGCGACACGACGATGCAACGCCGCGGGTTGCTCTCTCTTGTCCGCTGAATGTCGGTGACACGACGTCATTATCAGTGAACTGGGGCAGATTCGATGCCAGACTTAGTGAACCATGGAGATGAACTTCCCCGCCCGTGACAAACCCGATTGGGAGTTTTTTGGGGGGGTGCAACCAGAATTCGTTTGGTTTCTTTGCCCAAATGGCTAGACTGAGACTCGTGGCGTTCAGGTTGCCCGTTCGGCGCTCGCCGGACCTTGAACGTCCACGTCGCCGGGACTGTCCCCGGCAGTCGGTCCGGGCTCGACGATTTCCGGGAGTTCGCGCCTGGAAACGGAATCGCCTCGGACTGCTATCGTCTCGCGCGCTATGAGAGGCGTGAGAAGGAGGGTCATTATGAAGAGCACGCGATTCTGGAACGGGATTGGCTTTCTGATGATGGCTCTGTTGCTGCTTCCGGTATGCGCCGTCGCTTACGACGTGCCCGTTAAGGTCAGCCAGGACGGCACGGCCGTGCCCGATGTCGACAAGCCGGTGGCCGACAACAGTTGCTGGCTGGCGACGGCCGCCAATGTCCTGGGCGCCGCCGATTGGGGAACCGGCGCCAACGCTCAAGCCAAGGCGGACAACATCTACACCAACCAGTTGATGCCCCACTTCAGCAACGGGGTCCTGCCCGGCTGGAGCAGTTTGGCCATCAACTGGTGGCTGATGAACTACGGATTCAACCCCGCGTCGGCCGACTACAATCCCACGATCGACTACACGAACGTGACCTACATCGCCGGGGTGGCGCGGCCGGGAACCTACGACTTCCTGCTGCGCGAGTTGAAAGCCTGCCAGTACATCAACGTCGGTTTGCAGCCGCTGACCGGGGAAGTCGGACACGAGATGACGCTTGTGGGCGGTGACTGGGCTGCCACGCCCGGCAGTCAGTCGGTCTGGCACGACAACAACGGCGATTTTGTCGCCGGCACCGACGACGAGGCCGCCATCAATATATTCACCCCGGAGGGCGCCTGGACCTCGATCCTCCACCGTAACAACATCATGTATACTCCGGAAGACGCCACCCTGCTTTGCCCCGGGCTTCGCAAGCCGGACGCCGCCGTGAAGAACTTCGACGTGGCCTACTTCAAGGACATGGCCGCCAACGGGTCGCTCGTGAACGGTTGGCGCGGCGCCGGCGCGAACTGGGGCAACTACCATGGGAGCTCGGGCGACACGTATCCGGTATGGCTGAACGACCTCGAAGTCGAAATCCCGAACTTGCAGATGCCCGAGCCGTGGTACAAGGAGGTCTATCTCCTGGTCGACTACATCGACCGGGACGATGCGAACCTTGCCAACATCCAGCTCAATGTTGGCGGACAACTCATCCTGCCGGACAGAGTCGATTGGGCCGACGACGGTGGGCAGGCCCTGTTTGTCTGGATCCTCGATGAGCTCGAAGGCCAGCCGGCCAGTGAGATCCTCGTGTTTCCCGACCCGAGCTACAGACGGTTGTTCAACATCAGCACCGGCCAGGGCGGGCCCGTCAAGGACTGGAACGTGGCCACCATCTGCGTACCCGAGCCCGCGACCCTCTCCTTGTTGATGGTCGGCGTCGTGGTCCTGTTGTGCCTGCGGCGGAAGGCATGAGCGGGCGATTGTTTCTGCTTCCGAGTCTTCTTTTTGTGGAGGTGGTGCGATGCGCAACGTGAAGATTGGTTTGTTTCTGGTTGCCCTGCTGTTGCTGGTGACAGTGAGTTCCGCGGTGGCGCAGGGGATTATCTTGCCGCCGCCGGAGGGCGCGTGGCTCGAAAACCGGGCTTTGCGGGAGGATCCGCGGCCCCTTGAGATCGGTGAGCTGGTCAATCGACCTGTCACCGACGGGCACATCGATTCCACGGAATGGCTGGGAGCGACGACCTTTGAAGTCCGCAACAACGCGGGCGACGTGCTGGGGACGCTGTATGCCGGCGTGTACAACGGAACGGTCTTCATGGGCAACGACTGGACGGTCAACACCAATCCCCTTCCGACGTTCGGGGCGGCAAACGCCTGGCGGTTCGGGACCGCGTTGGCTTCGGGCCAGCAGAACAGCGGAACCGGCAACTGGTACGAGGTCTACGTGGACGGGAGGAGCGGCACCACCACAGGCATGGCCCGGTGGGCCACGAGCGAAGACGGGCTTCAAAACTCCACATTTGAGGTCCAGAGCTTCTTCGACATCTTCACGGAGCTGTCCTTCAACGGCAACAACTGGCAGTATGAACTGGAAGTTGACCGCGACCCGACCGTCGATCAAATCAATCCAATGTCGTATCCCGACCCCGGCTATCTGCAGAAGTGCTGGCATTGGGAATGGCGCCAGATCGACCCGCTCCCGTCGGACGGCGCCTGGGAGCCCGTCTTTGACGGCACCATCCACACCCCGGAACCGTCGACCGTGACGTCGGCATGGTGGTCATGGGCCTGCTGTACGTCTGGCGGCGGCGCAGCTAGGCGTGCAAGCCGCGAGGAGATCCTGTAACAGGACGTTTTGAGGCCGGTGGGCATGGCCGTGCGTCCGCAGTCATGCCGCCGGCCTCTTTTTGCGCCGGCTGGTGCTTTGTCAGTGCTGGATTAGTGGGCGGCACGGGCAGCGTGTCTGGTGCGCGTTCGGCGCTGGCTGGAAAGCTGTTAGCGGCACACCTTCACAGTGCCGCCCTTCCGAATAGCGGCAAGCGGGGTGTTGCTCGGCGGGTTTGGCGCGGATAGACTGACGGTGACGCATTCGTGCGGACCCCGCCTGTTTGTCCCCCCATAAGGAGCCCCGCCGTGAAACACTTTCTGACGCTCGCATTCGTCCTCTTGTCCGCCGTTCCGTTGGCCGTTGCCGACGACGGGCCGGTGTTGGCCCGGGACGGAAAGTCGGACTACGTGATCACCCTTCCCGACGAGCCCAGCGCGGTCGAGACAACCGCCGCCAACGAGTTGCAGTCGCACCTGGAGCAGGTGACCGGCGCGAAGCTCGATATTCTGCCGGAAAGCAAGGTGCCCGCCGAGCGGAAACAGATCGTCGTCGGTGCCTGCAAGCGGCTGGCGCAACTCGTGCCCGACGTGAAGCTCGATTCGCTCGGCTACGACGGGATCGTCGTGAAGACCGCGGGCGACAACCTGGTGCTGGCCGGACACGGCAAACGCGGCGCGCTCTACGCGGTCTACACGTTCCTGGAAGACAACGCCGGCTGCCGCTGGTGGACGTCGACCGAGAGCTTCGTCCCGAAGAAGCCGACGCTGGCGGTCGGCAAGCTCGACGTGGTCTACGCCCCGAAAATCCGCATTCGCGAGGCCTACTATCGCGACGCCTTCAACGGCGTGTTCGCCGCGCGGTCGAAGTGCAACGGCAACAGCCCCGGGGTTGCGCCGGAGTACGGTGGGCACGAGCGATTTGCCATGTTCGTCCACACGTTCTTCCCCTTGCTGCCGCCGGAAAAGTATTTCGGCCAGCACCCCGAGTGGTACAGCGAGATCGACGGCAAGCGGAAGCACGAGCAAACGCAGCTCTGCCTGAGCGACGACGAGATGCGCAAGGAACTGACGCGCAACGCCCTGACGGTTCTGCGCAACGACCCCGGGGCCGGCGTCATCTCGATCAGCCAGAACGACTGGCACGGCCGTTGCCAGTGCGCGAAGTGCCGGGCGGTCGAGGAGGAAGAGGGGGCGCCGTCGGGCCTGCTCCTGCGGTTCGTCAACGCCGTGGCCGAGGACATCGAGAAGGAGTTTCCCGACGTCCTGGTCGAGACGCTCGCCTACCAGTACACCCGAACGCCGCCCAAGCTGGTCAAGCCGCGGCAAAACGTCGTGGTCCGGCTGTGCTCGATCGAGTGCTCGTTCGTCCAGCCCTTGGCGACCGGCCCGCAGAACGAGAAGTTCCGCAACGACATCGAGGGCTGGAGCAAGATCGCGCCGCGGCTGTACGTCTGGGACTACGTCACCAATTTCTCGAACTACATCCTGCCGCACGCGAACCTTCGGGTGTTGGCCCCCAATCTGCGATTCTTCGTCGACCACAACGTCATGGCGATGTTCGAGCAGGGCGACGCGGGCTGCGGGGTCGGCGATTTCGTCCGGCTCCGCGCGTGGCTGATCTCGCACTTGATGTGGAACCCCAACCGGGACGAGAAGGCGTTGGTGCGCGAGTTTCTCGAGGGCTACTACGGCCCGGCCGCGCCGCACCTCGAGGCGTACCTCAATCGGATCAACGACGCCGGCGAGCGATCGGGCGTGTACCTGAGTTGCTTCATGAACGACACGTCGGGCTGGCTCACGTTGGACGACCTGAACGAGGCAGTGCGGCTGTTCGAGAAGGCCCAGGCGGCGGTGGCCGGCGACCCCGTGCTCGCCAGCCGAGTCCGTCGCGAGCGGATGCCGCTGGACCACGTCTGGCTGCAACGTTATCCTGCTTTGCGGCGCGAGGCCAAGCAGTCGGGCAAGGAATTCCTCGGCCCGAAGGACCCTGCGGCCGCCGCCGCCGAATACATCAAGCTCGCCCACGAGTTCGACGCCGGCCACTACCGCGAAGGTCAGCCGTTCTCGACCGAGGAAGAGAATCTCAAGCGGCGGTTCCGCGCCCCGGGCCCGCCGCCGGAGGAGGCCAAGGGCTTGTCCGCGGACGACTGGACCGACTTCCAGGACAACGAGTTCAATCTGGCCGAGCCCGGCAAGTTGGCGAGCATCGTGGACGACCCGACGGCCTCCGACGGCAAAACGGCGCGGATGCCGGGCGACCATTACGAGTGGGCCGTCAGCCAGCCGATTTCCAACGACCTCGAAGCGGGCGGGCCTTGGCGGTGCTACGTCGTCGCCCGCGTCGAGGCGACCGCCAAGGACGGCCCGGCGATGACGATCGGCATCTACGATTCGCGCGACAAGCGGGACGTGACCCAGCGCGCGGTGAGCGTGGCGGAGTCGGCCGGCGGGTACCACGTGTTCGACTTGGGCACGCACGCGTTGCGCGGCGACATGTACTTCTGGGTCGCCCCGCCCAAGCGGCCCGGCGACGTGACCGCCGTCTACGTGGATCGGATCTTCATGGTCCGCGAGAAAGCGAAACCGGCCGGGAAGTAGTGGTCCGTCAACTTCGTTTCCCCGGAGTCATTCCGCCTCGGCGGTCATGTCTTCCGGGGCGGCGGTGGTTTGTGCGTCTTCGGTGTCGTTGACGATTTCAGCGTCGGCGGCTTCCTCCGCCTCGGCCCTTTTCCCGTACAGTTCGATCAACAGGAAGGCCCCGGCGGCCAGGCAGCCGGCGAGATAGCCGAACAGCGCGCCGAACGGGGGACAAATCAGCAGAATGGCAATCGCCTTCAGGCTTCCGGTCCAGATCAGGACGCCGAGGATCTCGATGGGAAACAGGATGGCGCCGGTCCAGATCGATGCCGCGCGGGGATACTTGCCGCCGAAGAGGACCATCTGCCCGAAACCGACGCCGGTAACCAGGATCGCGATGACGGCGAAGACGACCGGCGGCGTTCCGAACAACTGCATGGCGGCGAAGAGCACGGCGTACATGGTCATCATGAGGAACATGACGCTCATGCCGAAGCGGCGGGGCACGCCCACGGCCTTGGAGTCCCAACTGGCGTATCGCGGCTTCGGGGGACCAGCGTCCGCCGGCAGATGCCCAAACGGCTTGCCGCCGAGCAACTGCCGCACGCGGTACTCGACCCGCTCGTAAGTCATCCCATGACGCGCGAGCGGGATGGCAAGCTTGGGACCGGGGTTCCTGAGGATCGCCAGCAGCAGGTGCTCGGTGCCGAGGAAGGGGTGGCCCAGTGCCCGGGCTTCCCGACCGGCGCGATCCAGTAGATTCCTCGTCAGGCGATCGAGCTCGTCGGTCGAGACGAGGGTCTGTCGCGTCGGCGCGTCTTTGTTCGCCGGGTCTCTCGCCTCGGCTCGACGTTCGTTCAACAACTCGTCGACGGAGCAGGTCAGGCTCCACACGTTGAAGCCCATTTCTTCCAGCGCGAGAATCAGGAACGTTCGCTCCCACCGCAAAAGCGTCCAGAACGCCACGAGGTCCATCGTCGCGTCGTCCATCGCGATCGGTTCGCGGACGGCCACCCGGGCGGGAATCTGATCGAGCACGCGCAGCAGCCCCTCGACGCATCGCCGGTTGAGCAATTCCTCGTGGGTCAGCATCGTTATCTCCCGCGAACGGCTACTCCAATGGGTGCCGGGGTGGTTGAGCGCGAGAGGCGTCTCCCGCGCGGGGACCCAACGCGAACACCCCACAGATGATGCCCAATCCCAGCAACGTGGGCCCCGACGCCATCTGGATCGGCGACAACAGGCTGGCCAGGCCTCCGCCGCTGGCCATCGGGCGGGGGGAGCGCACCACGCTCATGTCTTCCACAAAAAGCCGGATGCACAGCCACAGCACCGGCGGCGCGATCACCGAGAAGGCCAGAAACAGGCCGGCCCATCGGAAAAGCCACGGACTGCGGATCCGCTCCGGCCGGAACAGCATCATGGCGAACAGGCACGCCAAGAGCGCCACCTGGACCCATGCCATGCCCTGGCCGCTGAACATCTGACTCAAGTACATCATCTGAAGAAAGTCGGGATCCATGCGTCTTTTCTCCTTACAGCGTGATGAGATCGTTCCTTCGCGCCGTTCTCGGCGCGGGCTAGTTCTACAACATCATTTTGCTATTGGAGGTTTTCGCGGTTTGAGGCATACAGGAGGGATGGTGAATCGAACTGGCCGGTTCGGCGTGTCATGGAAGTCTTTTGGAGGACTTTATCATGGATACGGTCGAACTGCGC
>JAPLNP010000423.1 GCA_026401055.1 Planctomycetia bacterium
AACCGAAGCCCGAGATGAAGCACCCCACAACCCAACGCCCCCCAAGACGCCGCCCGGGGCCAAGCGGTCCGGCTGCGCCACGCCCGCTACACAGATTATCCGGGAAACCAAACATCGCTATTCGCTTGTTTAGGGACTAGAACAACAGAAATCCCGACGGTGTTCCGGTGGCTGACACTCTTGGCGACCCCGATGACTCGACGCCGGATTGCGCGCCAAATAGTCGGGTCTCCCGGCTTCAGGTGCGAACCTGTTTCCCTACAGACCACACCGACGCAGCGACTGAGGCATCCCTGCTGCTTGCGGCTTTGCGATGGAGGCCGCTCGCCGTCAAGCATACTTACTTGTGCGGCGATGACCCCGTTTTCTCGGCCGCCATTGCCAGCGCTACCAGGTAGGGCACGTCCTTGCCGCCCAGGGCTTTTAGCACGGTGCCGCCGGCGGTGAAACAGCCGGTGACCCAGTCTTCTTTCCCGTAGCGCTCCAGGGCCGTGCCGCCCTCGCCGCCGCCGATGTAGACCTTGATGTCGGCGTCCGTCATCCGCTTCAACTCGGGGATGAACTTCTTCGTGCCGGCCTCGAATCGCGGGTCTTCAAACATGCCGAAGACGCCGTTGTGGAAGGCGACGGCCGGTTTCGGGCCCTTTTTGGCCGATGCGATGAATCGGGCGACGGCCTTGGCGTAGGCTTCGCTCGACTTGGGCCCGACGTCGAACTGCTGGTTGCCCGGCCCAATCACGTCCGAAATGCTGCCGTCCCCGAGCACGAAGTCGACCGGCATGGTGAATTCGACGCCTTCGGCGCGGGCGTCGGCGATCAGCTTCTTGGCCTGTTCGATTCGTTCGGGCGGGATGTAGTAGGGCTCGGCGGCGTTGGCCGGGTCTTCGCTCATCCCCAGATCAAAATCGCCGCGGTCGAGCCGCGCGGCCGCCTTCTTCAGCGCCGTGGCGACCGACCCGGCGGCGATCACCTGGCGAATCGTCCCGCGGCCGATCATCGCTTCGAGGTTGTCCAGCTTGTCGATCTTCAGGCCGCTGAAAATGACCAACCGGGTCTTGAGGCAATCCATCAGCGGCCCGTCGAACTGCTCGGCGACGTAATCGCCCAACGCCACGCGGTCCATCGTCGCCGGAATGACGCAGGTCGAGGCGTCGAGGTTGCCCGCCGAAAAGGCTTCGCTGACGTAAACCTTGGCAATCTTCTCGGCCATTTCGTTGGCCAACTTGGCCAGCGAGGGGGCCAACTTGTCGCAGTCGGCCGGCTTTGCCTTCCAGAGGACCTGCTCGATCGGGTATTTTCGGGCGTTCTCCAAGACGATCACGTCGCCCGGCGCGGCCGACTTCACCGCCTCGGCCGCCGCGTCGGTCACGGTGTTGGTCGCGGGGTCGAGCCAGTCCTTGACCAAGGTGACTTGACAGCCGAGTATGTCGCCGATCCGCTTGGCGACTTTGTCGAGCGAGCCTTCGGGCTTGCGGCCGATGTGGCCGAAGATCACCTGGATCCAGCCGCGCTGGCGGCCGAATTCGAGGGTCTCGCGCATCGAGCGCAGCCGGATGTCGCCGTCGCCGACTTTTTCGCCGGGCTTGGCGTCGACGTCTCCGCGGACCAGCACGGGGGTTCCGCGGGGCATGTCGGCCAGGGACTCCAGCCGCGGCACGGCGGCGAGGTATTGTTCGAGCGAAAGTGTCGCGGCCGAGGGGTCGGCCCCCAATAGTCCGCGGCACCAGGCCGCCATTGCTTTGGTCGTGATAGGCATCGTTGAACCTCCGTTTTCCGCGTGTGAGGACGTGTTGATCTTGCCGGACATCGGAACCTCACAGGATAGCAGTTTGCGCCGGTTCTTCAATATTGGGCAGGGATTTCGCCGGGTGCTCGTTGGGGGGGGACGCCCGGCGTGGCAACACCCGCACGTCGCTCGGGACGCAGGGGGGGTAGTATAACCTCTTGGCACTTTTGGTCAAAAACTTGCCCCGGCAGGCTTGACACCGGCACGCGTGTCTGGTTCAATTAGGGCATCGGACCGATAGCTTGCGGTATCTTCTTGTTTCGCGTAGTGACGACTACGGCGCGTTCGCGTCTGGGATCCCAGTGGAATTTTGGAGTGATGACCGTGAAATGGTCTCTGGTGTTGGTCGGCGCCGTGACGACGTTGGCCATGTCCGGGTGCTCGGGCAAGCCCTCGCCGGATGAACTCGCCCGAAAGGCCCTCGAAGCACCGACCGTGGAGGAGCAGGAGCGGGCGGCCACGGCGCTGGCCGATCTTGGGGTCCCAGCCTTGCCGCAGATACGCGAGTTGGCGGTCAATCCGAAAGCGTCGCTTCCGGTCAAGTTGCGGATGATGGACGCGGTCGTCCTGGCCCGGGACTGGGACAGTATGCCCATGCTGCTCACTGCCATGGAAAGCGACTCGATCGAGATCCGCGGCCGAGCCACCAGTTCCGTGATGGCCTTGCTCGGCGCGAGATTCAACTTCCCGGTGGAAGGAAGCGTGCAGGCGCGCCGGCAGGCGATGCAAGCCGTTCGTGCCGCGTATGAGAAGATGCGCGATCATCCGCCGCCGGGTTACCACACTACGGGAGGAGCGGCGGCGTCCTGATCGCGAGGACGAGAGCAAGAAGGAGACAGACAGAAGAGGCATGAGCCACGTGGCGGCGATTGGGCTGTAGCGTGGACGAACGTCGAGCTTGAGGAGGCCGGTGGGGCGCCGAGCCGCGTTTCGGCGCGCAAGGGCGGGTGTATCCAGAACTCAAGGGAGCAAGGCGATGTCTCTGCACACGAAGCGTAAGCGTCCGGGGTTTACTCTCGTCGAACTGTTGGTCGTCATTGCCATTATCGGCATCCTGATCGCGCTGTTGTTGCCCGCCGTGCAGGCGGCGCGCATGGCGGCCTTGGCGGCGCAGTGCCGCAGCAACCTCCGACAGATCGGCGTGGCCTTTCACAACCGCTACACGACGCTCGGGAAGCCGCCCGGGGCCTACGGCTACGTCGGCGAGTTGATCAGATACTGCGAAGACAACCCGCAGACCTTCGTGTGTCCTGTGGACAAGGACAATAACATCAGCGTCCTGGCCTTTTTGAGCGTGCGCGAGGCGACCTACACCGAATACAATGGCACGCACGACATTCCGTTCGACCCGATCAGTCCCCGCTGTCACGTGGCGCCGGGTAGTACCAAGGGCTATGGCCCGAACACCTGGATCTTTAGCTTCGAGGATGCCACGGACTGGGACTGGAACGACCTTGTCGTGTTGGTCGAGCCGATCGACAGCTTCCAAGCCAAGGCGACCGCCATCGGCAAGGACGCCGGGTACACCTTTGACTTGAAAGACCATACGGGCGACGTGGTCTTCCTCAATTTCACGGGCGGGAAGGTCGCCACGATTGCCGCGGTTCGGACCAGCTACGCGATGAACCCGCGAAGCTACCTGATGAAAACGGACGACTCGAAAAAGATCGTCGCCCTCGATTACCACCAAAGCGTGGCCAACGTCGTCGGCAAGAGCCCACAAAGCAGTGCCGCCGACCTGCCCTTCTGGCCGGAGCGGGTCGCCGAACGCCACTCCGACACACTCAACGTCCTCTACTTTGACGGCCACGTCGAGTCGAAAGTGGCCGACGACATCGATCCGCGGATCCTCGAGATTCACGAACGAAACTGGCGGCCGACGGGCGACTCGGAAACGGTCCGCACGTACTGAGAGCCCGCGGGAGAACCAGTCTGACAATTGGGTGGCACGCCCTGAGGAACGAAGGGCGTGGTGCGCCCCAAAATCACGCCCTTCGCTGCGCTCAGGGACGTGCCACCCCGTTTGAGATTGGCCTACCGCTTCGCCCGGACGATCGCCGCGGAGTAGCCGCCGGGCAGGCGGACCTCGGCGTAGGTCCGGCCGTTTTGGGTGATCTTGCGGACGGGGTGCTCGTCGGTGGGCCGGCCGTCGCGGTCGTAGACGTGGGCGGTGAAGTCGCCGTCGTCGCCCCAGCCGAACAACCCGCTGCGGTTGGTGAGGATCCGCTCCCGCGAGATCACGTAACCGGCGTGGATTTCGATCGGCGTCGTCGGGTACATGTGCTCGGTGAGGGTCTTGTACTCGGCCGGGAAGTCGGAGCCGTACCAGGCGTAGAGGCAGCCGTAGTCCAACGCGGCGAGCATCACCCGATAGGCGTCCCGCTCCGAGTGCTCGGTGAGGTGATCGCCCAGCGCGATCGGCGAATACAGCAGCACTTGGCCGCAGTTGCTGATCGAGCCGGTCTCGGTGAAGGCCGGGACTTTCAGTTCGGCAATCGTCCGCGTCCACGGCGCGCCGTTGGCGATCAACACCGCGCCGTGGTCGCGGATTCGCCGGACCATCGCCGCGCGGAATTCGCGGCTCACCAGCGACATGGCGCCCTTGAGCCGGACGATCCGGTGCGTCTCGGGATCGACGTCGGCCGAGCAGCCGTCCGGATGGCTGAAGACCCAGGGCGTGGCCGACCAGGCGAATTCGTCCCAGAAGACGCCGTCGACGCCGATGTCGTCGAGAATCACGTCCAGAACTTTGGCGATTTCTTCGCCCCAGTGGCCGGGCTCGAGCGTCGGAACGAACAGGCTCATGTAGCGGTTCTCGCCCCCGCCGTAAAGAATCTGTTCGCCGGCGGAATCCAGCGCCCGATCGGCGGCAAACCGCTGCTTGTTCGGCTCGTGCGTGTCGAGAAAGCAGTGAAAGTAGATGCCGGTCTTGACCGACCGATCCGGGTACAGCCGGCGGACGCGGTTGTGCCAGTCGCGGTAGACCGTGTGCGGCCCGGCGATCCAGTCGGTCGAACGCGCCGGGTGTCCCTCCCGGGTCAACACGCCGTAGATCGACTTGACCACGAAGTTCGCGCTCTTGTTCTCGATGAAACCGGTGAACGTCGCGTCGGACCACTCGTAGACCGGTTCGTTGTGGAACATGAAAGCGAACGCGACGTCGAGAGTGAAATTCACCCCGAGCATCCGCCGCGCCGCGTTGACGAAGGCGTAGAAATCGGGATCGGCCACCGGGACGATCGCCGTCTCGGCCGTGTAGCCGGCTCCGGGCGCGAGCACGAAGTTCGGGTCCGACAGCGTGATGGAGCCGTCGCCGGCGCGCATCGTGGCGTGGACGCGGAACTCGTCGTTGAGCGCCACGAGGCCCAACCCGCCGTCGCCGGCGGCCGCGTAGGCGCTCGGGTTGGCCCCGTCGGCGCGCGAGCCCGAGCCGGTGGGCATCCGGATGCCGGCCAGCCAGACGCCGGTGGCGGCCGCGCCGACCGGGCAAGCGTGCTCCTGGATGATCGGCAGATTCTCGCCGGTCTTGTTGACGAACGTATCCCGCACTTCGATCCACTCGTCGTGCTCGACCACTTCGCGACGGTGCTCGAAGTACTTGTTGCCGCCGGTGGCCCAGCCGCCGTCGGGCGTCGAGAAGCGGCTCCGAATCGCGTACTCCCGCCCGCGGATTGCCAGGGTGATCGTGGCCTCGTCCCGGCGCAGCTCGCCGTAGGTCTTCGGAAAACTCGATTGGGGGACGATGACGGGCAGGGGGCCGGTCGGCGCCGGCTTCAGCAGACTCCCGCCCGGCGGATTCGACGTGACGCGGTACTCGACGTCGCCCAGCAACACCGTGTAGCCGAGCCCCGCCGTGTTCGTGTTCACCAGCGTGATCGCGTTCTCCCCTTCCCGGAGCAGATCTCCCAAGTAGAGTTCGTACTCGCACGCCTTGACGCCCTCGATCAGGCCATAGGTCGGATCACGATCGGTGGCCGTGAAGTCGGGTCCCCAGGGGATCAGAAAACAGCCGTTTCCCTGGGCGATGGTGAGCACGTGGCCACTGAGCATCGTGGCCGTCGAAGGCCGGTTGCTCAGCCGCTGGGCGTCGATCGGCTGATCGTTGACCAACACCTGGATGGCGCGGTTGCAGTAGCCCGCCGGATTCGCGGACTGCGCCGCCGCGCGGAAAAACAGATACGGATGCCGTCCCGGCGGCAGTTTTGGCGCGTGGACGGCAAACGCGTGTCGCTCGCCTTTGGCCAGATCCAATCGTTTGGCGAGCACGGCGTGCTCGGTGGGCGGATTGGCGTCGTCGGCAACCACGCGCGTCGCGGCGGCCGCCGCCAGGGCGGCCAACCCCAGAACAATCATCGACTTCATCATGGCATATACCCAGTTCAGGAGCCACAAAGGAATACCTTATGCATTTCGTCATAGGGCGGACTTTAGTCCGCCTGGAAGAGACCCGGCGGACTAAAGTCCGCCCTACAATAACTCGCCGCGCGATATTCTCTTACGGCTCCTTACCGCGACCACGCTGAGTTCAGTTCGTAGACCTCCAGTGAGTCGAGTTGCACGGGCGACTCGTCGGCAAAAACCCGAATCCGGTCGATTTCGCCGGCGCCGGGCAGTGCCTGCGTCTGGTACACGCGGCCGTCATTGCCGCAGATCTCGATCGACGGCCGGTCGACGAGGACTTGCAGGCGGATCTTGCCGCCCGCCGGCGCAAGCGGCATGTCCATCAGCCGCGCGCCGGCGGCGTCGTAGGTCACCCGGGCGGGCCCGATTTCAAGGCCGAAAGTTTTTGCCTGGCCGACGTCGAACTGGGCGCGGACGTCGAACAGTCGGCCGGACGTGGCGACCGACGCCGGCGCGCCCGGCTCGATCCGCGCCGCGCCCAAGGCGAGCTTCCGCTTGTGCAAAAGTCCTATCTCCTGGATCGGCGCGGCGAACATGCGGATGCCATCGTCGGTCGTCCGCAGCGTCAGGCGGCACGGGAACGTCATCATCTGGTTGAACGGCATGCCGGGCATGTCGATCCGGCCCCAGCCGATCTGGATCCGCCGTCCGTCGGGCGTTTGCGAAAACGTCTGCGAGGCGTAGTACGCGCCCCAGTGGACCTGGTGCTTGCCCTCGTGCTCAGGCGTGAACGTCTTGCCGTCGAAGCGGCCGACGGCGTACTTTGCGTCCGCGGCGTAAACGACCCACCGCGTGTTCGCCGCGTCGCCATCGACGGGCAATTCGAAGACTTCCGGGCATTCGTAGTAGCCCTCCAGGCGACTCTGGAATTGCCAGTCCTTGAGATTCGCCGACGTGTAAAAGGCGATCGCCCGGGATTTCTCTTCGTCGTAGACCGCCATGACCCAGTGATTCCCCGGCGCGTACCAGGTGAGCCGTGGGTCGCGGCCGGCGTGCTTGACCACGGGGTTGCCCGGGTAGTAGGTGAACGTTTGCCCGCGATCGTTGCTGTAGGCGATGGCCTCGCCGCAACCGGTGTCGGTGAAGGCGGCGACGATCACCTTCTCGTTGCCCGTCTGAAAACCGGCGGTGTTGTGCTCGTCGACGACCGCGCTTCCCGAGAAACAATGGCCCACGGCCTGCGTCCAGGGATAGAGCACGTCGGGCAACTCCTGCCAATGCACGAGGTCCTTGCTCACGGCGTGGCCCCAGTGCATATTGGCCCATTTCCAGCCGTAAGGGTTGTGCTGGAAGAACAAGTGGTACTGGCCGTCGTGGTAGACCATGCCGTTGGGGTCGTTGTTCCAGCCGCGCCGCTGGCTGAAGTGGAACTGCGGGCGCAGGGGTTCGTCGTAGAGGTTCTCGGCGCCCTTGATCTCGTCGGTCTGCTCGATGATCTTGAGGCCACCGCTGCCCGGCGCCATGGCGTTGATCTTGAGCACCGCCTTTTTGCCGCGGAAAGGCCGGACGTCCATCGGAGCCCACCAGTCGGGTTCGCCCGGCGCCAGCTCGATGTCGAAGACGCGGACGGCCCGGCCGTCGATCCGCATCTCCATGCGCCGCACGGACGCCCCGTTTTTGACCGGCAGGTTCAGGTAGTCTTTCTCCAGCGTGATCGTCCGGGTGAGTTCCTCGGGCGAAACCGTCATGGCGCGATCGCTCTGGATAATCTGGTCGACGTTGACGTGTCCCCAGCCGCCGGTTCGCCGATCGACGATCTCGATCGCGACCTGCTTGCCCTCGAGATCACCGACGTCCCAAGAGTGCCAGGCGAGTTCCTCGCTGCCGCCGGGCTCGGTGTTCGGGCCGGTCGTCGTTCGCGCGACCTTGCCGTTCACGAGCAGGTTGATGCACGTTTCGCCCGGGTAGCCGCCTCCGCCGATGAGGAAATTGATGAACTTGCGCTGGACGCTCAGCGTGGGCGAGGTCAAGGTTCCGGTGGTGCCGTCGCCGTTGTGGAAGGTGTTGACGAGACCCTTGCCCTGGAAACCGGTGACGGGCATCTGATTCGGGAGCGTGCCCTGGGCCGGACCGGGACCGAACGCCTCGCCGGTCACCTTCCATGCGCCGTAGTCGCCGCCCTCGAAATCGGCGATGAGCACGTCGTCTCGGTCGGCCGCGATCGCCGCCGGGGTGATTGCCACAGTCAGAAACATCGCCCGAAACGCAAGAAGCGTTCCTGCCTGAGATTTCATGGATTTCACTCCTTCTTATCAAAGGCGACCATTCGTTGTCGGAGGCGACGAGGTGGCACACTTGTTCCTTCGCGGCCCCGTGGCGAGCGGCTACGCAACCGTTGCCGATGGTCTTTCATCGTAGCGAAAACGTCGCGAGTCCGCCACGCGCCCGACGGGCGAATGGACCACCAGTTTTTACCCACCCCCCGCTCGGGCCGCGCGTGGCGAAACGATTGGACGGGCTCGAATCGCTCAATTACAATAGGCGTCCGGGGAGAATCGCGGATGGGGACGAAAGTCCATCCACCCCGGGCAAAGCGTGCCTTCAGCATTGGAGAATATCGCCATGACGACACGGTGGCCACGCCCCATCGTCGCGATCCGAGACATCTGGCCCTGCGCCGTCGTGCTCGCGACGCTGATGTTCGGCATCGCCCGGGCCGACGAGCCCGCGCCGAAAACACCCGAAGGCCAGCCGGCCGTGAAGCAACCCGAGGAAAAGGCCGCCGAGCCGCAATCGCCCGCGAAGGATCCCGAGCCCAAGGCGGACGACAAGAAGCCGCCAGCGGATCCGCCCAAACCAGAACCGGCCGAAAACAAGCCGGCGCCGGATTCCCCCAAGCCAGAACCTCCCAAGCCAGAACCCGCCAAGCCAGAACCTCCCAAACCGGAGCCCTCCAAACCAGAACCGGCCGATAGCAAGCCGCCCGTCGAAGAGGCGAAACCAAAGACGCCCGAGGAGAAGCCCGTCGACGTCGACCAGACGCGGATGGGCGAGTTCGTCGGCGCCGTGGCGGTCAGTCACACGCGGTTCGAGCAGATGGGCCTTCAGATCCGTCCGATCGGCGGCGGCGGGTTCGAGGGGGTGCTGTATTCCGGCGGGCTGCCGGCGCTCGAACGACGAAAGAAACCGCCGACCACGCTGATCGGCAGGCGCAACGGCAACGACCTGGTGCTCTCCGGCGCCCGCTGGGCGATCTTCGTCGAGCCGGACCATTGCCTTCTGCTGGACAGCGAGGGCCGCCAGGCGGGCCGGCTGGACCGCGTCGTGCGCGAGAGCCCGACCATGGGAGCCAAGCCGCCGGCAGGCGCGATCGTCCTGTTCGACGGCACCGGCACCCAGCAGTTCACCGAAGCCCGGATGACGGAAGACGGCCTGCTGATGGAAGGCGCTTCGATCAAGCCGATGTTCCAGGACTTCAATCTCCACCTGGAGTTCCTGATTCCGTACATGCCCACGGCGACCGGCCAGGGCCGGGGCAACAGCGGCGTCTACCTCCAGTCGAGCTACGAGGTTCAGATCCTCGACTCGTTCGCCCTGGTGCCCCAGGACAACGACTGCGGCAGCTTGTACGAGTTCCGGGCGCCGGACGTGAACATGTGCTTCCCGCCCCTAGCGTGGCAGACGTACGACATCGCGTTCACGGCCGCTCGATGGAACGCCGACCACACGAAGCGCGGCAACGCCCGGATCACCGTCTGGCACAACGGCGTCAAGGTCCAGGACAACGTCGAGGTGCCCGACAAGACCGGCGCCGGCAAGCCCGAGGAGCCGATCCTCACCCCGATCCGGCTGCAAGAGCACGGCAGTCCGGTGCGATTTCGCAACCTCTGGATCATCGACCGCGGCGCCGGCGGCCCGGGGAGATTCCCACCCCGCCCCGAGCCGTCCCCTGACGAGAGCGTCGTTCACAACGGATA
>JAPLNP010000178.1 GCA_026401055.1 Planctomycetia bacterium
AGCGTGTAGGGCGAGGCCCAAACGATGCCCAGCGCCCCAAGCGTCGTGTTGATCACAGCTCGATGGGCCACCGGGCTCCTCATGGAAGCGTGTTAGGGACCGGCACAGTCGCCTTTCGCTCCGCGAAAGTAGCGTTCCTTCTGCGCTACTTTCGCGGAGCGAAAGGCGACCATCGCGTCTCCAGAGCGTACACGCCCCTTCTGAGTTCGTCAACAAGCACGACTCTGCCCCGGTTGTTCGACGGGTCCCCGCCGGGTATCATCTACGGCCATCGGGCGGCCCGATCGCGTTGCCCTGGCCGTCCACGCGAACATCCCCTTGCACGAGTGAGTTTGCGATGGCGGCGACCGGCGGCGGCTTTACGCCTTTGGACGGGCTCGTTCTCGGGGTCTATTTCGTCGGGGTCACGGTCTTCGGGCTGTGGTTGGCACGGCGGATCCGCACCAGCGGCGGGTACTTTCTCGGCGACCGCCGGCTTCCCTGGTGGATCATGGTGGGGCAATCGTTCGGAACCGGCACCAACGCCGAGAATCCGGTGGCCCAGGCCGGAGCTAGTTTCGCCGGGGGTTTCGCCACGATCTGGTACCAGTGGAAGAACATCCTCATCACGCCGTTCTACTGGCTCATGGCCCCGTGGTACCGCCGCAGCGAGCGGACCACCATCGGCGAGATCATCGAAGATCGTTACGGCCTCGCGCTGGCCTCGCTCTACACGGTCTTTGCCATTGCCTTTTTCGTGTTCAACCAGGGCGCGATGCTCAAGGGCGCCGGCAAGATCATCTCCGGCGGCACCGGCGGGGACCTCATCTCGCCCAACGGCGTCGTCATGCTCATGACCGTCACGTTCATCCTCTACAGCTTCTTTGGCGGACTGGTGGCCTCGGCCTACACCGACTTCATCCAGGGACTCTTGATCATCGTCCTCTCGTTCATGTTGATCCCCATGGGACTGCGGGCCATCGGCGGATTCAGCGGACTGCACGAGAGCCTGCCACCCCACTTCTTCGACCTCGTGAACGAAAACAGCGGCATCGATCCTTTCACGATCGTGATGCTGACGATCAACGGCCTAGTGCTTTGTCACAGCTTAATCTTGGGATGAAGGGCTTGAAATGCTGCGGTAATTGCCGAGTCAATCCGCATCCTCGATCCCAGTTTTTAGGTGTGACAAAGCACTAGTCGGCATCACGGCCATGCCCCACATCCTCTCGATGAACGCCGCCGGGCGGAGCGAACGCGCTGGACGCGTCGGGATGACCTACGGATCGATGGTCAAGCGGTTCTGCACGATCGGCTGGGCCCTGACCGGCCTGATCGTCGCCGCCTTGGTCCTCAAGAACGGCGACACGCTCGCCGACAAGGAAGCCGCCTTCGGCTACGCCTGCCTGCACTTGCTCACTCCGGGCCTCACCGGGTTGATGATCGCCTGCGTGCTGGCGGCCAACATGTCGACGTGCTCCAACTTCATGGTCAACACCGGCGCCCTGTTCACCCGAAACGTCTACGTCCGGCTGATCCCCGATGCCCCCGACCGGCGGCTGCTCTGGGTCGGCCGCTTTTCGGGCCTGATGCTCACCGGGCTGGGCGTGCTGTTCGCTCTCTACGTCGACCAGGTGCTCCAGGCGTTCCTCTTCACCGAGACGATCGCCGCGTTGATGGGCATCATGTTCCTCGGCGGAATTCTCTGGCGGCGGGCCAATCGCCAAGGGGCCTGGGCCGCCACCGTCCTCGCCTTCGTCAGCTACTACGTGCTCAACTACCTCATGACCTGCTCGGCCGACGGCCACGCGCCCGAGACGCTCCGCGAAGCCCTCGCCGGAGTCGCCCAGAGATCGTCCGGAGCAGCGCTGTCCGATTACCTCGGCAGCGGCGAGTGGATGCTCGTCTACCTCTGGACGCCCGGCCCGTTCGGCGGCGCGATGCTGCTCGGCACCCTCGGGCTGATCCTGGTGAGCATCCTCACCCGGCCGGAAGAGCCCCGGCGGATCGAGCAGTTCTTCGAGAACATGCGGCGATCGACCGACCACGAGGCCCTGCCCGAGGGACAGCCGAAACCCTTGGCCGCCGGCGAAGGCAAGGACCTCGTGCTCTTGGACCTGCCGGGCTGGCTGACCGCCGGGCGTTGGCGCGGCTTCTTCCGCCGCTACCGCGAGGACCTGGTGGGCTTCGTCCTGGCCTGGGGCGTCGTCTTCGGCCTGGTCGGCGTCGCCTGGCTCGTGCTGCGGATCGGACAGTGACGACGGACGACTGCCCAGGAACCAGCCGCGCGGTCCCCGGGTGGCCCGGTCTTCCGAGCCGGTTTTCTGCAATGGGGAGCGTGCTCCGTAAGTGGCCGCGAAAAAACAGCTTCGGCAATTCTCAGACAGGGTGGCACGTCCCTGAGCGCGGCGAAGGGCGTGGTTTGCCGGCCCACCACGCCCTTCGTTCCTCAGAGCGTGCCACCCAATTGTCAAACTTCTTCTTTCGCGGGCCCCAAGGTCGTCCTCTACGCCGGTGGAATCGCAGCGACGGCCGTCCTCTTGCGTAGCGGTCACTCGTGGTGGACAATGACGGGTATCACCGTGGCAGCGCCCGCCGCATCGCGGTGGATGCCGCGGACGCGAGCGCCGATCTGACATCCAAGGAGTCCCGTCATGTCTCGATATTGCCTGTTCGTCGTGTTCGTGGGGCTGTGTCTGCCGAGGGCGCTGGGGGCCGCGGAGCCGGTTCGCGTCGGCACGTTCGACGTGGACGCCTCGCCGCCGGTGGGAAGCCCGTTGGCCTACGACCCGACCAAGGGCGTCCAAACGCCGCTGAGCTGCCGGGGAATCGTTCTTACGGGCGCCGGCAAGCCGATTGTGCTCTCGGTCGTCGATTGGATCGGAATCAGCAACGACGGGCAAACCGAGTTCCGCGCGGCGCTGGCCGAGGCGGCGGGCACGGAGCCGGGCCGAGTCGCCGTCCATACCGTCCACCAGCACGATGCGCCGCGGTGCGATTTCTCGGCCGATCGAATGCTCCGCGAACACGGCGTCGAGCAGACGGGCTTCGATTCCGCCTTCGCGCGGGACGTGATCCGCCGCGCGGCCGTCGCCGTGAAGGCCGCCGCCGAAAACGCCACGCCGGTCACTCACCTCGGCCTCGGCGCGGCGAACGTCGAGAACGTCGCCTCGAACCGGCGGATCCTCGGCCCCGACGGCAAGGTGCTCCACATGCGATTCACCGCCACCGAGGATCCGAAGATCCGCGCGTTTCCCGCCGGAACCATCGATCCCGAGTTGAAGATGATCAGCTTCTGGAATGCCGACAAGCCGGTCGCCGTGCTCACCTACTACGCGACGCATCCGCAGAGCTACTATCGCACCGGCCTGGCCAATCCCGACTTTCCCGGCTTGGCGCGAAACGCGCGACAGACCGAGACCGGCGTGCCGCACATCCATTTCAACGGCGCGGGCGGCAACCTCGGGGCGGGCAAATGGAACGACGGCAGCAAGGGGAACCGGCAAGTCTTGGCCGACCGCGTGGCCGCCGCGATGAAGCTCGCCTGGGAAGACACCAAGAAGACGCCTCTTTCGCCGCAAGACGTCGGCTGGGCCGTCGAGCCGGTCGCGCTGCCGGTCGCCAAGCACCTTGACGAGGCCGCCTTGGTCAAGGTGCTCGAGGACAAAAACGCCGCGCCGGGGGCAAAGGACTCCGCGATCTCGGACCTGCTCTGGCTGCGACGGTGCCAAAAGGGCGACACGATCGACATCGCCTGTCTCACCTTGAACAACGCCCGGGTGCTGCACATGCCGGGCGAGTTGTTCGTCGAGTATCAGCTTGCGGCAAGCAAGCTTCGCCCCGATCTGTTCGTGGCGATGGCCGCCTACGGCGACTACACGCCGGGCTACATCGGCACCGAGGCCGCCTACGGCGAAGGCGGCTACGAGACGAGCCCCGCCGCGTCGAAAGTCGCCCCGGCCGTCGAGGGCGTATTGATGGGAGCGATTCGCAAACTGCTCGGAGTCAAGCCGTGATACGCACGAGCGACTGTCTTGCCAGGCTGCTTGCATTGTTGCTGACGATCACCGCGTTGCCCGTCCACGCGGCCCAAACCGAGCCCACGAGTCGTCGGCCCGTGGACGTTCTTCGACAACCGCTGCCGCCGGAGGATCTATCGGTCTCGACCTCGGACGATCACATCGCGATTGCCGGACCGACGTTTGTCTACACGATCGACCGCGCGACCGGCGCAATCCGGTCCCTCGTGGTGAAGCGAGAGGAGGCGGTCGTCGTCGAACTGACCGGTCCAGTCGAACTGACGCTCGACGATCGCAACCTCTCGGCCGTCAAGGTCGCCAAGATCGAGGCCGTCGAACAGGGCCCGGGGAAGGTCGTGTTGCGCGCCTCGGGCGTGTTCGAGGATCCGGAGAAGAAATTGCCGGCGATTGACTTCCAGGTCGAGCACGCGTTTTATAGCGACGGCGTGGTTGCCACGCGATGGACGCTCACGCCGCGGGGCGAGCTGGTTGTCCGCCGGGGCATCGTCTACCGCGCGCGGGCACGGGGGCCGTTCACCCACGGCTTCAACAAACGCCGTGACACCGAGGGATTTGAGTTGCGGGCGACGGTGCTGCCACAGCCCGGCAAGTCGATGGCGTGGTCCACGCCGACCTCGTGCGTCGAGACGTTCAGCGCCGAGGCGGCCCTGGCGGTCTTCACCGACCGCGGTGGCTTCCATCTGTCGAAGCCCGGGCTGGAGACCGCGTCGATCGAGGTGACCGCGCGCGACGGCGACCGTGTTTCGGCCGTGCTGTCGCAGCACGTTGCCCGGATCGAAGAAGGCGGCGCGACGATGCTGCTGCCGGCCGGGGAGCCGTTCGTTTTCCGCACGGGCATGGCCGTGGCGCCGAACCGGCTGGCGCATCCGCGATGGCGCGACCTGCGGATGTTCATCTGGGCAGGCGACGCGGCGAATCCCTACCCGAGCGAGGACGAAATCCTCGATGTGGCCCGGCTCGGGTACAACGTCTTTCAGATGCACCGGCTGGGCACGCCCGGGCTGCCCCGCGGTCCCGAGGGGGAATTCGATCGCGTCATCAAGTCGGTACACGGCTCGGGCATGCTCTTTCAGTGGGCCGAGAGCGCCGACCTGATGTACGCCCAGGATCCCAAGGTGGTCGAGATGGTCAAAGGCGGCAAGTGGAAGCTGTGGGAGGGCGTCAACTACGGGGGTCGCTACACGGCGAGCATGGATCCCTACTGCGACACGCTGGCCACTTGTCTGGCGTCGCCCAACGGACTGGCCGAGTACCGGGTGAGCACGTACCACCGGATGCTCGAAAAGTACGCGGTCGACGGGATGTACGTCGACGACAACCTCGGCTACGCCAACTGCCGGCTCTGGAAGGAGCACGGGCATCCGCAGGCCGTTTACGACTGTCTCTTCGAGTTGCACGAGATCAACTGGGCCCGCCGCCGAGCCTTTCTCGAACACTGTCCCCATGCGATCCTGGCCGACCACTGCACTTGGGCCATCGTCCTGCCGATCATCTGCGACTTCGACATGCACCTCTACGGCGAAGGCTACGGCATGGGCACGCTGGAGGATTACTGGACCCATTTCGGCTCGGTCAAGAACCTTTTCGGCCAGGGCGTGTTGACCGCCGGCGACAGCGAAACGGATCGCTGCCCGGCCGAGATCGTCTACAACTACGACCTGCTGACCGGCGGCGGACAGTACATGTACCTGGACTGGCGGCTTTACCCCAAGAAGTTCCCCCATGCCAGCGGCGTCACCCCCAACGAAACGCTCTTCCTCCGGGCGTACAACCCGGCGCAGTACTACTTCGGTATGTACGAATCGACGCCGTTCTACTTCGCCACGTCGCAGAAGCTTTTCACCACGACAACGCCCGGCACCTACGCCACGCTCTATCGCAACGACACCTGGGGCGACTGGCTGGTGGCGATCGCCAACATGGCGACCAAGAGCCAGACGACCTCGCTCGCGCTTCACGATCCGGCCGGGCTGGGGCTCGATCCGGGCGCCCGATGGCTCCTTTGGGATGTCAATGAGCGATCGGTCCGACGACTCAAGGCGGGCGAACTCTCCGGCGGGCTGGCCGACGTGCCGATCCCCGGGCAGTCGCTCAAGCTGTTTCTCTTGCGGCGGGCGCCGGAGTCGGGGCCACGGGCAATTTGGGGCGGCAAACGCCTCCGCGAGACGCCCGACGACGCCGCCGGACGTCTCCGGCTGGAACTCGAAGGTCCGGCGACGCTCAACGACGTCGTGGTGATCGAGCCGGGGGACAAGCCGATCGGCGAGGTTCGCGTCAACGGCCGGCCGGCCGAGTTCTTCTTCGACGCTGGCAAGGGTATCGTACACGGCCGCGTGACCTACGGCGTGGACCCGACGGTGGTCGAAGCCACGGTCGCCCCGGAAGGCGCAAGCCGCCTGCCCGAGCAACCCCTCCCACCCGACGACCTGACGCTCCAGTATCTTCGCAAGCGGTGAAGAAAGGGGACCTTCTCCCCTTCTTTCACCCGGCGGATTGACAACGCCTTGCTCGGCTGCGAAAATGTGGTAAAGTCTTGCCGCACTTCGGTGGTCGAATACGTGTTCGGTCGCGTGAGGAGCTACGCCATGGCCAAGAAGAAGCGATCGGTTTTCTGGGTAGTGTCGACGCACGTCGTGACGACAGGCTTCGCGATGCCGGTTGTTGCGGGCGTGGTCGGCTCCGCAATTGCGGTCGCGACGGAGCCGTCCGCGGTCGGTCGCTTTTTCCTGCTGCTGGGCCTCCAGGCGCTGGGATACATCGGTGGCGTTTACTACTCGCTCTCCTACATACGCAAGGTGGCACTAATCGAACACCCGCTTGCCTGTGTAAAGCCTTCGATCATCACATTCGCAGTGCTGGCCGTTCTTGGCTTCGCAGTCAACGTTGTGTCGCTCTTCGGCGAGCGGTCGAAGGAGATGAACGCGGTCATCGGCATTGTTGGTCTTGTCGTCTTCTACATCGTGATTTCATTCGCATTCGCCAAGATTACACAACGGGGTTTTCGCGCCATCGAAGGCCAAATGACTCCGCCATCAAGCGGGGACGTTACCTAACGAAAAGGGAGAATAAGAGAACGTTCTACCTTCTGCCATTCGTCGTGTTCTGTTCGTCACGGTCACGCGACCGAGAGAAGTGGAATGGCCCCTTTCCTTTCCTTCCGCTACTACGGGCGAAATGGCAAGGTCACGTCACGGAGGTTGTCGCAACAAGCTGGAGGTCGTCTGAGGTATGGAAACTGTCGATCCAGCGAACTCTGGCCGACCCGAGAGAACTGAAGTCCGCCGATATCAGTTCAGCCTGCGGGGCCTTCTTGCGCTAACAGGGATAGCCGCGGGTTTCTTCTCCGTGGCACGCATACTTGGTTATGTGGACGCCGGGATTTCCCTCCTGGCGCTGATGGTTCTTGTTCGCGCCGTGCGACGGCCGCGGCCGGTCCGTCGAACCACGGCCGTCCTGCTCACGCTTGTTGCCGGGACCCTGCTTTGGGCGAATCTCCGGCCCACTGGATGGCACGGAGAACTTGGGCTTGCTACTACTATTGGGAAAACCGCGGGCAGCGCTCCTGCCGGTCAGCCCGGGGCGGAAAAGACCCAGCCGCGGCAGACGCCGGCCGCGCCCGCCGAGGTCGAGGACTTGCGACAACAGATGACGACGATTCTCGTGGCGCAACTGACCACGCTGAGCAACCAACCGGCTCGCGTGCAGTTCGGCCGGCGCGAACCACGGATCACCGGCACCAACATGAGCCAGCAGGGCCGATTCCACACCATCCAACTGGAACATTTGGAAAGGAACCTATGATGAGCAAGGACGCTCGAAACGAGGATCTGGAGTTGACGGCGGAGGAGAAGGAGAAGTTCAGCGAACTGGTGGCATTGCTGGCAAGGCACGGCTTTGGAGCGGCAGGACCGCCGCGGGAAACCACATTCGCACAGATCGAGAAGTTTGGTCATCAAGCCGGGCGGATGGTGGCCAGGGCGATCGACGCCCGGCTG
>JAPLNP010000344.1 GCA_026401055.1 Planctomycetia bacterium
CAGGTATTTAGGGCATTTTGCATCCCAGACCTCCGATTTTGCCAAGATGACTGTCGCTCAAATCGGGGACCGTTTGAGCTGGAGCCTGGAAAACACGGGGAATCTGGGTAATGCGAAATCAAGAAAGGGTTAACGGCGTAGCGTGCCACCCGGTCCGCTAGTCAAACGAGCCCTCGAACACTGCGGTGACGGTCGTGGTGATGCCCCCGCGCGCGGTGAACGCGGCGACCAGCTTCATCCGCCGCGGCTGGACCACGGCCACCAGGTCGTCCAGGATCCGGTTGGTGACGTGCTCGTAGAAGATCCCTTCGTTGCGGAATTGCTGCAAGTAGAGCTTGAGGCTTTTCAGTTCGACGCACTTGACCGCGGGCACGTAGGTGATGGTGATCGTGCCGAAGTCGGGCTGGCCGGTCTTGGGACAAACCGACGTGAACTCGGGACAGACGATCTCGATCGTGTAATCCCTGCCCGGGTACTGGTTGTCGAACGTTTCCAAAATGTCGCGAAAATCGTCGGCCATCGGCGTCTTTCCCTTGCTTGCTTGTAACCCAGCTATTGTGGCATAATGGGGCCTTTGGGACAAGGCAGGGTGAGAGCCGGGTGGCACGTCCCTGAGCGCAGCGAAGGGCGTGGTTGAATCCCCGTAACGCTGCCACGCCCTTCGCCTGGAGCTCAGGGGCGTGCCACCCTATCGGCGACGGAGTCGCCTCCTGCAGCCCGCAATCCACCCCAGCAAAATCAGGAGACACGTCGATGTACCGCCAAGTGACGAAAACCTCGCGTTGGTCACTGACGCTACCGGCCCTCGTGGCGTTGGCTGTCGTAACGCGGCCAGGCATCGGTGCCGAGAAGCCGTTCGCTTCGCTGGACGTCCGCCAGGTCAAGCTCGGCGGCGAAATCGGCCGGCGGGTCGACGTCACGATCCAGAACAACCTCCTCAAGCTCGACCCGGACAAGGACTTCCTCAAGTCCTTTCGCGAAAAGAAGAGCTCGGACGGATTCATCGGCCTGGGGATGCTCATCGACAGCGCGGTCGGCTTGGCCGCCTACTCGGGCGACACGAAGGCCGTCGAGCGGAAGAAATACCTGATCGACGAAGCCCTCAAAACCCAGGAGCCCGACGGCTATCTCGGCATGTTCCGCCCGGAGGCCCGGATGTGGGCGCTGTGGGACGTTCACGAGATGGCCTTCATTATCCACGGGCTTCTGCGGGACCACGAGCTTTTCGGCGAGAAGCGGTCGCTGGAGGCGGCGAAGAAGATCGCCGACTACATCGTCACGCGATGGTCGGCCGAGCCGGACCGCAAGCCCGGCGGCGGCGAGATCACCGTCCACATGGCGGTGACCGGCCTGGAGCCGGCCCTGCTGTGGCTGTACGGCGCGACCGGCGAGCGGCGTTACGTCGATTTCTGCACGAACGTGCGGAAGCTGCCCGAGTGGGACGGCGAGCTCGTGATCGGGCGTTGGGGACCCGTCGGCGGCCACGCCTTCTGCCACTGCTCCCGCTGCATCGCCCAGCTTTGGCTCAACGACATCGAGCCGAACCCCAAGCTGACCGAATCGTCCCGGCGTGTCATCGAGTTTCTCGTCAACGGCGACGGGCTGGCGATCAACGGGGCCAGCGGCTACCGCGAGTGCTGGCACGACTGGCAGGACGTCACCGAGCACCTCGGCGAAACGTGCGAGACCGCCTACCTGCTGCGGCTGTGCGACCAACTCGTCCAGCGCGAGGGCAAGTCGCTCTACGGCGACCTGATGGAGCGGGCGATCCACAACGCCCTGTTCGCCGCCCAGTCGCCCGACGGTCGGCGGCTTCGCTACTACGTTCCGCTCGAGGGTCCCCGCAAGTATTTCGAGTTGGACAGCTACTGCTGCCCGTGCAATTTCCGCCGGGTCATCTCCGAGTTGCCCAAGATGGTTTGCTACCGCGCGGGCGGCGGCGTGGCGGTGAATCTCTATACGCCTTCGACCGTGAAGCTGGATCTCGACGGCGGCGTGTCGCTCGCCGTGCGGCAAGAGACCGACTATCCGAACTCGGGCCGCGTCGCGATCCACGTCGAGCCGTCCAAGCCGGCCGAGTTCCCGGTTGCACTTCGTATCCCCCGCTGGTGTGAAAAGGCCACGGTTTCGGTCAACGGGACCCCACTGGGCGAAGCCGTCGCCGGCGGGCAGTTCTTTGTGGTCAAACGCCAGTGGAGCCCAGGCGACCGGGTCGATCTGGACATGCCCATGACGTGGCGATGGGTCAAGGGCCGCAAGGCCCAGTCCGGCCGCGTCGCCTTGATGCGGGGGCCGATGGTCTATTGCCTTCGTCGCAAGGGCAACGAACAACTCAAAGGCCTCGACCTGCGCGAGATCATCGTCGTCCCCTCGACGTTGGAGGGGCCGATCGCGGACGACTCCGTGCGGCCCGGCGGGTTGGCCTGCCGCGTTCGGGCGTGGTCGCCCGACGTGTGGTACCCCCACGTCGAACCCAAGATCCAGTTGGCCCTGACCGAATCGGCCGACCCCGACAGCGAGCAGACCTATTTCAAAGTCGCCGACCCGCACGAGGCCAGTCTGGTCGACGACGAACTGATCCACATCGACTTGAACGTAGCTAAGTAGAAATGGAAAAACCCGCCGTCATTCTCCTCTCCGGAGGACTCGACTCGGCGACCACCGCCGCCGTTGCCCGGCGGGACGGGTTCGCGCTGTACGCGCTCTCGATCGACTACGGCCAGCGGCATAAGTTCGAATTGCAGGCCGCCGCTCGGGTCGCTCGGGCGATGGGCGTCCGGCGGCACGTTGTGCTGTCGGTGGACCTGGGCCAGTTCGGCGGCAGCGCCTTGACCGACAAGATCGACGTGCCCAAGGACCGCGACCCGGGCGAGATGGAGCAAGAAATCCCGGTCACCTACGTCCCGGCACGCAACACGATCCTCCTGTCGTTGGCTCTGGGCTACGCCGAGACCGTCGGCGCGGCCGACCTGTTCCTCGGCGTCAACGCCGTCGACTACAGCGGCTATCCCGACTGCCGGCCCGAGTTCATCCGGGCGTTTTCGGCCCTGGCCAACCTGGCGACCAAGGCCGGCGTGGAAGGGACGCTGCGGTTTCGAGTCCACTCGCCCTTGATCCACATGTCCAAGGCCGAGATCATCCGCCTGGGCACCGAACTGGGCGTCGACTATGGCCTGACCCACACGTGTTACGACCCCGACGAGCGCGGTACAAGCTGCCGCCGCTGCGACGCCTGCCACTTGCGGCTTGCGGGCTTCGCGGCGGCGGGAATGAAAGACCCCATTGCGTATCTGTGAAATCTTCGAGTCTCTCCAGGGCGAAGGTCGGTTGACCG
>JAPLNP010000078.1 GCA_026401055.1 Planctomycetia bacterium
TGAGAAAATCGAACCTGACCTGCAAATCAGACTGCGAATCCATCTTGGGCCTCCGAGTTGCAGTCGAAGTGATTTTCAACTAACCACTTAGATGCGCTCGGAGGCTCAAAGATTCCCGCAATTCTGAATAATCCGGGTTAGTGGGACTCGCTCCACTCGGCCCACCCTACTTGACTACGGCGCTATCGTCGCCCCGAGTCCTTCTGTCTCAGCAATTCCGAGTGGCTGCCGAGAACACCTAAGGACCGTTGTCCGGGCTTGTAGTCATCCAGGTCAAATGGAGCGACCGACCATCTTCGCGTAATGTCCATTACGTTCATTTCATCGGGAAAGCACAGGTCGTCACGTTCCCAATAGGAATCATCTCGCGATTCAAGGCTTCGTTCATCGAAGAAAGCGAAACCCAAGTCTCGTTCTTCGAGAGTCATTGGACCTTCATCCCAGAATGTCTCGCCCGATTCACCAATGTAACCGTACCCACGAATCAGGGAGCCCGCAACAGCCTTTGCCCAAACGTGATACTCAACCACGCGATGGGTTGCGAAGACGAGAGCCGTGCCAAACACTTCGCTCAATCCGAGAAGCGGTCGGACTACTTCGTCACGGGCGTTCTGGCTCATTGGCGGCAAATGCGATCCTGTGATCAAGGTCCAGTCATCAATCGGTGGGGTGACGAACACAGCGCGCTCGTAGGCATGTTCGATGCCCGCTTGCCAGTTCGATGGCTGGGGGTCCTGCAATCGGACCGCGGCAACAACCGCTTCCGTGTTTGCGGTCGGCAGCGCCCACCAAGCAATCTTAAACCCGAAGGCTTGTGGATCGTCCGGCAATTGGGGCGGAAGGGCAATGGCGGCTGGCGGCACTTCAGTCGGCGTCGCGTGTCGCGTGCGTCGGAATGGCCACATGATCGTAACCACCGGAGAGATCGGAAGTCGTCAACATGACGTGCCCTGAAGCATGAGTTCCACCTCTGTCAACTGGGCGGGCGTGCCTCCTACGACGATTCTGAGAGTAGTACGTTGCGTCGCGACGCACCCTACCCGTGCAGCGCCGCGGCCACGTTGTCGAGGCCCAAGCCCACTAGCGTTTCCTTCTCTGGAACGCCGGTCGTCGGGTTCCAGCCCATTTCTTCGAGGTACTCGCGGACTTGCGTGTCGATGTCGACGGTGACGCCGGCCAGCGGACCGGCTTCGAGTGGCGGGCTACCGATCAGACGGCCGGGAACGGCGAAGTCGATGTTGCGCAAGCCCTCGCGGAGATTGAACGCGATCCGCAGCGCGGCCATCCGGGCGCCCATCTGGTCGAGTTCCTCCAGCGTGTACTCGTGGCCGGTCGTGTACGTGAGCGATTTGACCATGACCTCGGGCTCGACGGCGATCCATGCGAACATGCACTGCCCGGCGGCGTTCGCCACGTGAAAGTTGTTGCTGATGATCCGATGGGCCTTGCCCTTGCCCGAGTACGTGTACTTTTCGAACCCCTCGGGGATCAAGCCCTGGGGACACAAACCGCCTTCGAACGACCAGGAGCCCATCTGGGTGTGTCGGCCGGGCGTGGCGTCCATTTTGTAGCTGGTGGCCAGGCCGGGGCTCAGCCGCGGGTCGTGCATGGGGATCTCTTCGCCGTGGACGTGGATGGCGTACTAGGCGGCGCCCTTGCCGATCCGCTCGGCCGCCCGCTTGGCCCCGTCGCCGAGCACTCGGCCGCCGAAGCCGGTGCCCTCGGCGATCTGCCGCGTAACCTCGACGATCGCCTTGCCGTTGCCCCAGGTCAACTCCAGCCCGCCGGTGTCCTCCTTCGTCAGGATGCCCCGCTCGTAACACTCGATGGCAAACGCGACGGTGCAGCCGGTGCTGATTGTGTCCAGGCCCGACTCGTTGCAGATCTGGTTGCAGAGGTTGATCGACTCGAGGCAGTCGTTCAGGCACATCGTGCCGAACGCGCCGAGCGTCTCGTACTCGGGCTTGTGCGTGTGCGAGGGCATGTCGCCCGTCGTGACTTCCGTCTCGCCGCCGCAGCCGATCGGGCATCGCCAGCAGGCGTACTTCTTCTTCTGAATGGCGATCACCGCTTCGTCGCTGATCTTGGCGGCCGTGGGGAAATCCTCCGGCGCGCCGGCCCAGTTCTTAATCGGCGTGTCGCCCGACGCGCACGCCCCGGCGGTCAACCCCGCGGTGCCGTACTGGTTGAGAAACTTCACGAGATCGGCCTGCCGCATTTTCTTCTTCACGTCGGCGCAATACTGTTTCATCGCCTCGGGCAGAGCCATCGTGATCTCGGCGTCGCCGACGCAGACGATCGCCTTGAGCCGTTTCGAGCCCATCACCGCCCCCAGACCGCTGCGGCCCGCCGCCCGGCCGCGATCGTTGATCACGCACGCCAAGAGCGACATCCGCTCGCCGGCCGGCCCGATGCAACACGCCCGGGCTTTCGAGCCGTAAAGCTCCTTGACCTGAGCGTCGATGTAGACGGAGTCCTTGCCCCACCAGTCGTCGGCCGGCAGGAGCCGTGCCTTGCCGTCCTTCAGGAGCAAATAGACGGGCTTGTCGCTGATGCCGGAGAACAGGACTCCGTCGAAGCCGGCGTGTTTCATCGCCGGGCCAAACTCGCCGCCGGAGTTCGCGTCGCCCCAAGTGCCCGTCTTGGGGCTCTTGGCCACGACGGTGTAGCGGTTGGTCGAGATGCCGGGTGTGCCGGTCAGGACGCCGGTGAACACGCCCAGCAGGCTCTCGGGCCCGAGCGGGTCGACGCCCGGCTTCTGCTCGTTATAGAGGTAGTGGGCCCCGATGCCGTAGCCGCCAAGGTACTTCAGATAAACGTCGTCGCTGGGCGTCTCGACGGTGAGCTTCTGCGTGGCCAGATCGACCCGAACGATCCTGCCCATGGTTCCCGGGACTGCCATAACTCGAACTCCTTGCTGGGTTTCGGGGTTGACGGATTGGCGGCGGACTGGTCCATTTTTCGGCGAGGACGGGCTTTTGGCAGGAGAACGTGGGCCGAAAACACGGACCTGTCCCCCTCAGCGTCGCCGCGGACGGACGTTGCCACTCGCGTGGCACGGACAATGGTTTTAAGTCTAGGCGAGCCCGGGAATTGCGTCAAGAGTTGGCGGCCGGGCGCCGGGTGCTACTGGCTCTGCCAGTGCTTCGAGAACCCCGCGGTAGTGATGCGCCCACGCGAACGCGGCGTCCCTGTCGCATTGCGACCGCGGCACGAAGTGTCGTTCGCTCGGCAACAATGGCGGAGCCGGTGGCACTTCGGCGACGTAGCGACGCAAAGGGGGAACCGCCAGGCAGGTGGCACTCAGATGTGCCTCGCGTGTACGTGGCCCCGCCGTTACGGCCGCCCCGTTACGGCCCCCCCACGAAAACATCCCGAAACGTCGGCAGCGCCGCGGAAACGTCACTCAGCGGATGCCGTCATGCCCCATGGCAGATGTATATTGTCGCCCCTTGAGGTTGGGAACCAAGCTTCCCGAGCATCGTAGTCCGTGGTCGTACTGTGAATTACCGCCTCCGCGCAATAGAATGGGTATGTGAGTCAAATCAGTTGTTGCGAAGGAAGGATGACACGATCATGAAGAACAACTCCATGCCGCGGCTGGTGACGCTGGCCGGCTTGGCCGCGACGGCCTTTTTCTGCGCCGCGATCCGCGGCGCGGCCGAGGACGAAGCGCGCTGGGTGAATCCGCTCTCGAAGCCGCTGGACGCGACCAACAATGGTCCATTCGTGGAACTGGCGGACGGGAGCCTGATGACCATCGACGCCAGCGGAATGCGCGTCAGCAAAGATGACGGCAAGACCTGGTCGGAAGGGCAGGCGGTTTGCGAGGGAATTGCGGGCGGAGATCCGGGAAGGCAAGAGCCTGCCGCGTATTACGTCCTGCGGACGCGCGGCGGAGCGCTGGTGGCGGTGTTTCTGAACTTCGCCACGTACAACTTCAGTTGGGATCAAAGCATCAACCAGCCCAAGGACGACTGCCGGCTGGAGATCTGGGCGGTCCGGAGCCTCGACGGCGGCAAGACCTGGATCGACCGGCAGCGGATCCTGGAGGGCTATAATCCCAATTTCTTCGGCTTCATCCAGACCCGAAGCGGCAGGCTC
>JAPLNP010000378.1 GCA_026401055.1 Planctomycetia bacterium
CCCGGCCGTGTCCATAATCAGGTCGACGAGGTAGCCGCCGGTCAGGTCGTCCTTAACGCTGAAAATGTCGCGGGTAATCTCGATCAGATAGCTGTTCAGCTCGCCTTCGTACCACTGCTGGAACACGTCGTACAGTTCGTCGTTGCTCAGTCCTAGGGCGTTTTTCAGCATCCAATATGCCTCGCAGATCAACTGCATATCGCCGTATTCGATGCCGTTGTGGACCATCTTCACGTAATGGCCCGCCCCGCGCGGTCCGACCCATTCGCAGCAAGGGATGTCGCCGTTCGGGCCGACCTTCGCGGCGATGGCCTGGAAGATCGGCTTGACCAGCGGCCAGGCGGCGGGGCTGCCGCCGGGCATCATGCTCGGGCCGCGGAGTGCGCCTTCCTCGCCGCCCGACACGCCCGTGCCAATGTACAACAGGCCCTTTGATTCAACGTATTTCGTGCGGCGTTCGGTCTCGCTGAACAGCGTGTTGCCGCCGTCAATAATCACGTCGCCGGGCGAGAGCAGCGGGATGAGCTTCTCGATGAACTCATCGACGGCCGGCCCGGCCTTGACCATCAGCATCACCTTCCGCGGCGCAGCGAGGCTGCCCACCAGTTCCTCCAGCGAATGGCAGCCGACGAAGTTTTTGCCCTTGGCCCGGCCGGCCAGCAGTTCATCGACTTTGCTCGTCGTGCGGTTGTAGACGGCGATGCGAAAGCCGCGGCTTTCGATGTTCAGGGCCAGATTCTCGCCCATCACGGCGAGGCCGATTAGTCCGATGTCACAGGTTGGGGTCATGGGGAGTAGGGGTTAGTGGTCAGTTGTCGTTTGTCCGTTGAGCCGCCGCGTTCACGCGGCGAAGATGGCGACGTCTATGTCGTTTAATTCGTCGTGTACTTTTGCGTCCGCCAATTCGCACAAATGCTTTCATCGAGATCGTCAACTTTTCCTTCAACGTCATCACACGAAAAATAGGCGATCGCCAAAGCATTGTATTCGTGTGGATACTCTGATATTACTCGCATGGCGTTCATTGCGTCATTCACGGAAAGTTCTTTGCCTTCAATTCTTGTTGTGACAATTTGTGTGAGCAGGGGAGCCAGCGGATGCGAGAAACACCCGTTCCAGTAAGAAAGAATCCTTTTCAACACTTCGGTAGTGACATTGCCGCTACGAGGCTGTCGACACAACTCGTGAAGGACCATAAAGGCGGCGTTTGGCGAAATGTGAGCGCCCATCTCACAGAGACGACAACACTCGGCCTCGTTGTCGTACGGAAACTGGCAGTCTATGGATGCAATGAATTCGGCTTCGGTCATTCCGCTTCCTATTCCCGGCCACCCGCTTCATCCGATTCCAACGGCCTCACTTGATTGGGCAACTTCTTCTGTTCCGACTCGACTCGCCGCTCGATCTTCTTGATGTCTTCGGACGGCGGCAATTGCTCGGGCACGATGCCGCGCTTGCCGAGAAGCTTTCGGACTTCGGCATTGTTCCTAACATGCTCGCCGGCAATCGAGCCTTCTGTTCGTAGATCTTCCCGCTTGATGTTGAAGTTGGTGATCTCGTTGGCGAAGTCCTTGGCCTTGATCGTAATGGTGGGCAAGAAGTCGGCCAGAGGGCGATTGTCGGGCACGTTCAACCGATCTTTCATTTGCTGCGTTGTCCGCCCGCCGAAAAGCGCCTGGTCGCCCTTGCTGCGAATCCGTCCAAAACTCT
>JAPLNP010000542.1 GCA_026401055.1 Planctomycetia bacterium
GTGGTCGAGGTACGCCCATTGCTTCCGCGCGAGCGTCGAATCGACCAACGCTCCGACGTCGGTCGCCGCCGTGTTGCTCACGTCGGCCAGGGCGTCCAAGCCGGCCAGCGGGTCCGGGCTCGGGTGGGCCAAAGCCGTCGTCGTTGGCGTCTCGGGCGTCGGACCCGGCGACTCCGCCCGGCGCAGCACCACCAGCGTCGCCACCACCAGGCACGCCGCCGCGCACGCCGCCACCGCGCCCACGTATGCCGGCCGCCGCCGCAGCAGCCCAGCCGGACGCTCGACGCCCGTTTGCGCGGCGCGCTCTCGGATCGCCTCCACAAAACGGGAGTGCAACGCCTCGGAAAACGCCGGCCGCGACGCCTCGGCCTCGCGCCGCAGACGCTCGGCCAGCTCTCGCTCTTGTTCGCCAATGCGGTTATCAGCCATGGTTCAACTCCGTGGTCGCCGGACACCGCCGCGACGGCTCCCTGCCGGCGTCATCGCCACTCGGGCCGTGCAGGCCCAAGCCTTCGAGCCGCGCGAGCAGCTTCTTTCGTGCCCGGTGCAGCATCGTTTTCACCGCGGGCGTGAAACGTCCGAGCACCCGGGCGATCTGCCGGACCGGCATCTCCTCGACGTAATACAGCCACAAGGCCGTGACCTGCTCTTCGCCGAGCACGTCGGCGGCCACGTCCCACAACCGGCGGCGACTCTCGTTCTCGGCCGCCGCGTCGGCCGGGTCGGGCGCGGCCGACGCGAGCGATTCCAGCGCCGCCGCGTCGGCCATCGGGCGCGCCCGCCGCCGCCGGCTCACGCTCAGCCGCCGCGCGATCGTAAACAGCCAAGTCGAAAATCGCCATCGCGGCCGGTAACTCGCCAAGTTCTCATACGCCCGAATAAACGCCTCCTGCGCGACGTCCTCCGCCTCGTCGTCCGGGCCGCGTTGGCGGAGAAAATGCACCAGCGGGACCTGGTACCGGCGCACCAACTCCTCGAAGCTCTTCGCGCAGCCCTGCTGGGCCCGCTCGACGAGCTGCTCGTCGCTGGGGGGCGTCGGCGTCGAGTTGTCTGGCATCGTCGGTCCGGCTAGTTCGCCTTCCGTTGTTTAGCCCATTCGTTCTCCACCAGCCGCATCACCTCCACGCCCGGCATCCGCCAGTCGATGGCGACCGTGCGCGCGTCGGCCGTGATCTTCAGGGCATCCAGCGCGTCGAGGATGTATTGGTCGGCGTCGCGTTCCAACGCGGTCATTCCCCGAAAACCCGAGAGCACGTCCCGGACTCGCCCGGCGACCTCGGGCGTTGGGGTGACGAGCCGTGCTCGGACGACGACGTCGCCGCCGTCCTCGCCCAGGTCCAGCGACAGCGATTCGGCGTGGTGAATGATCGGCGAGACGAAGGGGAGGTGCTCGCCGGCCAAGTCGGCCAGGCCAATCACGCCGCCCTGGAACACCGTGCCCTTGGCCGCCTCGCGGTCCAGCGCCGAGCCGCTTCCGGCCAGCCGGGGCGATTCGCCGTCGAGCACGCCGAGCGCCGAGCGGACCTCGTCGGCGTCGCGGCCGACGACCACGAGGTTCGCCCGGTAGAAGCAGCCGGTCACCGTGCTCTTGTGCGTCGCGTCGACCTCCTGGACCCAGGTGTGCAGCTCATGGTCGCCGAACGCCTCGACCCGGTGACTCGCGTTCGCCCGGAGAAGCTCCAACAGCCGTTGCTCGTTGACGTTCGCCCGGACGATCAGGCGGCCCGAGCGGCGTCAAAGTCGATATGAGCGAGCCACTTGGCCCCGGCGGCGACCTGCGTCCGGTCGAGCGGTTCGGCCTGGGCCAGCGCGACGAACCCCAGCACGAGCAACAGTGTCAGCAGCAGTGTTCTCGCCGGATTCACCAGGATCCCCCCGTTTTGGGAAGGTTGTCTTGCCGTGTCACCTCTTTATACGCGGCAACCGACCGGCCGGTTACACGATTGACGGCAAAATGGTGGATTCGCGAATTTCAGGCCGGTTCACGGCTCCGTCGCCAGACTGCTCGCCCAGCGGCGATGGACGTCGGCGATGGCTTGGGCGAACCAGGGCTCGTCGGGACGCTCTCGGGCCGCCCGGCCCAGGACCGCCAGCGCCTCGTCAAAGTGTCCCGCCCGACAGAGGGTGTCAACCCATTGCCGATGAACGTGCAAATAGTTGATCGAAAAGCTTGGGAATTCCGGGTCCAGCTCGAATCCCGCGCTGAGCAGGCCCGCCGCCTCGACGTAACGCCCCGAACTGCCCTCGTCAATCGCCCAATTGTTGAGCGTGGCAAGGAGATTACCTCGGGCGGTCTCGTTCGACGGGTCCAGACGCAACGATCGGGCGTTGGCGGCCGCCGCCCGGGCAAACTCCTTTTTCCCCAGCAGGTCGACGCCCCGGTTGTAGTAGATCGTGGCAACCAGTTCAACGCCGGACACTTCGCGACAGGCGCCGGCGGCCGCGGGATCGCCCTGGCGGAATCCGGTGGCCTTCTCGATCAACTCCGCCCGGCGGGTCGGATCGTCGATCAGTCGGAACCAACGCGGGCAGGTGCTCTCGACGTCGAGCGTTTCGTCGGGCAGGACGAGCCGGCTCATCGCATGGCCGGGCACCTCCAGCCCACGCACGTCCAGCCCGAACTGCTCGGCCAGACAACAGAACAACACCGAGGCGCTGACGCAGTTGAATCGCCCCTCGTCCAGGGGCAGGGTCAGATCGGTGCAGTCGAGTCGATAGCCGGCGAAGAGGATCCTCCGGTGCATGAATTCGAAGACGGCCTGGGCCCGACGCTTCGGCGAGCCGGCCACCGCGCCCGAGTCGCGGAGTTCCTCGACCCATCGGGCGAACCGCTGCTGGTAGTGCCGAATCGCCGCGGGGTCGTCGACGCCGCTGGCCACCACGGCGGCGGTCAACAACGAGTGCTCGTCGAGCGATCCGTCCGCCGCGTCGGCAAACAGTCGTCGCTCCGACTCGCCCAGGGGACCGATCTGACCAAGCGGGCCGGCGGTTTTGGCGCCACCGTCCGTCAGTGGGCAGAATAAGGGGCTATCCGAGACGCTGTGGAACCCCCATGCCGAATGGACGAGTATCGCCCACGCGAGCAATGCGAGCCAGGAATTCCGCCACGTGGTGGGTTCAAGGTGACGCATAGGCGTTCGGTCGTGACGATGATGCCGGTTACGGGGTCGGCGGACTCTATTCCTACTGTGGAATGAAGACCGATCGCAACAACTATACGATGCAAAAACGCAACGTGTCGGCAAGTAGCGAAAAGAATTCACGTTGCGACGATCGTAGCGGCGCGACACATTGGGTGCCACTGCTGGCTTGCCCAGCAGTGCGGCGGCACGGTTGGGCAAGCCAACCGTGGCACCCGGCGCGGGCCGAAGCAGGATATCCTGCCGAGCGGCCGTCGGAGTAGGATCCGGCCAGGATAGAACACGGCGTTGGGGAGTTGGCGATCAGGAGTTGGGGGAGGCGTCTTTGGCGCCGACTGAAACAGGCAACCGATCGTCGGCGACAGAGTCGCCTCCCACAAGGAGACCACAAGGAGATTGCGACGGCCGGCTACGCCATCGCTTCGTCCAGGGCGGCCTGCAAACGCTGTTTGGGCTGCACGCCGACGAAACGGTCGACGACCTCGCCTCCCTTGAAGACCATCAACGTGGGGATACTGCTTACGCTGTATCCCGCCGCGATGTTGGGGTTATCGTCGACGTTGACTTTCCCAATCTTCACCGAGCCGGCGTTCTCGGCGGCCAGTTCCTCGATCACGGGCGTGATCATCCGGCAGGGGCCACACCAGGGCGCCCAGAAGTCGACCAGCACCGGCTCGGACGACTTCAACACCTCGGCTTCAAAATTGCCGTCTGTAAACTCGTTCACATGAGCCATCGGTATGCTTTCTCCCTTTCCCAGATCCTTGCTTCACTGACAGAGCACTGGATTATAGCCCGGCGGGCGAGACAGTCAATGTAGCGGCGGGGGCGGTCACACTTCGACGGGCGGGATCAACTGAATCAGCACCTGGCGGAGCCGCTTCATCGTGATCGGCATGTCCACCACCACGCGATGGCCGGCCGTGCGGGCGTGCTCTCGCCACTGGTGCTGGGGCTCGTCGAGCAACAACGCCGCGGGGATCGGCTCGGTCAGCGTGCTCTCGGCGAAACGATTGAAGACCTCCAGGGCCGGCGGACCGATTTCCTGGGCGTTGATCACCACGCAACTGACGGCGGTGGGCTCCTGAAGCAGCCGCGTCAGCGCCCGCTCCGGGTCGCTGGTCAGCAGCACCCGATACCCCGCCCTCTTCAGACCCGTTCGAAACACGTCCTGCATCTCGGGGCTGGACTCGACGACCATGACCGATTGTTGCGGGCCGGCGTTGGGGTCCTTGTGGTTCGCGCCGCGAGAATCGCCGACCGCTTGTTCTCGCGCGGCCTGGGCCTCTTCGACCAGGCGCCGGGCGGCAACGCGCAGGTCGGACAACATGGCCCCCGGCGTCTGGTAGCGGCGGTCGGGGTCCAACATCATCGCCTTGTTGACGACGGTGCTCACCGAATGGGACATCGCGGGTTCGAGCTTCTGCAGGGGCACGACCTCGACAAAGCGGGACCGGGAGAGCCGATGGACGCGGTCTTTGGTTTCCTGCAGCGCGGGCTGGCCGGAGAGCATGTGGTAGAAAATGCCGCCGAGGAAATAGATGTCGCTGCGAGGATCGTCCTTGCGCACGCCGGTCGCCCGCTCCAACGCCGCGTAGTCGATGGTCCGGCAATTCGTCGCGTCGATCAGGGCGTCGTCGGCCAGGGTTTCATCGACCGCGGCCAGTCCGAAGTCGACCAGTTTGGCGACGCCGCGGCTGGAGACCAGGACGTTGCTGGTTTTGAGATCCCGATGCGTCAGGGCGCGTTCGAAGGCGTATTGCAGGCCGCTGGTGATGTCGATCATCAGCCGGACGGCCTCGGCCGATTCGATCTTCTTGCGGATCTTGATGAAGTTCCGCAGGTTCCGGCCCTCGACGAATTCCATGACGAGGAAATGGGCCTGGGCGTCGGAGACGACCTCGTAGATCGGCACGATATTCTCGTGGCGCAACGAGCGGCCCAAGAGCCCCTCGCGGACGAACTGGCGATATTGGATCGGGTTCTCGCTGTAGCGCTTTCGCAGCACCTTGACCGCCACGACCTGGCCGGTCTGGCGGTGGACGGCGCGATACACCCGGGCGAACGAGCCGCTGCCGACGAGGTAGAGGACCTTGTAGTCGCCGAAGAAGAAGCCGGTTCGTTCCCCCTTGACGAGGCGGTCGACCTGATAGTTGGTCACCATCTCGCGGCGGACCAGGAGTTGGAGGAACTCGTCGACCGTGACGTGGTGGCTGCCAAAATCGCCCCAGATCTCCTGCAACTGCCGCTCGTCCACCAGCCCGAGATCGAACGCGCGCTGAGCGACCTGTTCGGCGGTGGGTCGACTCATGAAAAACACACCTCTGCTGCTCAATCGGCCGGCATGGACGCACCGGCCGCGCCCGGCCTGCCACCTGCCCTAACCAAACTCTCATCCTATTGCAGACTTCGGACATTCGCAATGGATGAGAGCAGATCGGCACCCCACCCGATGAGAGGGCCGCCCGTCACGACCCTTCCTGTTGCCGGCGATATTCGTCCCTCTCGCGGCGGGTCGCTTCCAGGTCGAACATGAGGTACTTCATGTCCAACCGCAATTGGCTCAAGGCGTCCTGCACCAACTGCAGGATCCGGCGGCGGCGCTTGCTGCTTTCGATCACCTTGACCAACAGCGGGTCGATGCCCTGACGAATCTCCATCGGCAGTCCACCGAGGGCATTGGCCAGGTCGACGATTTCCTTGGGCAGTTCGTCCGTCTGGCAGTGAAGGGATCGGGCCGGCTGGGTCATGGATGTCTCCTCATCGGTGTTGAACACCCGAGACCAAAAGCAGACGCCGTGCCAAAGCCGGGCCGGCGGACGATGTCGCGATGTAAACCCTAATTCTACAAGCTTTTACGGCCGGCAACGAATTGCCATTCGTCGCCCAGGCGATGCCAAAAAACCACGTTTGGTCTGGATGCGGTTGGGATTTCGTGATACAAGCACCACCATGCCGCTTCCGATCCTCCGAACACGCTTCGCGCTGGTGGTTCTCGTGGCCATCGTGCTTGTGCCCGGTTCGGCCCCGGGCCAGACGCCGTGGTCCGAGCGATTCGAGGGACCGGAGCCGAGTTGGCGGCAGGCCGGGGGGAACGTCCGCTACCAAATCGGGCGGCACGAGCGAGTGCAGGGCGAGGCCCACGGCGGCGCCGGGTGCGAACGGCTGGCCGTCTCCGGCCAGGGGGGTACCGAGGTCTACCTCAGCCACCCGGTAGGCCGGCCCCAGGTCATTGCGGAACTCACGCCCAGCGTTTGGCTCAAGTCGGATCGACCCGGACTGCAACTGCTCGCTCGGGTGATTCTCCCCCGGACCGAGGACCCCCGGAGCGGCCAGCCCGTTTCGACCCTGGTCGTCGGCACGAGCTACACACAGGTGGGTCGTTGGCAGCAGCTCGAGGTTCGCGACATCCCGAATCTCCTCGCCCGGCAGGTCCGCGTCCTGCGGCTGCAACTGGGACCCGGCGTCGACGCGACGGAAGCCTACGTCGACCAGATGCTCTTGAACGTTTACGGCGGTCCGGGCACGACGAACGTCTGGATCGACGACTTGGAGATCGCCGGCTACGCCGAGTCCCCGCCCGGCGCGCCGCGCCCGGTCGCCGTCAGCCCGCGACTGGGAAACCTCCCCAAAGTCGACCCGAGCGGCGCCGGCTTGGACGGAACCACCGGGTCGCGGCGGCGGGTCGAGTTGCGCGTATCGGTGCTTGAGGTGGACGGACATCCGATGCTGCCCCGGGCGATCCAGTACCAGGGCGAATCACTGGCGCGGCTCAAGGAGCTGGGATTCAACACGATCTGGCTGGCGCGGACGCCGTCCAGCGCGATCTTGCGCGAGGCCGGCGACCTCGGGCTGATGGTCGTTTGTCCGCCGCCGGAGTTTCCGCCCGCGGATGCGGCCTCGGAGCCGGCCACCCCGACACCGCGGATCGGGCCGGAGTACGATCCGGTGTTGGCCTGGGACCTGGGCTGGGGGCTCTCGGAGCAGGACCTTCCGGCCACGCGCAAGCGCGCCCAGCAAATCCGCGACGCCGACCGGGAGCGCGGGCGTCCACGGATTTGCCATCCGGAGGTGGACCTTCGGGCGTTCAGCGGCTGCGTGGACCTGCTGATGGTGGGCCAATCGCCGGTGGCCACGAGCCTCGAGATGGTCGACTACGGCACTTGGATTCGCGAGCGTCCCCGACTGGCCCGGCCCGGCACGATCATCTGGAGCACCATCCAGACGCAGCCGGCCTTGGCGCTCCATCAGCAGTGGCTAAGCGGCGGACGCGAGCAGTCGCCGCCGCCGACGGTCACAAGCGAGCAGATCCGCCTGGTGGCTTACACGGCGATTACCGCCGGAAGCCGAGGGTTGCTGTTCGAGTCGCGCAGTTCGCTGGACGACACCGATCCGGAGACCCGGGCGCGGGCAGCGGCGATGGAGTTGCTGAACCAGGAATTGGAGATGATCCGTCCTTGGGTGGCGGCCGGCAACCTGGTCGATACGGTCCAGAGCAATCAACCGGAAGTGAGCGGCGCCGTGTTCCGCTACAACCGAACGCGGCTATTGGTGCCGCTCTGGACCGGGCTGGGGGCCCAGTTCGTGCCGGGACAGTCGGCCGCCCAGACGTTGACGTTCGTCGTGCGGGGCGTGCCCGACTCGAACCTCGCGTATGAATTGGTGCCCGGCGGACTGCCGCCGGTCCGTGACCGCGAACGGGGCACGGGCGGCGTTCAGGTCACGCTCGGCGAGTTCTCGCTCAGTACGCTGGTCCTGTTCACCGAAGACGCCCTGGCGAGGGCAAGTCTCGGCCAGCGAGCCAAGGCGAATGCGCCCCGGGCGGCGCAGCTCCAGCGCCAGTTGGCCGCCCGCAAGCTCCAGATCGCCGAGGAGGTCGACCGCCGCATGGCCGGCCGCGGGGAAACGGCGTGGCAGCCGGCGGACTATCTGGTCACGGCCCGAAAGATCCTTCAGCAGTGCGACAGCGCGCTGGCCGCCAAGGACTACGCGAACGCTTGTTTGTACGCCGAGCGGGCGATGTGTCCCTTGCGGCTGCTGGAGCGGACGAACTGGCAGAAGGCGGTCGCCTCGATGTGCTCTCCGGTGGCCAGCCCGGCGACCGTCTGCTTCTCGACGCTGCCGTGGCACTGGAGCATGGTCGAGGAGACGCGGTCGTGGCAGGTGGGGGCGAATCTGCTTCCGGCGAGCGATTTCGAGCAGCTTCCGGCGATCCTCGCGGCCGGATGGCGGCACTTCCAGCACGCCACGCCCGGCGTCGAGACCACGGCCGACGTCGTGCCCGAGGCCGCCCACTCCGGCAGTTCGGGCTTGCGCCTGGTCGCCCGATCCGTCGAACCCAACAGGCCGCCGACGCTGGTCGAAACGCCCCCGCTCTGGATCACCAGCCCGCCGGTGCCGGTCGAGGCCGGCGCGCTGGTGCAAGTCAGCGGTTGGGTACACGTGCCGGCGCCGATCACGGGGAGCGTGGACGGGCTGATGATCTTCGATTCGTTTTCCGGCCGGGCCTTGGCCGAACGGATCGGCGACACGACCGGCTGGGAGTCCTTCACGCTCTACCGCGTCGCCCCGCAATCCGGCCCGATGACCGTCACGTTCGCCCTGGCCGGCCTGGGCGAAGTCTGGATCGACGACGTCACGGTCCAAACCCTCGGCCCCGCCGCACGCCCGTAGGCAAGCTCGCGGGTGGCACCGCGGATGGCACCGACGATTTTCCGCGGGCCGCGCTCCATTTGAAAAGATCCGTTCGGAAGATCGTCGGTGCTGCAAAGCAACAAGAGGGTTCCCCAACACCCAACGAACCATTCTCGAACGTCCTACCGCTGGACACACAACGCCGCGAAACGCGGCAGGATGTGATCGGCCAGGACGCGCATCTTCGGCAGTGCCTCGGACGTGTCGGCGCGGATGGCGTCCGGATCGATGTAGTCCAGCTCCGCACACAGACGCCGGGTGCCCGGCTCGTCGAGCCACTCGCGGACCATGGCTTCGGTCATCTCGATGTGAAATTGCAGCCCCCAGGCCAACCGCCCTCGGCGAAACGCCTGGTTCTCGCACTCTTCGCCCCGGGCGAGATGAACGGCGCCGTCGGGCAGCGCGAACGTGTCGCCGTGAGACTGAAAGACCGTGTACCGGGCGCCGCAACCGCCGAACAGCGGATCGCCGGCGGCTTCCTCGGTCAGTTCGAGCCGGTACCAGCCGATCTCCTTCACGGGATTGGCCCTCACCTTCGCGCCGAGCGATTTGGCCAGGAGTTGCGCTCCCAAGCAGATTCCCAGCACCGGCAGTTCGGCGTCGACGGCCTGGCGGATCCAACGGACCTCGTCCGCCAGCCACGGATTGGCGTCAACGTCGTTCACGCTCATCGGTCCGCCGAGCACGACCAGCCCGGCCGCGCCAGCGAGATCGAGCCGCTCGGACACGGCGTCGAACAGATCGACGTAGCGCCAGTCCAGCCCGGCGTCGAGGAAGACGTGTTCGAGGATCCCCAGCGTTTCGCGCGGGACGTGGCGCAGTACCGTGATGCCGCTCATGTGATTCTTCCATCAGGTCGGGTGCGTGCGAGCACGCACCTGCACCTACAGCAACCGCTCGCCGAGCTTGCCGATCGCGGCGACGCACGCCCGTTGGGCCTCGGAGAACCCCTGGGGCGTCTTGGGCTCCGGGCCGCGGAGATACTCGAGCAAAATGCCTTCGGCGGCGACGTACTCCGGCGCGGCGTCGGCCACCTTGTCGGCGATCTCGATCGGTATGTTCGCTACTCCGTTGGCGTCGCCGTGCAGAAGGTCGCCCTCGTTGACCACCAGCGAGCCGACGCGGACCGGCAGTCCGAGGTGCAGAATGTGGCAGTAGGCGTGCGCGCAAATCGTCGAGCCGGTGAACACCGGGTAGCGGATCGCTCGAACCTGCTCCAGGTCGCGTCCGCCGCCGGACGTGATCAAGCCCGTCGAACCAAACGCCTGATACGTCGAGCACATCATCTCGCCGAACGTGGCGCCGACCGGCGGGTCGTCCAGGTCCTGAAAGACGACGACGGCGGGTCCGGGCAGCCGGGCGAACCGGTCGAGTTGCTTGGCGACGCTGCCGTAGGCGTCGCCGGCGGCGGGCGGCGAGCCGCTTCGGAACGCGGCCGTCGCGGCGAAGCCGACCATGGGCGGCAGTTCGGGAAATCCCGCCTTGATCCGCCCGTCCATGAAACCCGTGTTCCGCGGCCGGATCCCGAAAAGCTCGATGACGTTGCAGACTGTCGGCGTATCGAACCGGGCGAGCCGTTCGAGGGTCGTCTTGGCAAGGGCCATCACTCACCTCCTTGGAGTCGAGTAGGGGGGGGCCGATCGCAGCAAGTCCCACCACAATCCGAGAATCAGGAGGCAGTATAGCCCGGGTCCGCTACCGCGGCAACCAGGGGCCCGCGGCCGTGCTGGGCGCCGCCAGCGGCATCGGAGGCAGCGGCGCGATGGCCACGGGCGGGGCCGCCTTCGCCGGGTCCGGAGCATCCTCGCCGCAACCGCAACCGTTGCCGCGGTCGGCCACCACGCACTTGTAGACGGGCACCTCGCACTCAATCTCCTTCTTGACCAGCGTCTTGCGGGTCCGGACGTCGCAGCACTTGGGCGGGACCATCGGCTTTCGCAACGACGCGCACGGGTCGCACGACGCCGCGTCACACGTCGCCGCGCCGCAAGTCCCACAACCATGGCCGCCGCAAGCGCAACCGGGCAACGACGGGCAGAACTCCTCGCACTCGACCACCCAGACCGTCTTGGTGACCTTCTTCATCTCGCGGACGACTTTGCAGGTCTTGTTGCCGCAGGATGCCGCGTTCGGCAAACATGCCGGCGCCGCGCACGCATCGCCGGCAGCCGCAAAGCCCGGCGCCAGAACACAAACGGCCGCGGCCCAGAGAATTCGTTTCACGTTATTGCCTCCCGATTGGCACTAGAAATTGATCTGCGTTCTCATCTCGACCACGTCGACGCTCGAATCCGGATGGCCCGGATGGAAGTCGGGACTCACGGTGGAATGGACGTAGTTGAACATGAGCCGGATATACGCGGTCAGGTACCAGTTCAGGCCGATCGTGTGGTTCGACCAGGCTCCTTTTTCGACGGGGCCATCGTTCAGATCGAGCCAGGACCAGCGGTAGCCGACTTCCCAGGCCCCCTTGCCGGTCTGGACGTAACCATCGGCGTCGCGGACGTGGAAGAAGTTCTCGAAGGGTTTGACCCTGCCGAATACGCCCATGTCGCGCTCGTAAGGACGGTTTTCGCCGGTCAGGAAGTAGCTGGCGTAGACGTAGAAGGTCCGCGGGTTGTACTCGTCGGTCGCGCTGCCGTCGATCTGGTCGCCCCTGGCGAGCGAGACCATGTATTCGGATTGGAGCGACAATGGCCCGTACACCCATGCGAGTTCCGCGCCGAGCAAGTTCACGTAGTCGACGTTCGTCACGGTCGCGTCGTACTTCGCGCCAAGGTAAGACTCGGCGGTGCGGATTTCCCCGAAATACTCGTGTTCCCAGGCGTCGCGATAGCTGTAGGCAACGCCGGTGTGCAGAAGACCGCGTCCTTCGGTCGCTTCATCGTACCAGGGCAGCCAGGTCCCCCGCATGGTCATCGAAGTCGAAAGATGATCGTCTTGGACTTTCATGTCCGGAGACGTGGTGAAACCGCCGAAGGCCCAAGTCGCGTTCTGGTCGTCCGCCCAATCGAACGCCATGACGCCGAGGTGTCGATCGGGCGTGAAGAACTCGCCGACGGACCGTTCCATGAAGGTAAGGTAGTTGGAACTTGTGAGCCGTTCGAGGCCGAACGGTTCCTTGAAATAGCCGACGCGGACGTGGCCGAGGAGGGGCAACTCGTTGACGCTGATGTAATTGTCGCGGGCCTTGATGTGGCCGTCGCTTTCCATCGCCCATTGCCATTTGTAGTCGAACACCTCGAAGGCGGTTCCCCGGGCGTCCAACCAGGCGCGGCGGATCATGACACCGTTCTCATCGTTCCCCAGATCGATCTTGTTCTGGGCGTCCTGGCTGAACGCGGCCGCGTCCACGAGAAGACGCCCGCCGATGATGACCGTGGGTTTCTCCGATGCCTTCTTCTTTGCCGCGGTCTCGGCCGCCTTCATCTTTTTGAGGCTCGCTTCGAGCTCGGCGACCCTCGAGGCCAGGTCGTCGCCCGACAAGTAGCTCGCCTGGCTGGCGACGGGAGGGGCGTCGGCCGGCGAGTCGTAGCTCGACGCACTGTCGCCCGGACCGGCCGGCGACGCATATCCCGTTTCGGGCAATCGCGTCGGCGGGCCGTACTGCGCCGCCGCGACGGCGACGCCCAAGAAAACGATCCCCAGGGCCGAGACCGCGCTCAGCCCGCCTCCGTTCCGCGCATGCATGGGGCACCTTCGTCCGTGAAGATGAGTGACCAGAGCCGGAAAAATCCGTTATCCGCTATTGTCTGCCCAGATTGGCCGCGTTGAGGAAGCGACACGACCGGTGTCGACCGCCCTCTGAGTCCATCATGGCTGGTGATCGGCCGACGGGCGACGTTCACTTGACAAGCGGATATCGCGTGTATGCGGATTGGTCCGCGGGTATTGCAGAAAGGGGGGCCTCGCCGGGCACAAACGTCAGAGTCCGCCCGGTTTGCCACGGCGAGAGTATCCCATAGAGAAAGGGCACCGAGCGATTCCGGTCGGTGCCCTTTTCATCTCATTGACACACGGGACCAGCGGACCCTAGAGTTTCGCGATCTTCTCGATCAGGTCGACGCTACGGCAGCTATAGCCCCACTCGTTGTCGTACCAACTCAGCACCTTCAACAGGGTGTTGCCGACGACCATGGTCCAGTCGGGCACGAAGATCGAGCTTCGCGGATCGCCGATGATGTCGGTCGAGACAATCGGGTCCTCGCAGTAACCGAGGATGCCCTTGAGCGAACCTACCGACGCCTCTTTCATCGCCGCGTTGACCGCGTCCTTTGTTACCGGCTTGGCCGTCTCGACCACGAGGTCCACCGCGCTGCCGGTCGCCGTTGGCACCCGCATCGACATGCCCGTCAGCTTCCCCTGCAACTCCGGAATCACCAGCCCGACCGCCTCGGCCGCGCCGGTGGTCGTCGGGATGATGTTCAGCGCCGCGGCCCTGGCGCGATAGAGGTCCTTGTGCGGGAAGTCCTGCACGACCTGGTCGTTCGTGTAGGAGTGGATGGTCGTCATCAAACCCTTGACGATCCCGAATTTCTCGTTGAGAACCTTGGCGACCGGCGCGAGGCAGTTGGTCGTGCAACTGGCGTTCGAGATGCACTTGTGCGCGGAGGTGAGCTTGTTGTCGTTCACTCCCAGGACGCACGTCAGGTCGGGCCCCTTGGCCGGAGCGCTGATGACGACCTTCTTGGCGCCGGCGGCCAGGTGGCTGTCGTAACCGGGCTTGTCGGCGGTCATTCGGCCGCGAAACGCGCCGGTGCTCTCCAGCACGACGTCCACGCCCAACTCGCCCCACGGCAACGCGGCGGGGTTCCGCTCCGCCATCGCGCGGATCTTCTTGCCGCCGACGATCAGGTACTCGTCGTCATAACCCACCGTGCCCGGATAACGGCGATGTATGCTGTCATACTTCAGCAGCGTCGCCAGCGTTTTGTTGTCCGTCAGGTCGTTGATGCCCATCACCTCGAACACGTCGGGCTTGGCCATCAAGCCGCGGAAGACCAGACGTCCGATCCGACCGAATCCATTGATTCCAACACGAATTGCCACGACATACCTCCTTTAGAGCATGAACCGCCCCGTCGAAAGATCGGGGCATCTTTGTCGGCCGACCCGGGATCGACCATGTAGGCAGGGGAAAGAACCGGGAATTATACTGGCCGCCGTCCGACTCAGCAACCACGCACGGGCTCACTGCGGTTTCTCAGCGGGCGGTTCCTGCTTGAGCGGCTCCTCCTGCTTGGGCTGCTCCTCCTGTTTGAGCGGCTCTGGCTGCTTGGGCTCGGGGCCGGGTCCGGCTGCGAAGAAATGGGCCTTGGACGAGACGACGACCACCTTGACCGTGCCCCAGGTCCAAACCTGCGACCGGACCACCCTTTCCTTGCCCTTGACAACCTGGATGCCCTTGACGGTCTCCCTCTCCGGTTTACCGAAGCGTTTTTGCAGGGTGGCGGCGGGCACCTGGGCCGAAGGTCGAAACTCGGTCGGATCTCCCTCGATCCGGAATGATTCCTCCACCTGCGGGGCGTCCGCCTTCGGGGTAAGCAGTCCGACCAGTTCTTCGGAAACGTCCTTGCCCTCGGCGGGCGTCTTCTCTTGCTCGTTGGGGGATTCCGTGGCGTCGCCCTTTCGCGGCATCCGGCTTTGTCGCGCCGTCTTCTGCTCGCCGCCGACGGGCTCGGCCAGTTGGATATCGACCTTCCTGGCCTGGATCATCTTCTCGCCGACCTGCTCTCCCTCGCAGGAAATCTTGTCGCCCTTCTTGGCCAAGCGGTAGTCGGCAACGCTCAGGTCGATCTGGGCGTTGTCGGCCAGTTCGATCTCGACCGACCCGGCGTTGAAAGCGACGGCGAGCTTCCCGTTCTTCACGCCCGTGATCCGACCGCGAATCTCGCATCGCGAGACCTGGGCTTCGCCGCCCTTCTTTTTGTCCGCATCGGGGGTCGCCGCGTCCGGTCCTTGGTTGCCGCCGAAGCCGCCCACCGGAAACACGCCTGGGAAATCCTGTTCGGACGGGGTGAAGACAGTGAGTTTCTCGATCTTACCCTCCACCTTGGGGGTTTTGCGGCGCATGGTCACGTCGGCGGTGAATTTGACCCATAGCCCGGGCTTGAGAAAGTCCGGGTGGGCGGAACCGGTGACCAGGACATCGGCCCCCCGGGCCGGGATTCGGACCATCCAGGACTCCCCGCCGGTCGTCGCGATCTTGACGACGCCCGGCGCAATGTCCTCGATCGTCCCCTGGGGACTGGCCGTCAACGGTGCGCGATTGACTTGGGCGGCGGCCGGCAAGGCGGCCCCGGCCATCCAGCAACCCAGCACTAGGACGACAAACTCCGACATGCGAGTGGACATGGGTGGGCCTCGGCAAGCAAAGGGCGGGACGAAGGACACGGGAGCCGCCGTCGACGCGGCCCGTGAGACCGATCCCATTGGCCGGTTCTGAGACAATCCCCATTGTCAGCATACCGCTGCCGCCGGCGTTTGAACAGCGATTTGACGAGAAAGGCGGGAACGGTCTCCATTCGGACATGCGGGGGATATGCGTCAACCCGATGGTGCTGGCCGGCGATGCCGAGTTGTCGCTCGTGCCCATTTCGTTCCGGGTTTGTCCGCCTTACAATAGCGTCCGGCAGCCATGCGCATCCCAACCCATGCCCACAAGAACGCTCCATGTCCTCCGTCCCATCGCGGATCACCGTTCCCAAGTTCGTCGCCATGAAGGCGGCGGGACGGAAAATCACCGTCCTGACCGCTTACGACTACCCCACCGCACGGCTGGTCGACGCCGCGGGCGTCGAGGCCATTCTCGTCGGTGACAGCCTGGCGATGGTCGTTCAGGGACACGCCAGCACGCTCCGCGCGACGCTCGACGAAATGATCTACCACGCCGAGATGGTCGGCCGCGCCGCCGAGCACGCCCTGGTCATCGTCGACATGCCGTTTCCCAGCTTCCTGGTGGGCAAGTACAAGGCGATCGAAAACGCCGCGCGGGTGCTGAAGGAGACCTCGTGCCAGGCCGTCAAGCTCGAAGGTGGTGTCGATCAGGTCGAGGTGATCGAGGCCCTCGTTTCCGCCGGCATCCCCGTCATGGCCCATGTCGGACTGCGGCCCCAAAGCGTTCACCGGCAGGGCGGCTACCGCGTGCAGCGCGACCGCGAACAACTGCTGGCCGACGCCCAGGCCGCCGACCGGGCCGGCGCGTTTTCCATCGTCCTCGAGTGCATCCCCGCCGACATCGCCCGGGAGATTACCGCCGCGGTGAGCATACCCACCATCGGCATCGGGGCCGGAGCGGACTGCGACGGCCAGGTGCTGGTGCTGCACGATCTGTTGGGCCTGACGGCGGGCCACCGGCCGCGGCACGCCAAGGCTTACGCGGACCTCGGCACGACGATCACCGACGCGGTCGCCCGCTATCGCGACGAGGTCCGCGAGGGTGTTTTCCCAAGCGAAGAACAGAGTTTCCGCTAGATCTCGTAGCCAATGACCAAGCACCAATGACCAGTGGAGAAAGGGAGGCCGCCATGAGACTGATCAGGATTCTTCTTGCGGGGTTTGTTGCCACATCTCTCGCCGCGTGGGCGGCTCGAGCGGCCGAACCGGAGGACCGCCTGCCCGCGCCGCCGGAAGGCAAGGCGTGGAAGCTCGTCTGGCGGGACGAGTTCAACGGCGACAAGCTCGATGAGTCCAAATGGGAGGTTCCCGAAACCCAGCGACGGGGCGGCTCGTGGAGCCGGAAGGCGGTCTCCTTGGACGGCCGGGGCCACCTGGTGCTCGCCACGCTCAAGGAAGGTGACAAGTATCTCGACGGCTGCGCCCGGACCCGGGGCAAGTTCGAGCATGCTTTCGGTTACTACACGGCCCGAATCCGGCTCCAGCACGAGCCCGGTCACTGGTCGGCGTTCTGGCTCTTCAATGGCGGCGTGTGCAAGGTCGGAGACGCCGGCCGCGACGGCACCGAGATCGACATCATGGAGAAGCCGTGGCTGGACGACCGGATTCAATGCGCGCTGCACTGGGACGGCTACGACGCGGCCCATCAATACGAGAAACAAGTCGTCCGGGTCGCCGGCGTGATGGACGGATGGCACGCGTTCTCGGTCTGGTGGAAGCCGGACGAATACGTCTTCTACGTCGACGGAAACGAGACCTGGAGAACCAAGGCCGGCGGCGTCTGCCAGGTGCCGCTGTACATCAAGCTCAGCGACGAGGTCGGGGACTGGTCGGACGACGTCGCCGAGGGGAAGGCCACGGGCGCCATCGCCAAGGCGAAGCTGCCGGACGAGTTCCTCGTCGATTACGTGCGGGTTTACGACGTGGTCGCCGCCGAGGCCAAATAGCCGAGCACGGGGGGGCCATCCCCTATGGGACCGGCGCCCCCTTGACTCCCTCCGACGATCGGGTATCCTGCCATGGTGGCATGGCTTCCTACCACCGAACCACGGGAGAACCAGGAATGAATAGGGACGAGATTCTTGCCCAACTTGCCGCCGGCGAAATCACCAAGGAGCAGGCGTCCAAGCTCATGGACGAGGTCGAGAAACAGAAGCAGAGCACGCTCTACTGCAAGGTCAGCCAGAAGGGCGCGATCAGCGTCTACGGCCTGCAGCGGATGCCCGTCACCCTCTACGTCGAACAGTGGGAGCGACTGCTCGGGTTCGCGGGCGACATTCAGGCGTTCATGAAGCAGCACGACAGCGAGTTGAAGCGGAAGAACAAGTGACGGTGCCACTGCTGGCTTGTCCAGCAGTGCGGCACGGTTGGACAAGCCAACCGTGGCACCCGTCACACCGAGCCGGGCGAACCAGTAGGTCGATTCATGGGACGCACGACCGCCATGAGAGCCCTCCGGGGCGCGACGGCGGCGCTATTGCTGGCCGTGGCGGCAGCCCTGCCGGCCCAGCAGCCGGCCGGCGATGCGCCCGCGCGGTTGCCGCTCGCCGCGGGCTGGGCGATTCAGTCGTCGACGTTGGTGAAGGCCGGCGGGGACGTCGTCTCCACCGATCGGTTTGCGCCCGACGGTTGGTACCCCACCACGGTCCCCTCGACGGTCCTCGCCGCCCTGGTTCGCAACGGCGTTTACCCCAACCCTCGCGTCGGGCTGGACGACATGCGGATCCCGGACGCCTCGGACGAGTTCAACCCGAAGCACGATCTCGCCCGGTTCAGCCACCTGCCGGACAAGCGGAACCCCTGGAAGGACCCCTACTGGTACCGGACCGAGTTCACCCTGCCGGACTCTGCCCGGGCGAAGCGGGTCTGGCTGAACTTCCAGGCGATCAACTATCGGGCCGACGTCTGGCTCAACGGCCACTCGATCGCCGATCGGACTCGCATGGCGGGCGCGCTGCGGCGGTTCAAGTTCGACGTCACGGCCGCGATTGCCCCGGGCAAGAATTACCTTGCGGTTCTGGTCTACCCGGTGGACCACCCCGGCGTGCCCGACACGCAGTTCGACGTTTTCGGCGCCGTGCGCGAGTACCAGAAGGACCTGATGCGGGACGTGTCGCTGCCGATGTTCATCGGCTACGACTGCATGCCGACCGTCCGCGATCGGCAGTTGGGCCTCTGGCAGGACGTGTACCTCGAGTTCACCGACGCGGTGGACGTCCGCGACCCCTTCGTCATCACCGATCTGCCCCTGCCCAAGACCGACGCGGCCTACTTGACCGTCTCGGCCGAACTGGTCAACGCGAGCGACTCCCCGCAACAGGGCGTGCTCAAGGGCGTTATCCGGGAAGACGGCACGACGTTCGCCAAGGAAGTGACGCTCGCCGCGGGCGAAAGGAAGACTGTCGTCTTTTCGGCCGGCGACGGCCCGCAACCGGTGATCCAAAATCCTCGCCTGTGGTGGCCCCACAACTACGGGCCGCAGAACTTGTACCACCTCTCGATGTCGTTCGAGGCGGATGGGAAGGTCTCCGACGTCGAAAACGTCACGTTCGGCGTGCGGGAGATCACCAAGGAACTCTACGCGCTCGACAACGCGCACGGTCTGCGGCTGAGCGTCAACGGCCAGCGGGTCTTCTGCCAGGGCGGCTACATCCAGCCGGAGATCCTCTTCGACTGGGACGCCGCGCGGATGGACACCGAGATTCGCTACTTCACCGAGGCCAATCTGAACCTCGTCTATTTCGAGGACATCGGCAATCCGCCCGAGGCGTTTCTCGACGCCTGCGACCGCCGCGGCCTCTTGTTCGGCAATTGTTTCTACGGCTGTTACTGGATGCTGCCGGACACGCCGTATCCGGAGGACGTCGATCTCCTGGACGCCTGCACGGTGGACATCATCAAGCGCTACCGCAACCATCCGAGCCTGTGGCTCTACATGGCGATGAACGAGGGCGACACGCGGCAGGACGTCTACGAAATGTGGCGCAAACACATCACCGCCCTGGACGGCACCCGGGTACACATCCCCTCCGGCGGCTTTCCCGACTACCGCGAGAACCCGCCCGAGTGGATCAAACCGGACATGCCGGTGGGCATGAACGACTGGATCCGGGGGAAATCGTATGGGTGGCAGGAGCCGTCGCAGTATTTCCGCTGGGTTCGCGATGAGCGCGGCTGGATGTTCATGATGGAAGTGGGCTCCGCCTCGCTGCCGCCGGTCGACAGTCTGCGGCGGTTCATCCCCGGGCTGTTCGACGCGCCGCCGGGTCCGACGTTCCCGCTCACGCCAACCTGGGCCCACCACGGGGCCAACTCCTACTACCAGCCGTACGACGAGGCCTTGCGACGGCTTCACGGCGAGCCGGCCAGCGTCGAGGACTACTGCGCGAAGGGGCACCTCGTCACGGCCGACCAGCACCGGGCGATCTTCGAGGCCACCAACCACCGCATGTGGACCGTCACCAGCGGCCTGACCCAGTGGAAGATCAACTCCTGCTGGCCGAGCGTGCAGTGGCAAATCTTCGACTGGTACCTCAAGCCGATGGTGAGCTACTACGCGATCAAGAGAGCCTGCGAACCCGTTCACGTCCAGCTATGCCCGATCGACTCCGTGGTGACGGTGGTCAACAAGTCGCTGGAGCGGAAGGCCGGTCTCGCGGTTTGCGTCCGGGTGTTTGACTTCGACATGAAGCTCCGGTGGGAGAAGCGTGCGCCGTTGGACGTCGAGGCGAACACGTACAAGGATGCGTTCGCCGTCGAAACGATTCCGGAGCTGACGCCCGTCTACTTCGTCAAGCTCGAACTCGTCGACCGCGAGGGGAAGCTCGTCTCGGACAATTTCTATTGGCTTTCAAACCGAACGCCGGCGAGTTTCCTCGAATTGGCCGAGTTGCCGCCGGTGACGCTCGACGCAGAGCACGCGATCGAGGACCGTGGTCCGACACGGCTGCTGCGGGCCAAGGTACACAACCCGACGGAACGGCTGGCCTTCTTCGTCCACGTGGCGGCCACCGCCGGGCCCCACGGCGAAGAAATCCTGCCCGTCTTCTGGGACGACAACTACTTCTCGCTCTTGCCGGGCGAAACGAAGGAGGTCACGGCCGAGTTTGCCGCCGCCGATTCGCGCGGGAAGCCGCCCGCGTTGGAGGTCGGTGGGTGGAACGTCCGCTCGCCGCTGGACTGCGTCCGTCTGGAAGCCTCGAAGACCGACGTCGCCCCGGACGAGCCGCTGGTGGTGACCGCCACCATCGCCGACACGTTTCTCGACGGCAGCCTGGTGGAACTGCTCGTCGACGGCGAACCGGTCGAGGCGAAGCGTTTCTGGGCCCGCTCGGGCGTCCGCCGGGACCTCCTGTTCTCGCTCAAGCTCGCCAAGCCCGGCATGCACGAACTCCGCGTCGGCCGGCGGACGGTTTCCGTCGTAGTGAAGGCCGGTCCGTAGAATTACGGGGTGGCACGTTCCTGAGCCTCCGGCGAAGGGCGTGGCGGCATCGGCGGCGATTCAACCACGCCCTTTCAGGGCGTGCCACCCGACCCGATATTTGAATGCTTCCTCCGAGTAATTGGACTTATCCCCTTTTTTTGTTCGAGGACCCCATCATGAGAACATCGCGACGCAGGTTTCTTCAGACGTGCGGAGCGGTTGGGGCCGCGACGTTGTTGACGCCCGCCTTGGGGCAGCCGACCACAACGGCCAAGCGGGCGTACCATTTCTCGACCACGCGCGGGGCCCTGGAGGCCGATCCCGAGTTATTGGACGTCGTCGCGCGCTCGGGCGTGACCGACGTGTGGCTTTCCGGATTCTATTTCGGCCACTGGGACTGTGCTCCGGCGGACATGCGGATATGGCGCGAACGAATCGGGAAACAAGGAATGGTCACCCACGTGATCAATGTGCCATTGGGGCATCCGGGCTTCGTGATCCCCGGCTGGAAACCCGCCACGCGCCCGGACGGGTCCACCTACGCGGGGACCTCGCTTCATGCGCCCGCCACCGGGGAGAACCGCGAGGCCATGCGGCAGATCCAGGCGATCGGGATCGACCGCGTTTTTCTCGATGACGACTTTCGACTTGCCCAGAGCCCCGGCGTTATTGGCGGCTGCTTCTGCCCCGAACACAAGCGGGAGTTTCTGCAACGAACGGGCCATGGCGATGAAGCCCAGTGGGGCGAGCTGCTCGACGCGGTGAAGCAACGTCGTCTGACGCCCGCGCTTCGCGCCTGGGTCGAGTACACGTGCGATCAATTGACCGCGTGCTTCCGTGCTCAACAGAAGGCGGCGCCCGGCGTGCAACTAGGGATCATGGCGATGTATCTTGGCGCGGAGAAGGCGGGAATTCGCCTGACCGACTATGGCGATGTGCCGTTCCGCGTGGGCGAGCTCATGTTCAACGATGAAGCGTTCAATCCCGTGAAGGGAAAGACGGACGAACTGTTCAGCTCGCTCTTTCATCGTCGGTTCGTCAGGCCGGAGTTGGCCTATAGTGAAACGACCGCGTTTCCCGATCGTCGGCTCTCGCTGAAGAACAAAATTGCGAAACTGGCGGTTTCGACCATCAGCGACGTCCGCAACACCATGTTCATGTGCGACTTCCCGAAGGATCATTGGCCGCAGCTCGCCCCGGCCATCAAACACCACGCCGAGTTGCATCCCGTCATTGCCGGTCATGCGCCGCGCGGTCCGCTGAAGCATTTTTGGGGCGAGGCAAGCCGCTATGTCGGCGACGACAACCCGTACAGTCTGTTCCTCGCCTCGGGGATACCCTTCGAGGTCGCGTGCGAGCCGGCAAGCGATGGCTTCACCTTCCTCTCCGACGCCGACGCCAAGGCGGCCGACGGCGTGAAATCCACCGACACGACGTTGGTGGGACGGCCGCAATCGGGCCTGCCCGACAAGGTGCGGACGATTCCGGAGTCGTTGCCCGAGATGTTCGCGTTGAAACGAGAATTGCTGCCGCGGTTGGGGAAAACGCCCTATGTCGAGGGTGAAACGCCGGTCGTGTGCGCCTGGTATCCCACGGCGTCCGCCGTGCTGCTATGGAACCTCGCCGAACAGCGCCAGGACTTGAGTCTCCGCCACGGCGACACTCGTCGCGCGGTCAGCGTCGGCGGACTCGACGTCGCCTTGGTCGAAGGCGTCGGTGAATGAACCATCACGGCAATCCGCCCGTTTCCGCCGACGGTCGAGACGGGGGCGGGCGCTCGAAGCGGGGGCGAATTCGTTAACGAGTAGACCGCGGCGTGGCGGCATCGGCGGCGATTCAACCACGCCGTTTCACGGCGCGCCACCCGACCGTCCGGATGCACGCTACGGCTTCGCCGGCGCGGCGGCTTCCTTGGCGCTGGCGGCCGCGGGCGGCGGGGCCGTCTCGAAGAGGAACAACACGCGATAGGTTCGCGGCTCGGCTGCCAGGGTGGCGGACTCGGGGGCGAGTTGCTGTCCGGCGAGCGTCTCGGCCGGACGCTGCCCCGCGGCGCCCATGCCACCCATGCCGGCGGCGCCGGGCGCGGGCGGGGTCGCGGGACTCTGGGCCTGTTGGACCTCGCGGCCGCCTTGGCTGGCTCGCCCAGGCCCCAGTGCTTTGGGAACCGCCTGCTGCCGCACCTCTTGGCTCTCTTGTTCCGCGCCGTACGAGAGCGGCGGCGGCAACTCGGGCAACCCCGTCGGCGGCGCGGGTCCCGGCATGACCGGCGCGGGCATCCGCCCGAGCGATCGGGCAACGCCGCGGCGCTGGGCGTTGGCGACGTTCGCGCCCTTCGCCGCTTCGGCGTACACGTCCGCCGGGGTCTGTTGCGGCTTGTTCTCCGCGGCACGAAGCCCGGGCGCGTCGGCCGGCTGGCCGCCCAGGCGGCTGTAGCGTTCGAGCGATCGGGGCACGTTCGCCCCCGGCGGCGACTCCAGGGCGACGGACGAATAGAGATCCGGCCGCTTCGACAACTCCGCGACCGTGGCCTCGACCTGGTCCCACGTGGCCTCGACCAACACCGCCTCGACGCCGCCGGCGGCCACGCCAAGCGCCTGACCCGCCTTCGTGGCGGCGGGCTTTGTCCCGGCGAGTAGATCCATCTGCGTGGAAAGGCCCTCTTTCTGCGCCGGCTGAGTCGCCTTGTCGGAAACGGCCTTCTTATCCGCCGCCGGTTCCGGCTCGGCGGGCCGGGCTTTCTCTGGCGCTCGGTCGTTCGCCTTAAAGCCGAACGACAGTCGCTCGTCCTCGCCCTTCGCTTTGGACGAGACCAAGGGCGGTCCTTCCCAGTCGATGCTGTTGCTGGCCAGGATTCTCTGGAACGGCAGTTGGGGACCCTGGTCGGCGCGGACTTGACAGCGGACGACGAGGACTTCGCCCTGGGCGAGCGACGACCGGGCGGTTTGCGACGCGAACCGGACGGCCTGGTTTCGCTCTTCAAGTTGCCAGCCCGTCTCGCCCGCCTTGCCCCGGACGTAGCCCAACTCGGGCCTGGGCGCGGCCATTTTGCCCTCGACCGCCGGCGCGGCGTCCGGTTGGTCGGCGACCAGGCCGCCGGCGGCGGGCTTCATGGCCGCGGGAGGCGACATTGTTGGCGCCGACTTCGCCATCGTCGGCACGCCCGAGGCATCCGGTTTCAGCGATCCACCGTCCTTGCCCACAACAACGCCTTCGCCCAGGTCGCGCTTCGCGTCGCTTCGATCCAGAGGCTCCGCGGCCTTCTCGGCGAGTTCCTCCGTCGCCGATTCCTTCCCGACCATCGTGATCTTGCTCTCCTCCGGGGCAGCCTGAATCGACAGCGGCTCGCGCGAGGAAGGCGCGGTCGTGGCCGGCGCCCGGGCGAGTTTCTCCTGACGCACCGCGGGCTGCCGGCCCACGTCGCCGAACATCATGATCAGCGCCACGGCCGCCGCCGCCACGGACC
>JAPLNP010000198.1 GCA_026401055.1 Planctomycetia bacterium
CTCCGCGGAAGTAGCGATCTTTCGCGGAGCGAAAGGCGACGGCGTGCCAAACAAGAGGAACACTACCATGAAACGCTCTCCTGTAGCTTGCGTGGCGGTCGTGATCGCGGCGGCGTTCAGCCTTCCCGCCCAAGCCGCCGACGAGGCGCCGCTCTCGGTGGGCTGGGCCACGGTGGACATCACGCCGCCCAAGCCCGTGCCCTTGGCCGGACAGCTCAATCTGCGGATCTCCCAGGGCGTCGACGACCCGTTGACGACCACGGTCCTGGCCCTGGAAACCCGCTCCGCCGACGGCAAGCCCATCGACCAGGCGATCCTCGTGTCCTGCGATTTGGGCTTTGTCCCGGGCGTGGTCCAGAAGCAGATCCAAGAGCGGGTCAAGGCCCGGCTCAAGGACTTCGACGCCGCCAAGCTCTTCCTCAATGCCACCCACACGCACACCGCGCCCGACCTGGTCGATGCCATGTTCCGCGGCCTGTACGACGTCAGCAAGCACGAGGGCGTGATGAAGGCGTCCGAGTACGCGGCGTTTCTCGTGGATCGCGTGGCCGACGCGGCGGTCGCGGCCTGGAACGCTCGACAGCCGGGCGCGATGAGTTGGGCCCTGGGCCAGGCCGTCGTCGGCCACAACCGCCGCGCCACCTACTTCGACGGCCACGCGCAGATGTACGGCAACACCAACCAGGACGACTTCCAGTCGATGGAGGGCTACGAGGATCACGGCCTGCCGCTGCTGTTCTTCTGGAACCCCGAGAAGAAACTCACCGGCATCGTCGTCAACGTCGCCTGCCCGTCGCAGGAGACGGAATCGCGGTCGACCGTGTCGGCCGACTTCTGGCACGAGGTGCGGCAGGAAATTCACAAACGCTACGGGCCGGATGTGGCGGTGCTCCCGCAGTGCAGCGCGGCGGGCGACCTCTCGCCGCATCTCCAGTGGCGCAAGCAGGCCGAGGAGATCATGCTCCAGCGGATGGGCATTTCGCGCCGTCAGGAAATCGCCCTGCGAATCGCCGACGCCGTGGACCGCGTGTTCCCCTATGCGAAGACCGACGTCAAGGACAAGCTGATCTTCCGGCACGAGGTCGCCATGGTTGATCTTCCCACCAAGCAGCCGCCCGACTTGCCGTTCTACGAAAACGATTCGGTCGCGCCGATCGAGTTCCACGTCCTGCGGCTGGGCGACGTCGCGCTGGCCACCAATCCGTTCGAGTTGTACCTCGACTACGGCCTGCGGATGAGAGCGCGGAGCAAGGCGCCGCTGACCTGTCTCGTTCAACTTTCCTGCCGCGTGTGCGGCTATCTGCCGACCGCCAAGGCGGTTGCGGGCGGAGGCTACAGCGCCGACAAGTTCATCGTCGGACCCGAAGGCGGACAAGTGCTGGTGAACGAGACCGTGCGGCGAATCAACGCGATGTGGGAGTAGGCTCGAAAAAGGGGGACTGGCTCCGTGGCGACGAGAATGCTCCGAACCGTCCAATCAACGTCGCCGCCACGGTGCCTGTCCCCCTTTTTCCGCCGGGATTGCCGATGTCCCTTTCCAAACGATACGAACTCCTGCTGAGCGCCCTCCTCCTCGCGTGCGGAGCGATGCCGATCATGGCCGAGCCGGAGAACGTCCTTGCGGAGCACTTCGACACATCCGACGGGCGGCTGCCCGCGGGATGGCGCGTCGAGCAGGGCGTCTGGCGCGAGGCCGACGGCCAATTGTTCGTCGACGCTTTGGACGGCGAAGCCCGGATCACGTTCGGCAAGGCCGACTGGCGGGACTACGAAATCGAGGCGACCGTCACGTTCGACAAGGTGCGGGACGATTTGCGGTGGGTGGCGATCGTTTTTCGCGCGGACCCGTCGGGCGGGATGCCCTACTCGCAATTTCCGATCCGTTTCAAGTGCGACCGCTCGGGCGGAGTCGAGTTCGCCGTCCGCCTCGGCGCCGGAGAATGGAGCGTCCGAGGGGTGGGCAAGGTGTCCGAGGATTGCCGGCTCGGACATCCGCGAAAGCTCCGCGTCGTGGTCCGCGGCGCGAACGTCGAGGGCTACATCGACGGTCGCCTGGAGGTCGACAGCGCTTACTGTCTCGATCGCAACGCCGGCCTGCTCGGCCTGGCCGCTAGCGGGTGCGTCGCCCGATTCGACGACGTCTCGGTGCGGCTGCTTCCGCCGTCGCCGGCCGGGGCCGAAAAGGAACTCCAGCCGTGCGAGGTGGTCGGCCATCGCGGTTTTTCGGCCGTTGCCCCGGAGAACACGCTCGCCTCGGCGATCAAGGCGATTGAGTCCGGCGCGACCGGCAGCGAGTGCGACGTCTACGCCGCCAAGGACGGCACGCTCGTGCTGATGCACGACGAGAGCGTCGACCGGACGACCAACGGCCGGGGCAAGATCACCGAACTCACCTCGGCCGAGCTCAAGAAACTCGACGCCGGCTCGTGGAAAGACCCGAAATACGCCGGAGAATCGGTGCCGACGCTCGCCGAAGTCCTCGCCCGGCAAAAGGACTCCGGCTGCATCCCGGTGGTCGAAATCAAGATGGAGGGCATCGCGGGTAAGGTCGTCGAGGCGATTCGCGCGGCGGGCATGATCGACCAGGCGGCCGTCATCAGCTTCAGCGCCGAGGCGGTCAAGGACGTTCGCGCGCTGGAACCGCGATTGCCCTGCGCGTGGCTCTGCGGCAAGGAGCTGACCGGCACGCCAAGCCAGCGCGCCGAGTGGATCGCCGAGCAGGCCCGGGCGTGCGGCACGAACCTTGTCGACCTCAATTACCAGATGCTCTCCGAGGAAATGATCGCCGAGCTCAACAAGCGAGGCATCACGGTCTGGACGTGGACGGTCGATGATCCGGTCGTGATGGAAGCCCTGATGCGCTGGGGCGTCGCCAGCATCACCACCGACCGCCCGGACATGGCCGTCGCACTGCAGCGCCGGGCGGCCGGTCGCGACCGTCAGAAACAGTAAGGATGCGTGCGGAAACGAGTGTCGCCGTTCGCTCCGCGAAAGTGGCGGTCATTCGCACCGCAAGGGCGGCTTTTCGTTCCGCGAAAGCCCGCAACTTTCGCGGAGCGAAAGGCGACAATGAGGCAGGTCCCGGTTTACCTGTTGAAAGGAGTCAACGTGGATTACGTCGCGATTGATTTCGAGACGGCCAACGAACGGCGCGCGAGCCCGTGCGCGTTGGGGATCGCCGTGGTGCGGGGCGGCAAATTGGTCGAGCGGGCGTACTGGCTCATTCGGCCGAGGGACCTCTACTTCAATCCGTTCAACACGTACATTCACGGCATCACGGCCCGGGACGTCCGCGGCGAGCCCGAGTTGCCCGATCTGTGGCCGGCCATTCGCCCGTATCTCGAAGGCAACATGGTCGTTGCCCACAATGCCAGCTTCGACATGAGCGTGCTGCGGGCGACGCTGTTGGATTACGGGCTGCCGTTTCCCGAGTTCGATTACTCGTGTACCTGCCTCATCGCGAAGCGGACCTGGCCGGGTCTATCGAGCTATCGGCTCGACGCCATGGCCGAGCGATTGGGCATCACGTTCGAGCACCATCAGGCCGAGGAGGACGCCATGGCCTGCGCGGAAGTCGCCCGGCGGGCCATCGAGGCGGTCGGCGTCGGCAGTCTTGGCGAATTGGCCGACCATCTCGACATGCAAATCGGCCGCGTCTCGCCCGGCGTCTGCCGCCCGGCGTCGCTGCGGCGCAAAAGACAAGCAACCGCGACCCGTCGACGAGGTCGGCCATGAGAACTCGTTGGATCGTGCTAATTGTCGTCGTTGCCGTTGTGCTGCTGTTTGTGCTGCCGATAGTCGCCTTCCTGACGTTACCCTTCATGCTTTCGCAAATGCCGCGCGGCCAAACAACTGTCTGGGCGACCGTTTCCTCCGATCCGCCGATGTTCACCGTCGAGATGCCGGCCAACGCGAAGCGGCAGGTCGCCACTCAGCAAGGCCCGGGCGGGGAAGTGACCATCAGCGTCCATGAATCGAACGACGATGTCGCGACGTACACAGCGTGTGTCCTAAAGTATCCGGGCGATCTTGACGCCTCCCAAGGAGTCCTCGATGATGTGTTGAACAATGCGATGGCCCAAATAGCGGGGCGGGTTCTTTCTCGAAGGACGGTTCTATCAGGTGAGCACGTTGGGCGCGAAGGGATGGTGGAATTCATCGCCGGTGCGACAGATGACTCCGGCGGGCCGATTGCGGGGCTGACGGTGTTGCGCGCCTACTGCCTCCGCGATTCGATTGTGCTCCTCACCGTGAGGCTGCCCAAAGAGGACAAGAGCCGACCCGCGGTAGACTCGCGGATCGCTCGATTCTTCGATTCGCTCAAGCTGCAGTAGTGGCGGCGACGGAACGGAACGTCCGGGGACGCCCATCGCACGGGGACGCGCCATCGGTCCGCTCCTGCTTGACCCGGCGCGGCGGGGCATTTATGATCGACTCCGGTGGACTCGCCCGCCGGCCATGCCGGACTGATGCCCGCACACCCCGTCCTAGCCGCCTGCCTTTACCCCTCTGTTGGAGGTTCACCATGTCGGACAAAACCACCCGGGGCTTGTTTTCCACGACGCTGGGCGTGGCCGCCGCGGGTCTGACGGCTGCCCAGGGGAGCCGCGTCTACGGGGCGAACGATCGGGTGCGGATCGGTCTGATCGGGACGGCCAATCGCGGCGGCCAGTTGATGACCGCCTTCCTGACGCATGCCGACATGGAAATCGTCGCGCTGTCGGACGTCCGCAAGTCGCACATGGAGAAGGCCAACGAGCAGCTTGGCGGCAAGGCGGCGATGTACGGCGACTTCCGCAAGCTGCTCGAACAGAAGGACATCGACGCCGTCCTCGTGGCCACGCCCGACCACTGGCACGCGATCATGACGATCGACGCCTGCAACGCCGGCAAGGACGTCTACTGCGAGAAGCCGATCTCGGTCACCGTGGTCGAGGGCCGGAAAATGGTCGAGGCCGCCCGGCGGAACCAGCGCGTGGTGACCGTCGGTCTGCACCGGCGGAGTTCGCCGCATTACGCCCAGATGGCCGAATTGGTCCAGGCAGGCAAGATCGGCAAAGTCACGGCGATGCGGATGTACCACCGCAGCAACATGTATCCCAACGGGATCGGCAAGGCGCCGGTGAGCGAGCCGCCGGCCGATCTGGACTGGAACCTGTGGCTGGGCCCCCGGCCCGAGCGTCCCTATCAGGCGGACATCGAGCCGTACAAGTTTCGCTGGTGGCATCTGTACTCTTCGCAGATTGCCAACAACGGGGTCCATTACATCGACCTGGTTCGGTGGATCACCGGCGACGAGGCGCCTTCGTCGGTCGGGGCGATGGGCGGCAAGTTCGCCGTCGACGACGACCGGACGATCCCCGACACGCTGCACGCGAATTTCGAGCTTCCCTCGGGCAGGCTGATGACGGTGGGCGTGTATGAGGCCAACGGCAATCGGACGCTGCCCCGGCCCGGCTATTTCGAGATCCGCGGCACCGACGGCACGCTCTACGGCGACGACAGCTTCTACGAGATCACTGCCGAGCGCGGCGGGCAATTTCAGGACGCCAAGCCGCGAAGGGAGCAGGTCAAGGTGGCCGCCCAGGGTGGCAACGCCGATCTGACCGCGGTACACGCGCGGAACTTCCTCGACTGCGTCAAATCGCGCCAGACGCCCAACTGCGACATCGAGGTGGGCCACCGCTCGACCACGTTCGCCCTGCTGGCCAACATCTCGATGACCGTCGAGGAGCGATTCGACTGGGACCCGGTGGCCGAGAAGTCCAACTCCGATCGCGTCAACGCCCTGCTGCATTACCAGTACCGCGAGCCGTGGAAGCTCGGGTGAGGGGATGAATCGAGGAAAACCATGAGCCACAGAATCTCGCGACGCACGTTCACCAAGGCCGGGGCCATCGCCACGCTGGGACTGGCCGCCGCCCCGGCGAGGAGAGTCCTCGGGGCCAACGACCGGATTCGCGTCGGCGTTATCGGCACCGCCAATCGGGGACGCCAGGTGATGGACGGGTTCCTCGCCCACGGCGACATGGAAATCGTCGCCCTGTGCGACGTCTCGAAGTCGGCGATGGACGGCGCCAACGCCAAGCTCGACGGCAAGGCCGCCGCGTTCGGCGACTTCCGCAAGCTGCTCGAGCAGAAGGACATCGACGCGGTCGTCGTCGCCACGCCCGACCACTGGCACGCCATCCAAACGATCGCGGCCTGCGACGCCGGCAAGGACGTCTACTGCGAGAAGCCGCTGTCGATCACCGTGCGCGAGGGCCGGCGGATGGTCGAGGCCGCCCGGCGGAACAACCGCGTGGTTCAGGTCGGCACGCAGCGCCGTTCGTCGAAGATTTACGCCCAGGCGGCCGAACTGGTTCAAGCGGACAAGATCGGCAAGGTGACGCTCTCCCGGGCGTTCCGCGCGAGCAACATGTATCCCAACGGGATGGGCAAGATGCAGCCGTCGGCGCCGCCGGCGGACCTGGATTGGGACATGTGGCTTGGTCCCCGGCCCGAGCGACCGTTTCAGGCGAACATCGCCCCGTACCGGTTTCGCTGGTGGACGCTCTATTCGTCGCAGATGGCCAACTGGGGCGTTCATTATCTGGACGCGATCCGCTGGATGACCGGCGAGACGGCCCCCAAGTCGATCTGCGCGATGGGCGGCAAGTACGCGGTCGACGACGACCGGACGATCCCCGACACGGCGCAGGCGATGTTCCAGTTCGCCTCGGGCCGCCTGGCGGTCTTCGGCCAATACGAGGCCAGCGGCAACCCGGTCTTTCCCCGCGGCGAGGTCGAACTGCGCGGCACGCAGGGCACGCTCTACATCGACGAGGGCGGCTTCGAGGTCGAGCCCGAGCAAGCGGGACAGTTCCAGGACCCCGGCCCGCGGGCCGAGGCGGTCAAGGTCGGAGGCGGCGATGATTCCGCCAAGTGTACTGCCATGCACGCGAGGAACTTCCTCGACTGCGTCAAGTCCCGCGAGAAGCCCCGCGCCGATGTCGAGATTGGACACCGCTCGACCAGCTTCAGCCTGCTGGCGAACATTTCGCTGGCGGTGGGCAAGCGGTTGGAATGGGACGCCGAGGCCGAGAAGTTCACCAACAGCGACGCGGCCAACGCGATGCTCGATTACGAATACCGCAAACCCTGGACACTGGGATAGATCCTCATGGCACACATCGCCTCACCGTGTCGCGGCCGGTTGCTGCTGCCGCTCGTTGTTCTGACCCTGGTTGTCACGTCCTCGGGCGAAGCGGCCGAGTTCCGCCGGCTGCCCTTGGAGACGTATCGGGACAAGATGGCCGCCGGATGGATAGGGCAGATGGCCGGCGTCGGCTGGGGAGCCCCGACCGAGTTCCGTTTCAAGGGCGAGATCATCCCCGAGGACAAGATGCCCGGCTGGCAGCCCGGTCTGGTCAACCAGTTCCAGCAGGACGACATCTACGTCGAGATGACGTTCCTGCGGACGCTGGAGGAGCACGGGCTGGACGTCTCGATCGACCGGGCGGGCATCGACTTCGCCAACAGCGGCTATCCGCTCTGGCACGCCAACCGCGCGGGGCGCGACAACCTCCGCGCCGGCATCGCCCCGCCCGACTCCGGCCATCCCAAGTTCAACAAGCACGCCGACGACATCGACTACCAGATCGAGGCCGATTTTTCGGGCCTGATTGCCCCGGGCATGCCCAACGTCGCGATCGAACTGGGCGAGAAGTTTGGCCGGCTGATGAACTACGGCGACGGGCTTTACGGCGGCCAGTTCGTCGGCGGCATGATCGCCGCGGCCTTCTTCGAGGACGACCCGGCGGCCATCGTCCGCGCCGGACTGCGGTGCATCCCCGCCGAAAGCCAGTGCGCCGAAACCGTCCGCGACGTGCTGGCCTGGCACGACGAAAACCCCGACGACTGGCAGAAGACCTGGCAGCGGGTCAACCGCAAATACCATCTCGATCCCAACTACCGCCGCTTCTCGTGCGAGAAGGGCGAGTTCAACATCGACGCCAAGCTCAACGGGGCCTACATCGTCATCGGGCTGCTCCACGGAAACCGCGACCCCGACCGCACCATCATCATCGCCACCCGCTGCGGGCAGGACTCCGACTGCAACCCGTCCAACGCCGCCGGCATCCTCTTC
>JAPLNP010000014.1 GCA_026401055.1 Planctomycetia bacterium
GTCCTCGTCCCCGTGCACCAGTAGCGTTGGGGGATGTTCCTTCGACACGTTCTGGGCCGGACAGAGCGTTCCCGTTCAGAGTCGTTAATGCCGAACCACGACACTAGACCTTAAGCAAGCGAAGGCGAAGAGCCCTTTTCTTGCGGGAAGTCAGAAGATATAAAATCCTCCGGCGTTTTTGGCGTTTTTCGAGTTTCGGGGAACCAGGGTTCCCTAACGCACGGAGGATTTCAGATGATTATGCGGAAATCGATTGAGGAACGCAAGCGGAGCATCGAGCGGCGGCTGAACGGGCCGATTGCGCAGGACTTCAGCCAACCGATGCTCGCCGCCCGCAACATCGATTACGAGTTGGCCGAACGCACGCGGGCGATCAGCCATGGCGGCATCGGGCTGGTGCATCGGCTGGTGGCCGAGATCGGCCTGGCGGAGGCGATCGACCGTCGTGTCCACGTGCTGAAGATCCATCTGCCGTATCACGAGTCGGATCATGTGTTGAACCTTGCTTACAACGCCATCTGCGAGGGGCGTTGCCTGGAGGACATCGAACTGCGTCGCAACGATGAGGTCTTTCTGGACGCCCTGGGGGCACAGCGGATTCCGGACCCGACAACGGCCGGGGACTTCTGCCGCCGCTTTCGCTGTGCGGGCCAGATCGACCAACTCCAAGACGCTTTCGACGACGCGCGGCTGCGCGTTTGGGCGAAACAGCCTGAGGCATTCTTCTCGCAGGCGACGATCGACATGGACGGGCACCTGGTGGCGACCACCGGGGAGTGCAAGCAAGGGATGGACATCGCCTACGACGGCACCTGGGGCTATCACCCGTTGCTGGTGTCGTTGGCGAACACGGGGGAAGTGCTGAGGCTGGTGAACCGCTCGGGAAACCGGCCCAGCCACGAAGGGGCTGCCGCGGAGTGCGACCGGGCGATCGCTCTGTGCCGCCAGGCCGGCTTTCGGAAGATCCTGTTGCGGGGAGATACGGACTTCAGCCAGAGCGAGCACTTGGACCGCTGGGACGCCGACGGCGTGAAGTTCCATTTCGGCTACGACGCCACGGCGAACCTCAAGGAAATCGCGGACAATCTGCCGAAAACGGCCTGGAAGAAGCTGCTGCGGCCGCCACGCTGGCAAGCGCGGACGGGCGCGCGAAGGCGTCCGGACAAGATCAAGCGGGAGATTGTCCGCAAGCGGGAGTTCGATGTACTGAAGTTGAAGAGCGAGGAGGTGGCCGAGTTTGCCTACCAGCCGACCAAGTGCAAAAAGGCGTACCGGATGACCGTGATCCGCAAAAATATCAGCGTGGAAAAGGGCGAGAAGCGGTTGTTCGACGAGATACGGTACTTCTTCTACATCACCAATGACCACCAGAGCACGCCGGCCGAAGTGGTGTTCTCGGCGAACGATCGCTGCAACCAGGAAAACCTGATTGAGCAGCTTTCCAACGGGGTGCGGGCGTTCCGGGCCCCGGTCGACAACCTCTTCTCGAACTGGGCCTACATGGTGATGACCGCCTTGGCGTGGAATCTGAAAGCCTGGTGGGCGTTGTGGCTTCCGGAGGATGGCCGCTGGACTGAAAAGCACCGGAAGGAGAAGCAGACCGTGTTGAAGATGGAGTTCCGTACGTTTGTGAACTATCTGGTGAGGATTCCCTGCCAGATCCTCCGTAGCGGCGGCCGTCTGATCTACCGGCTCTTGAACTGGACCCCTTGGCTGGGCACCTTCCGACGGCTGGCCAATCAACTGCAATGCTGAGAGAGATCCAATTGAAGCCGGAGTCCGGATGCTCCGGTACCACCGCAACCCTCTGAGCCGAAGCGCTAGAAAGGAATACCCGATGCAAAACCGACAACCCGAACCACTTCACCCGGCTTGGCTTCAAGCCGCCCGCTCGGCATGCGCCCCCGCCGTCCAGCCAATTTCGGGCTCAAAACACCACGGGGCTTCGCTTGTTTAAGGTCTAGGACAGGCCCCGATCTGCCCGAGATGGCGTCCCAAAGACGCACTGTATGGTCTCCAAAACCACCGCCCGAAGCGAGCCACTGGCCTTTGGGGCTCCAACTGACTGAATAGACCGCTTGCGTATGGAAATAACGGACGAGGCGA
>JAPLNP010000640.1 GCA_026401055.1 Planctomycetia bacterium
CGTCGCCCGGTTGCGGTCGGGGATCCAGACACGCAGGCCGATCATTTGCGGGCCGCGCTCGATCTGCGTGGTGACGACGCCGGTGAGATATTGCTCGAGCATCTGGGTGACCGCGTCGGGGGCCACGCCCTCCAGGGCGGCCCTTTCGCGGTCGACGCGGACCTCCAGCGCATCTCCGGCCAGCACGATTCCGTCGTTGACGTCGACGACGCCGGGCACGTGCTCGATCGCCGCGGCGACTTCGGGAGCCAGGGCACGGAGCAATTCCTCGTTGTCGGAGTAGATCTTGATCTCAATGGGTTGGGGCACCGCCGTGAGGTCGCCGATCAGATCCTCCATCAACTGGAGCATCTCGATGTGGATGCCGGGGACGTCGTGCTCAATCCGCCCACGCACGTTGTCCATCACGGACTCGATATCCGGCCGTGGAAACGGCTTTAGCCGGATGAAAAAGTCGCCCTGGTTCGCCTCGGTCACTCCGCCGCCCAGTTGGATGCCGGTCCGCCGGGAATAGGTCTCGACGGCCGGCGTCGCGCGGAGGATGGCTTCGACCTGCCGCAGCAGGCGGTCGGTCTCGGTGAGCGAGGTGCCCGCGCGCGTATAGTAGTCGAGGATGAAGCCGCCTTCATCCATCGCGGGCATGAAGCCCGAGCCGGTGTGCTGGTAGGCATACCAGCCGGCCCAGAGTAGCGGAAGCAGCAGCAGCAGCACCAGCCAGGGAGCCCGCAGCGCGGGCCCCATCAACCCGCGGTAAGTGCGATGGGCAAGTCGGGTGAAGAAACCGCTTTCTTCCTGTTCCACGTCGCTCTGGCGCAGCAGGTGGACGGCCAAGAGCGGCACGGCCAGCCAGGCGACCAGGAAGGACACGGCCAGCGCGGCGGCCATCGTCAGCGACAGCGGCTTGAAGAAGGCGCCCGTCACTCCCGTAAGAAACGCCAGCGGCGCGAAGATGATGATGGTCGAGGCCGACGAACCCGCCAGCGGCCGGGTGAACTCCGCCGCCGCGGCCGAGACGCGGCCGCGGTAGTGGCCCTCGCCGGTCCGCATTCGCCGCATGACGTGCTCAACCATCACAATCGCGTCGTCGATGATCAGACCCACCGCCGCCGCCATCCCGCCCAGCGTCATGATGTTGAAGCTCATGCCCAGCACCGACAGCAACAGGACGGTTGCCGCCAGGACGACGGGCACCGTGATGGCCGCGATCAGCGTGACCCGAAGGTTGCCCAAAAACATGAGGAGGACCATCGCGGCCAGCACGATGCCGATCAGCACCGCATCGCGCACGCTCGTGGCGGAGGAGACGATCAACTGGCTCTGATCGTACCAGTTGGCCACGCGAATCCCCGAAGGGAAACGCCCGCGAAGTCCATCAAGCTTCGCGGCGATCCCGCGGCTGATGTCGACCGTGCTGCCGCCGGGTTGCTGGTAGATCTCGAACAGCACCGCGTCGTGACCGTCGGCGGTCACGCGAGTCCACTGCGGCTGGGTTCCCCGGCTGACGACGGCGACGTCCTCCAACAGCACCAGGCCGTTCTCGCCGGAACGGAGCACGGTCTGGCCGATCTGGTGGATGTCGCGAAATTGGGTGTCGGAAACGATCAGGTAGAGCTTGTTGTGGTCTTCGAGCCGTCCGACGGCCGTGATGATATTGGCGGCCGACACGGCCGTGGCGACGTCATCGAGACTGAGGCCGAAGGACGCGAGCTTCGCGGCGTCCACGATCACGTGGTACTCCTCGGTGTTTCCGCCCAGGACGCCGACGTCGGCCACGCCGGGCACCGTGGACAGAGCCGGCCGGATCTCGTAGAGCGCCAGATTGCGGAGCTCGACGAGCGAATGGGTGTCGGACGTCAGGCTGTAGCCCAGCACCGGAAAGACGGTCGGGTCCATCCGGCGGACTTTGAAGCTCGTGTCGGCAGGCAGTGAGGCGAGCTGCTGACCGATGGCCGACTGTACCTCGAGCATGGCCAGGACCATGTCCCGTCCCCACTCGAAGTTGATCGAGATGTCGGCGGCGCCGCGGCTGGTGGTCGAGCGGATTCCGCGGACGCCGGGCACGGCTCGCACCGCCTCCTCGACCGGCCAGGTGACCTCGATCGCCATCCGCTCGGCGGGCCGGTCGCCGGCGTCGAGACTGACCGCGATCCGCGGGAAACTCACCTGCGGAAACAATCCCACCGGCAGACTCAGGCCGCGCCAAACCCCCGCCAAGGCGAACGCCAGCAGGAGAAACAGGATGGAGCGATGGTGGGACTGGACCCACTGGGCGAATTTCATGGGCCGGGCTCCACCTCGACCGGCATGCCGTCCTGCAGTTCGGCGTTGCCCTCGACGACCACTTCCTGGCCCTCCTGGAGGTTATCGCCGAGCACCTGAGCGCGCTGGTCGCTCTCCATGCCGATCTCAACCACGTGTTCGATCGCACGACCTCGCTCGACCGAATAGACCAGGTATTCGCCTTTCCGGGGCAGCACCGCCGAGCGGGGCACGGCCAACACGTCGCCGGCGCGGATCACGATCCGGCCCTCGATGTAGCCGTGAAGCAGCAACCGGGCGTCGGCGGGCGGCGAGACAAACACGTTGACCAGTCGCGTCTGGGGATCCACCTCCCGCGTGATCAGATGGATTCGCCCTTCGACGGCTTGGCTCTCCGGCGCGTTGACCGGCAGCAGGCGGACGGCCTGGCCGACTTGGAGATTCACCAAGTCCTCGCCTTCGATGCCTAGTCGAACGTGGATTTGGTGCTCGCCGATCGTGGCCAGCAACGGGACGCCGGCGGCCACGATTTGCCCTTCCTGCACGTCGATGCGGCTGACCAAACCTTCGCCCTCCGCGGCGATGGTCTGAGTGCCGCCGACCCCCCGCTTCTCGAGATTCGCGAGCTGGAGCTCCGCGGCCTGGACCTTCTGTCGCGCCTGAATCAGGTCGGCCCGCGTGCCCAGCTTCAGCCCGAGCCGCTCTTCGACCAGCTTCAATTCGGCTTGGGTTGTGTCGCGATTCGCGCGGGCAACGTCGAGTTGGAGGAGTGTGTCCGGACTGGGCGCGATCTCGATCAGCGGATCGCCGGACGCAATCGTCTGGCCGGACCTCACCAGCACCTTGAGCACCCTGGATTCAAACGGCTCGCTGACGACGTGCGTCTCGCCCAGCGCGGTCACCACCGACCCGTAGGCCGTCAGCATCTCCTCCATCTGCCGACGCGTCACGCGCGCGGTCTTCACCTTGACGACCGGCGGGCCCTCCGGCACCGGGGGAAGAGCGGAGGTGGGGACCGCCGCCTCCCGGACGCCCGTGCCATACCAATAGCCCAGCGACGCGGCGCCCGCGACCGCGCCCAGCGCGCAGAACGTCAACATAAGGCGGATCCAGTGACGGTGTCTCACGGCTCTCCCATTGCTTTCTCCGGTTGTGGAACCGGAATCTCCTCGGGCTCGACGGGCAAGACGGCGCCGGGATCGTACAGGCCGGTTGCCAGTTCCAGGGAAATCCTCGCCCCCGCGAGTTGTTGCTTGAGTTTGAGAATGTCGATTCGCTTCTGGATAAGGTCGTTCCAGGCAGTGTAGTAGCTTAGTACGTCCGCTTGACCCGCGTCTACCGCGATCCGATAGGTGTCCACGAGCCGCTGGAGACTCGGCACGGCGTCCTGCGCGGTCCTGATCTGCACGTTGATCCATCGGATCTCGACGAGCGCCCGCTCGACGTCGGACCGGGCTTGGAAGACGCGGCTGACATACTCGTCGAACAGCGTTCGCCGAGTCGCCGTCTCCTCGGCGATGTGGCCTTGATTGTCGTCGAAAATCGGAAGGTCGACCGAGATGCCGAACCCGGTCGTGATCACGTTGCCCGTGTCCCTCGCGTGGATCGGGCCGACGCTCAGTCGCGGAAACTGTTCGAGGATCGCCGCGCGCACCGTCGCCTCCTCGCTCTCATAGCCGTATCGCAGAGCGATCAGGTCCGGACGCCTTTGCTCGAGGCACGCCAAGAGGTTCTCGGGCGGCGGGGTTTCGAGGCGGTCGGGCAATCCGGTGTCCTGCTGGATTGCCGTCTGGCTCTCGGCCGGAAGACCGATGGCGAGGTTCAGCTCCAGCCGCGACTCCTCGGCTTGCTTTTCCAGATCGACGAGGTCGGTACGCGCCTGGTTGCTCGCCGTCTCCGCAGCCGCCAAGTCGAGCTCCGTCATCAACCCGTCGTCGACCGCCTGGCGGATCACGTCCAGGTTCTCCAGCAATCGCTTATCCATCTCGCGGGCCAGATCGACCTGGCCGAGCAGGGAAACGCGGCGATAAACCGCTGCCTTGGCCGCCTCGGCCGCCTGCCATTCCTTCCAGGCGATGTCCAACACGACCTCCTTCGTCCTCAGCGCGGCGGCATCAACCTTCGCCGCGTGGCTGA
>JAPLNP010000386.1 GCA_026401055.1 Planctomycetia bacterium
CAACGGCCAATGGCTACCGCAGACTCCCGCCATGGCCGCCGGCCTGACCGACCATGTGTGGCCCCTTTGGGAATGGCTAACCTTCCCCGCAGTGCAACGCGAATAGGACACAAGGGTTTCTCCGATGCCCCCGGTTATGAGAAGGAAACCCAGCACGACGCCGTCATGGAGCGTTTGGACGCGCGTTCCCACCTCCCGCACGTCAGCAATGGGTAGTGTTTTGGCAGCGAGCAGTGTCACAATGACTTTGCCACTCACCACTTACCACTTGCCGGTCCCGGCGGCAGCCCCTTGGTGCCGTTGCCGGGCTTGACGGCGTCGCGGAGGATGGAACCGGGGTGCCGGGCGAGATTGTCGGAGATGATCCGCACGTCGTTGACGATCGGCTTCAGCCGGGAACTGACTTCGTCGACATTCCGGGCGGCGCGGTTGAGATGCTCGTAAAGCTCGTCGTCGTTGACGAGCTTGCCCAGCGATCCCTGATCGCTGTTCATGGCCTTGCTGAAGACCTCCATTTCGCTCATCAGGCGATTGAGTTTGTCGACGCTCTCGTTCATGCGATTGACGATCCCCGGCCCGTTGTCGCCCAGCGGCTCCGTGAAGTCCTTGATGTTCTCCAGGTTCTGGTCGACCAGGCCCATCGTGTGATTCATGTTGTCCATGGTTTTGCGCAAGGTGGAGACGGTGTCTCGGGCTTCGCGGAACATCTCGGGGAGCTGCTGGACTTCGCGCCGGAGATCGTCGCGGAACTTTTCGTCGCTGAAGAGGTCGTTGGAGAATTTGGCGGTGTTCTTGACCATGGCGAGAGTTTCGTTGGACTGGGTGATGATTTCGTCGATGTGCTGCTCGTTCCGGTCCAACATGTCGCCGACGTGGCGGATCAACTCGCCGAGGTCCTTGCTCGTGCCCGCAACCGAGCCGATCGCCTGGGACAGGCTGCCTTGCAGCCGGCTGACGACTTCGATCGGATCGGCGGCCACTTGGCCTTCGAGCCTGCTTTCGGGGGCGAGCGACTGCTCGGAGGCCTTCTGGCCCGGCGGCAACAGGAATCGCACCTCGGCGTCGCCCAGCAGCGAGCTTTTCACCTGGCAGACTTCGTTGGCCGGCAGCGACACGTCTTTGTAGACGCCAACGGTCACCTCGACCCCGCCCTCGCGCAGTAGTTCCACATCGGTCACGCGGCCGACGAGGATGCCGCTGGTCCGCACGGGCGTGTCCCGGGTAACGCTCGGCGCGTCGGGAAACGTGACGTACAGGGGATACGTCTCGCGGAACGACGCGGGCCGCTCGCCCAAGATCAGGATGAGGATCGCGGCGATCAGGCCCGTGGAAAACACCATGACGCCCACGCGAAACTGAAGCTTGCGATTATCCATGGCTCGGGTCTCCGTTTTGCTGACGCATTTCCATCAACCGCTGGCCCGCCTCGCCGCGGACGAATTGCCCGACCCGCGCGTCCCCGGCCGATTCGATCGCCTCCGGCGTGCCGTCGAAGAGGATTTGAGGTTCGTCCGGGCCAAGCCGGGCCATCGGGTAAAGCATGACCACGCGGTCGGCCACCTTCTCGGCGGTCCGCATGTCGTGCGTGACGATCACGCTGGTGAC
>JAPLNP010000347.1 GCA_026401055.1 Planctomycetia bacterium
GAAGCTCGATCGACTTGGGCATCCGGTCGTAGGTCTGCTGGTCCATCCACGTGGGTTTGGCCGGCCGAACCCACTGGACCAGATGATCGCGTTTGCCAAGCCGCCGGCCGCGTCGAAAGTCGGCCGTGCGAGCCTGGTGCAGTCGTACCACAAAATCGACGCCCAGCTCTTTCAACAGCGCGATCATGAAGTAGGAACAGTAGCATCGATCGCCCAGCACGATGTCGTCGGCGTCGAGTCCCTCGAACAACTCTCGAAACAGCGCCGGCTCCCCCGTTTCCTTGCCCTGGTAGGGCCCGAATGCCATGTCGCATAGCATGCCCGTGGAGAACTCCAGCGCCTACGTGTTCCAGAGCACCTCGCCGGACTACGGCCGGGTTCTCACGTCATGCCTGAGACACCTGCTGGCGGTTCGGGTGGCACGTCCCTGAGCCTCGGGCGAAGGGCGTGGTTGAATTGTCGCCGGCGCCCGCCACGCCCTTCGCTGCGCTCAGGGTCGTGCCACCCCGCATCATGTCGCTTCCTAACGGGCGCGGCTCGGTCTACCACTTCTCACGACCCGGCCGCTTCCGCGGCCGGGGGCTCGCGATCTTGGACCGCGCGGCGTTTGGCGACCTCGGTGGTGCCGGGGGCGAGAATGGGGCCCGGCGAATGGGCCTGAACGATCTCGTCCAGTTCGATCGTGTCGATCACTTCCTTCTCGATCAGACGGTTGGCCAGCGCCACGAGCGACTCCTGCCGCGATTCGAGGATGTGACGGACTTTCTCGAGCGACTGGTCGATGATCCGCCGGATTTCCTCGTCGATTTCGCGGGCGGTCTGCTCGCTGTGCAGTCGGGGCCGGGGGTAGTCGGCCGCGTCGCCGAGCATCGTGTCGCGGGCGCCTTCGCGGTAGTTCACGCGGCCCAACTGGCTCATGCCGAAATCCATGACCATGCTCCGCGCGATTTCGGTCGCCCGTTGCAGGTCGTTCTGCGCGCCGGTCGAGACGTCGTCGAAGATCATTTCCTCGGCGATGGTGCCGGCCAGGAGCACCTGGACGCGGCTTTCCAGTTCCGCCTGGGTCATCAGGTAGCGGTCGCCCTGGGGCCGTTGGAGCGTGTAGCCCAACGCGGCCAGGCCGCGCGGAATGATCGAGACCTTGTGGACCGGATCGGTGTTGGGGAGGCTGTAGGCGACCAGGGCGTGGGCCGATTCGTGATAGGCCACGCGGCGCTTCTCGTCCTCGTGCATGATTCGCTGCCGCTTCTCCAGGCCGGTGGTCACCCGCTCGACGCCTTCGTTGAACTCCTCCATGGTTACCGTGGCGTTGCCCTTGCGCGCGGCCAGCAAGGCGGCCTCGTTGACCAGATTCGCGAGATCCGCCCCCACAAAACCCGACGTGATCGACGCCACGCTCCTCAGGTTGACCGACTCGTCGATCTTCACCTTGACGGCGTGGACCTTGAGAATGTCCTCGCGGCCGCGAATGTCCGGCCGGTCGACCAGGACGTGGCGATCGAAACGGCCGGGCCGCAACAGCGCCGGGTCGAGCGTTTCGGGCCGGTTGGTGGCGGACAACACGATCACGCCAGCCGTGGAACTGAAGCCGTCCATCTCCACCAACAAGGCATTGAGCGTCTGCTCCCGCTCGTCGTGGCCGGCGACAATGCCCGAGCCCCGCGTCTTCCCCAGGGCGTCGAGTTCGTCAATAAAGACGATGCACGGCGAGCGGCTCTGGGCCTGTTGGAACATGTCGCGCACCCGGGCCGCGCCGACGCCGACGAACATCTCGACGAAGTCGGAGCCGGACAGACTGAAGAAAGGCACGCTTGCCTCGCCCGCAATGGCCTTGGCCAGAAGCGTCTTACCCGTCCCCGGCGGACCCACCAGGAGCACGCCCTTGGGAATCCGCCCGCCGAGCACGCGGAACTTGTCGGGCGTTTTGAGGAAGTCGACCACCTCGCGCAGCTCGTCGACCGCTTCGTCCACGCCGGCCACGTCCTTGAACGTGACGCCGACGTCTTCCTGGGCGATCAGTTTGCCGCGGCTTCGACCGAAGGCCATCGCGCCGCCGGTCCCGCCGAGCCGTCGCATCATGAAGAAGAACAACCCGACGAACACCGCCGTAATCACGAGCAACGGGACATAGGCCCGCCAACCGCTCGGCGCCGCCTCGGCGCTGACGCTGTCGCCGGCGCTGTTGAAGCCGTTGCGATTCAACAGGTCGAACAGGTAGTTGTTGTCGTCTTCGAGCCCCACGCGGGCCGTGTGGAAGGTCACGTCCGGCTTCGGCTCGGTTTGCTTTTCTTCGGGCGCGAGGACTTCGCGGGTGACCTTGCCGGTGACCTCGTAGCGGCCGATCTTCACGTCGGTGAGTTTGGAGTAGCGGATCCGCAACGGTTCGTCGCCCGATTTCTCCGGCTTGACGGTCACGTCGATCGAGGCGTCCGGCTTCCGCTCGGGAGCCCCCTGCTCGATGAGGCGGACCAGATCGCCATAGCTCAACGCGACGCGGGTCGTCATCGGCCAAAAGCCGACCAACAAGAGCGTCGCCGCGCCGATCGCCAAGGCATACCAGATGAAGTTGTTTCCGGTCTGGCGGGGGGTATTTTCGGGCGGCCGTGGTTCCGGATCGCGTTCGTTTTTCTCCATGGGGGCCCCTTTTCGGCTCAACGGCATCGAAGTGGTACTACTTCAATGATACTACGGCAGCGACGAATCCGGGATAGTGAGGCAAACGGAAGGAACCGCGAATCAACGCGAATGCTCGCGAATACGGACGGCAAGTCGGGTTGCCGACGCCGAATACCCTTGTAGAATGGGGACTTGCGCCGCCCGTAGCGGCCGATCCCGCGATCGGTCTCGTTTTTTACCGGAAAATACCCAACCCGGGGCTCTCGTCACCCTACGCCCATGACCGACCGACCGACGCGCGTCGCGATACTTGGCTCCACCGGGAGCATCGGGCGGAACACGCTGGAGGTAATCGCCGCCTCCCGCGGGCGGCTTGAGGCGGTGGCGCTGTCAGCCCATCGCAACACGAAGCTCCTGGCCAGCCAGGCTCGGGAGTTTCGTCCTCGGCGGATCGTCGTGACCGATCCGGACGCGGCCAGCGCCCAGGATTGGTCTTCTCTGCCCCGCGAGGTGGAACTTCTTACCGGCCCGGAGGCCGTGCGAACCCTGGTCACCGACGACGAGGTAGACATTGTCGTGTCGGCCATTGTGGGTAGCGCGGGGCTTTTGGGGACCTGGGCGGCGCTGGAAGGGGGCAAGACCGTGGCGCTGGCGAACAAAGAGAGCCTCGTGATGGGGGGTCCGCTTGTAACCCAACTGGCGCGGGACCGCCACGCCCAAATCCTGCCCGTCGACAGCGAACACAGCGCGGTCTTCCAGGCCCTTGCGGCGGGACGTCGCTCGGAGGTGCGTCGGGTTGTGCTGACGGCAAGTGGCGGCCCCTTCAGGACTTACAGCTCGGAACAGCTTGCCGATGTGACGATCGAGGACGCCTTGAGCCACCCCACCTGGAGCATGGGCCCCAAGATCACGGTCGATTCGGCCACGTTGATGAACAAGGCCCTGGAGGTGATCGAGGCCCGCTGGCTCTTCGACCTCCAGCCGGAGCAGATCTCCGTGGTGATCCACCCGCAGTCGATCGTCCACTCGATGGTAGAATACATTGACGGATCGATCGTCGCGCAGCTTAGTCCCCCGGACATGAAGCTGCAGATCCAGTATGCTTTGACTTGGCCGGAGCGACGCGAGGGCGTGACGACCCGGCTGGACTGGAGCCGGGCGTGGCATTTGGATTTCGAGCCGCCGGACCGGCGGCAGTCGGAGGCATTGGAGTTGGGGCTTCAGGTAGCTCGGGATGGGGGTACGGCCGGGGCGGTACTCAATGCGGCCAATGAGGCGGCAGTGGCCGCGTTTCTCGCCGGGGAGCTAGGCTTTACACAGATCGTGCCCGCCACCCGCGCCGTGCTCGCGAACCATGAATTTGACCCCAGCCCCAGCCTCGAACTGCTCTTCGAGTTGGACCGTTGGGCTCGCCAGGAGGTAACACGTTGGGTTTGTACTTGATCGCGTCGATACTGGACATCGGGTTCTGGATTCTCGTCCTCGAGGTGGCCGTCGGGCTGGGGATGGTGATCTTCGTCCACGAGTTGGGGCACTTCGTCGTCGCGAAACTCTGCGGCGTGAAATGCGAGAAATTCTATCTCGGCTTCGACATCGCCGGCTGGAAGATCTGCAAGTTCCGCTGGGGCGAAACCGAGTACGGCATCGGCGTGCTGCCGCTGGGCGGCTACGTCAAAATGCTCGGCCAGGAGGACAACCCCGCCCGGCTGAAAGAAGAACTCGAGCGGGCGAAAGCCGCCAAGGCGGCCGGCGGGACCGACTCGACGTCGCCGGCCGAGGCCGGCGGCAAAGGGAAGTCCGCTGAGCCGCCGATCGACATCGAAGCGGCCGAGCAGGCGTTGTACGATCCGCGAAGCTACCTGGCCCAAAGCGTCCCCAAGCGGATGGCGATCATTTCCGCCGGCGTCATTATGAATGTCATCTTCGCGTTCATCATGGCCTCGATTGCGTACGCCATTGGCGTTAAAGAAACGCCCTGCATCGTGCGCAATGTCGTCCCTGGCGGCGCAGCGTGGCTCGCTGGATTGGAGCCAGGCGAC
>JAPLNP010000307.1 GCA_026401055.1 Planctomycetia bacterium
CTGCTGGAGGAGCTGAGTTTCGAGGCGCCGGACATGAAGATGGGCCGGGTAGTGATCAACGCCGCCTACGTCCGAGAGCGGCTCGACAAGATCTCGCAGGACGAGGACCTCAGCAAGTTCATCTTGTAGCTTTTTGGAGTGTGGCGATTCATCGCCGCTTTCGCGCCGCGGCTGTCATCATCGGGCCGCACGGAAGAAAGCGGCGATGAATCGCCGCACTCCAAAAGGTCGCCCGCGTCGCGACTATTGAGCAACACCGTCTACCGCGTGCGGTCACGAACCGAGCATTGCCGCCTCGACGGCTTCCGCCTCCGCTGCTGCCGCCTCTTGGGCAAGCTGCTCCAGCGCGGCGTCGAGCGCCTCCGGCGGCAGGGTCTCGGCCTGCTTGTCCGGTTCGGGCGCGTCCTTCTCAGCTTGCCCGCCGTCATCGGTCCGACGAACCGGCTTGGCCCGTGGAGCCGACACCTCGGATTCTTCCGGCTTCTCCGACTTGCCGGCGTCCCTGCCGCTTTCCTTCTGGACGTCCGCCTTTTCACCTTCTTCGGCAGAAATCACGTTGCCACCGCCGCGACGGTGCGAGGCAATTCGGAACCCAAGCGGCCCTTCGTCGGCCCCGGCCAACGGGGTTCGCAACACCGGGATGAATCGCATCGGCCGGGCCTCGGCGAACAGCAAGCCGTCGCTCGCCTCGCGGGCAACCGCCATCGCCAACGGCGCATCGTCCGAGCGGACGGAAAGCGCCTCGTCCAGCGCGGCCGCCGAAAAGTTCGTCACGATCACGTTCAAGGTCGCGCCGGTCGCAAGGCCGGCGGTTCCGTTGGGTAACACCTCCGTGGCCAGAATCCGAAGCGCGACGGTTCCCACGGGGTAATCCACCGGCACGTCCCACGCCAGCACGCCGGTCGCCGGATCGAGGGTGACGCCCTGCGGCGCGCCGGGCTCGAGGGTATAGCGAATCGCGTTGGTGGGCAAGTCCGGATCGGTCGCTTCGGCCCGGACGCGAAGCTGCATCCCGGGCGCCACGATCCGGGTCTCTGCCTCGGCGAAGACGGGCGGATCGTCCACTTCGTCGACCGTGACGTGGAACGTCCGCTCGTCGGTCGCGCCGGCCGAGTCCGTCACGCGGACCACGATCGGGAACGTCTGCCCTCCTTGCGACTCGCCGGGCCGCCAGGTGAATTGCCCCGTCGTCGGATTGATTTTCGAGCCGGCCGGGCTGCCGGGCGCGAGACTGAAGGCGAGCGCGCCCACCGGCAGATCGGGATCGCTCGCGGCCGCGGTGAACTGGAGCAACTCGCCCTCGTCGATCGTCGCGTCGTCGATGGCCGCGAGCACGGGCGGCTCGTTCTTTTCGGTGACGGTGACGAGGATCGTCTGGCGGTTGACGGCCCCGGTGCTGTCGGCCGCCCGAATGGTGACGCTGTACTGGCCCGGGCCCTGCGCCTCGCTGGGCGTCCAGGTGAACACGCCCGAGGCGGCGTCGATCGCGGCGCCCGCGGGAGCGGTTCCGAGGCTGAAGGTGATGGGCAGGTCGCCGGCCGCGTCGGTGGCCACGACGGTGAAGGTCAACAACGACTGTTCTTCGGCCACGCGGTTGCCGATGGTCCAGATGACGGGGGCCTGGTTGATGTTGATCTCGAACGACTGCGTGGCCTCGTTGCCGGCCTTGTCGGAGACGACCACCACGACGGATTGCTCGTCGCCCTGGGTGGTCTGCGGCGTCCACGTAATGACGCCCGTCTGACTGTTGATAACCATTCCGGCCGGCGACGTGGTCAGCCGGTAGACCGCTTCGCCGTCGTTCTCGGCGTTGGACTGAACGTTGTACTCGTAGAGCACGCCCGCCCCGGCGCCGAGCACCGCGTTGGAAGTAATCACCGGCGCGGCGGTGTCGATCTTGATGGACAACGCCGACGACACCGCGCTTGCCAGATCGACCGTGTCGTCCAGGTTGCCGATGGTCACGTCCTGATCGCGCAGCACCTGCTTGGCGGTGATCGCGTGCGTGCCGTCGGCGAGGGTCGACGTGGCGCTGGTGACGACCACGACCGAGCCCGAGGTGGCCATCGCCTGGCCGATCAACGCTCCGTCGGCGTACACCGAAACCTCGGCGCCCTCGAATACGCCGTCGACGCGGAACCACAGCGGCTTGCCGGCGCTGTTGTTGAGATTCGTAATGCGGTCGCTCGCGCTCGTGCCGGTGTCGCTGCTGGTCAACAGCGTGACGGCGGTGGGCGCGCTGGGGTTGACGAACACGGGCACGGCCTGGGTGTCCCACGTGGAGCCGTCGGACGCGCGGACGCCGACGAAAATGCCGTAAACACCCGCCGCGGCCGCGGTGGGCGTCACGGTCGTCGCCCCGTTGCTCGACGATACGGTGATCGCCAGATCGTCGCTTTCGGGATAGACGACGCCGGCGAAGTACATCGTGTTGCCCTCGACGTCGGTCGCCGGGATGGTGAAGCTCACCGGCGTGCCGCTGGTGGTGGTAAGGTCGGCGATGGGCAAGAGATAGGGATTGTCGTTGACCGTGTCGGCCACGATGTTGACGTGGAACGTTTGCTGGGTGGTGCCGCCGTTGCCGTCGCTGACCGTGACGGTAACGTCCGCCGCGCCGGTGGTTCCCGCGGGCGCCGAGAGCATCAGGGCGCCGTTTTCCTCGTCGACGAAGACGTCGACCGACTGCATCACGACGTCGACCAGCGGCTTGGAATCATCGTCGGTCTCGACGTTCTGGATCGCCTGGCGCACGGTCTCGCCCTCGACTAGGAAGCCGAAAACGGAGTGGTTGAAGTCAAGATGGCGCGTGGCGGTGGCGGTGATGAAGAACTGCGAGTCGTTCGTGTCGTCGTCGCTCTTGGCCATCGACAGCACGCCCGAGCTGGTATGGCGCAACCAGGGACTGAACTCGTCGTCGAAGTCGACGCCCGAGCCGCCCGTGCCGGTGCCGTTCGGGTCGCCGCCCTGGATGACAAAGGGCGTGCCGTCGGTGTACTCGGCGATGCGGTGGAAAATCAGGTCGTCGTAGAAACCGGCCTCGGCCAGTTGGATGATCCGCGCGGTCGTTTTCGGCGCGAGGTCCTCGAACAGCTCGAAGACCATGTCGCCGTAGCCGGCAACGACGATCCGCAGACTGCGATTGCCCTCGTGAACCGTGGCCGTCAGACCGCTATTGGTGGTCGAAACCGCGTAGCTCAGCGCGTCGCCGTCGACGTCGAAGCCATCGAGGGCGACGTGCAGCGGAGCGCCCGCGACGACCGTCACGTCGGCAATCGCGGCCAACGTGGGCGCGGACAAAACCCATCGTGGTTCGAGCGATTCGAGCCGCGTCTGGCGGAAGAAACGCTCCGGTCGGATCCGCGACGCAGTGGGCCGAGTAAAGAGATGAGGAGAACGCCTCAAAGAAGTCTTCGCCATGGTGCCTGCTCTCTTCTCCGCTTGCCCTAAGCCTTAACCTTCAGTTTAAGCCGATGCTCCGGATTCCGGTATCACCCGTTAGGGTGGTGGCCCGACAGCGCGGCCACGACGGGAGCGTACGCCGATGGCATGGCCATAGGTTCGAGTGTAATCGGGGGGCAACTGGGCCAGCGCGCGGATCCTTGGAACCATCACGAAATCCGGTTGCCCGAGGTTCGGATGGGTGGTATGGATAGGTTACGATGACACGATAGGCTGGGGAGGTCGGGCAAGACGTCGATCACTCCGCCCGCGAGAGTTCCAGCCGAGCCAGGTTCAGCGCGGTCTTGGCACAGAAAATGTCGAGGATGGCCGGGTGGCTGGCAAACGGGAGGGACTTCGCGCGGACGCCCTCGGGCGTGGCCAGGGCGAAGAATACCGGCTTCGGCTGAGCCTCGTCGAATTCGGGAAAACGGCTGACGGCCAAGCCGTAGTCGGCCCCAAAACGCCCGCGGACGCCCACGGCCATCGCCTCGGCGACTTCCGCGCTGGCGGCGGAGTGCTTGGCCACCAGCGCCGGCGGAACGTCCAGGACACGCTCCAGGATTTGATTGTCGGCGACGGCGATTCCACCCAAGACGCGGCCCTCCGCGCCGGCGGCGGACCGCAGCGCGTGGGTCACCCGCCCGGCGGTTCCCCACTCGGCCACGGCCAGCGTCCGGCGGCGCTCGCCGAGCAGGCGGACGACGACGTCCTCGAGTTCGATCTCGCCCTCGCCGAAGACCAACTCGCCGAGGCACTGGCGGATTGTCGCGACGGTCGGCTCCGTGGCGGCGAAGCACTCCTGCTCGGTCGCGCCCTCGGCGGTGATCCGCAGGATGATCGTCGTTTTGCTGGCGGTGATGCCGACGCGGGGAATCCGGCCGCGGCGGATCAGGTCGGGCAGCATCGACTCGATCCGGCTCTCGCCCGCCCCAAAACACTTCACCAGCCGGTGGCGAATCACCCGGCCGCCCTCGCCCACCTGACGCAATGCCCCGGCAACCGTCTCGTGCCACATTTCGACCATTTCGGCGGGAACGCCGGGCAGGACAAAGAGCCGGCACGGCGAACGGCCCTCGCGCGGCACGTCCATGGCGATGCCCGGGGCGGTTCCGTGTGGGTTGGGGATGAGGCGGCTTCCACCGGGCAGCATCGCCTGGACCTCGTTTTGCTCGGGCATCGGCCAGCCGCGTCGGGCGAACAGCCGGCGGATGTGCGCAAGCGCCTCGTCGTCGCGGACCAGCCCGCGGCCGGTGGCTTGGGCTAGAACCTCCCGGGTGAGGTCGTCGGCGGTGGGTCCCAGGCCGCCGGTGGCCACGACGACGTCCGCGCGGTCGATGGCCTGGCGAAACACGGCGACGCCGGCCGCCACCTCGTCGCCGACCGTGGCATGGTAAAGCACGTGGATTCCCAGTTCACCCAGCCGCTGACTGAGCCACTGGCTGTTCGTGTCGAGGAGTTGTCCGCTGGCGATTTCGTCGCCGATCGAAATGATTTCGGCATGCATGAGGGTTATTCCACCATCTTGGTTTGCCCGAGGGCGTCGATCAGAGTCTTGGCATTGGCGACCGGCGTGATCAGGTAGAGCGGCCGGCCGGTCAAGGTAATCTCGAATCCGGTGGCCGAACGCTTCAGCGGCACGGAGTTGCCCCACATGTCCCGGGCGTCGAGGGTCGACGGGTTCAGCGGGACGACGAAGCGTCGCTGGCGGCGGCCGCCTTGGCGCCACAGGACCGCGATCATCCGTCGCTCGTCCCGCAGGAGATTGGCCAGCGCCGGGCCGGGCAGCTCGATCCAGCCCTCGCCGCGAGTGCCGTCCAGCAGGCTGGCCGCCACGGCGTAGCTGACCGCCATGGGACGCAGCGACCCGTCGTATTCGAACACGGTCATCCCGCTGGTACGCGGCAGGAGCGTGTCCTCCCAGACGCACCAGTAATGGAAGTACCGCCGGGCGCCGCCGGCCAGGGCCATGATGAACAGCTTGACGCTCTGCTCAGCCGCGACGTCGCAGGTCATCGGCCGGAGCCAGTTGGTGTAGGGATCGGTGAATCGGTCGGGCAGCCCGCGGTAGAACGTCCGCGAGGTCACGCCGGTCTCGGTGTTCCAGATCGGCATCGGCGTGGTCCGCCCCCGCGCGGCCCATTGCTCGACGCGGCGGTAGCTTTCCGGGTTGAACAGATCGTAGCCGTGGTAGGAGAAGACGTCGGCGTCGGTCAGCCCGCCCGCGGCAAACACGTCGTCGACCCATTCCACCGTGCCCGGGTAGGCGCACGGCGCGAGCGTCTTCGCGTCCGGATCGGCGGCGTGGACGGCGCGGCAGGCGACTCGGGCCATCTCGGCGTACTGTTGCGGCGTGCCCTGCCAGAACCCGTCGTGGTACGGTTCGTTCCAGATCTCCCAATCTCGGATGTCGCCCTTGTAGTGTTCGACGACGGCGCGGACGTAAGCGGCGAACTCGTCGAGGTCTCGCGGCGGCTTGCGATGGACGCTGTCGCCGGTGACGTCTTGCCCCGCCGAACTGGCCCATCGCGGCACCCGCAGAAACTCGCCCAAGAGCTTCACGCGGTGCTGGCGCGCCCGACGCACCTTGTCGTCGAACCAGACGAAGCGGCCCTTCTCGGGCTCGGCGGTGTTCCAGTGGGTGAAGTCCTCGCAATCGTGGATCCGCGTCCACTTCACCCCCATCGCTGCTGCCACGCTCAAGTGGAACTCGTCGAGTCGGAAATGGCCGCCGACCACCGATGCCTCCGGCGGAACGGGGCTCACGGGCGGCAGCACGCTCAGCGACAACTCGCTCAGGACGTCCGTGCCGTCGAGCAACTCGGCAAGAAAAACGCCCGTGCCGGAAATCGGCAGCGTCACCGCCGCTTCCGCGCCCCGTTTCGCGTCCAGAGTCAGTTCCACCGGCGCCTCGCAGACCACTCGTCGGTCGAGGTCGGTCACGCGGCAGGTGAGTGCGGCCGTCCGCCGGTGGTCGTCGTCATTGAACGCCGACGCGCGGAGCATCACGGGTTGGCCCTGGCGAAAGATATGCGCGGGCGGGTCGCACGAGAGCGACGCTTCCAGCGGGCGGCGACAACGCATCGCGCCGGCCGCCTCGTCCGGCTCGAGGCGAACGCCGTCGAGCCACGCCGAGGCTCCCTCCTTGCCGTCGAGCGTGATTTCGAGATAATACGCCCCGTTGGGAGACGACGGCACTGCGCCCCGGGCCTCGAACACGGCCCAATCGGATTTTGGTTCGCACCGCACGCGGAGTACGGGCGTGGTCCCGTCGAGCCTCACTCCCGGCCAAAGCGTGGCCGCGAGCGTGACGTTGCCGTTTGTCCGGGCGGCCAGGCGAAGCGCGAGCGGTTTATCCCCGCCCGCGAATTCGACCAGTTGACTGACGAATCGCACCGGCCGCGAGTTGATGTCCCAGCGGAGGCTCTGCCGGCCGTGAAACGGTTTCTCGGGATCGACGCTCGGCTGCGTGGGCGTCGAACGCCACGCGCGTCGCCAATCGACCTCGAAGCTGGCGTTGGGCAGCACGTTTCCGCAAGGCGGGGGGCCCTCGTGGGCGATCGCTTCGGACTCGACCACCGAGACGTCGTCGATCCAAAGCGCGCCGGGGCCGGCGGGCTGGAACCAGAAGAACAGTCCGGCCTGGTCGTCGGACTCCAGCGCGATGCCCTCGAACGTGAACTCTTCCCAGTCTTCACCCGGCTCGAAGGCGGCGCTGAGATGCTGGGTATAGGGCTCCGGGCCATGGCGAATTGCGGCATTGACCGCTGCCACGCCGCCGTCGGCGCGGAGAGAGCATGAAATGCGGTAGTGTTTGCCCTTGGCGATCGCCAGCGGCGCGCGAAACTGGACCGCGCCGCTGCCATACGATCGGCACTCGACGCGCTGCGAGTGCTCGCCCGAGCGCGGTGGACCGGGGGAAAAGACCGCCACGTTCTGGCCGTAGCAATTTTTTCCCCACCCATGGGCGATTCCGTCGACGAAAGGCGACTCCATGCCTCCGTTCGTCAGCAGTTCGCCTCCCGCGCCGCCCATCGCGAGGAAGAGTCCAACGAAAACGGCGCCCGGCAGTCTTCGAATCATGGCGTTGTCTCCACGTTGGGTTGTGCGCGTGGCGGCGCGAACCGGACACCGGGAGACTGTCCCCCTTGCGCCGCGCGACGGGTTGCGCGCGTGGCCGCGTTGCGTCTGTCGATCATAGTACACGCGAGGGGAGATTTCCAGAGGCGCGCGGGGCGTCAGACTCCCGCGGAATGACGAATCGTGTCGCTACGGGGCCCTTCTTCGCGTCGATCGAGACCGCAATTACGGCACTTGCGGCGTTTCGGCGCGGCCTTGGTGAAACGTTTGAGCAATGCGCGATCGCGTGCAGCGGTTGTGTCGCGTCCGGCGTCGCGCGCGTCGTCGATGCGGGCAAGACGTGTTCGTCGGAGAGTCGCGTGCCGCGTGCCTTCGTTCGTCGCGCGCCGCGATGCCGTCGGTTGAGGCCGGCGATCGACCGCAACGAGACGGAAAAAAATTTTTGCGCAATGTGAGAATTGTACTTGCAAAGTTTTTCAAAATAGCTACGATAATGAAAACTCGGCAGCTTGCGAGGCTCTGCAAGAAGGCATCACCGGGTTTCACGAGTTGACAAAAGCCGATAAGGAGATCGAAGAGCACGCCACGATTCGGCCCTGATGCAACGACGCATCGAAAGCCTTTTGCCGGCGTGTTCTGTGTTTTGTTTCCGTGGCGAGATGCCTGTCCAACTTCGGCCCCAGCCCGATGGTAGGTAAGGAAATCGCCCTGTACGCTTGTTAGGAGGACGTGCGGTGGCCAAGAAAAAGGCAAAGAAGAAGGTAGCCAAGAAGAAGGTAGCCAAGAAGAAGGTCGCCAAGAAGAAGGTGGCCAAGAAGAAGAAGATCGCGAAGAAGAAGGCTGCCGGGAAGTAGCCTCGGAAAACTCCCGGCCCTGGCGCCGGTGAGACCGAAGACTGCTTCACCCTTATTTGCCACGACGAGAAAGAGACGCCCGGCACGGCTGACCGGGCGTTTCTATTTTCTTGACCGTTCGCGTTGTGGAGCCCCATAACCGCCGGAGAATCGTCACGTCATCACGGCACAATGCCTAAGTGCTTTTCCAGAAAACATTTAGAACGACCATGGGGCGTCCGATCGCTACCCGGCTAGTTCCGCCGCCGTCCGGTCGAAGAAGGCGACGCACTCGGCGATCTTGGCGAAATTCTCCGGGCGGTACGGCTCGTATTCGATCGAGAAGATGCCTTGGAACTTCTGGCGACGCATCTCCTTGAGAATCGCGGCGATGCTGCCCTTGCCGGTGCCCCAGGGCACGCACTCGGCCTCCTTGTTGCCGAAGCTGTCGACGTCCTTCAGATGGAACATGAGCACGCGGCCCGCCAGCAGCTTGAGCGCTTCGACCGGATCGAAGCCGGAGCGGACCCAATGGCCCGTGTCCGCGCAGGAGCCGATCCGCTTGCCTCGGCCGCGACAGACTTTGGCCACGGTGGCCGGATCGAAGTAGGTCGACGGCGACGGATGATTGTGGATGGCGAGGTTGATCTTGTACTCGTCGCACAACTTCTCGACCAGGTCGTAGGCGTCCAGCGGCGGCTCGCCCACGACGATTCCGACGCCAAGATCCCCCAGCCAGTCGAACGACTTGCGCGAGACCGCTTCGTCGTTCATGGCGTTGAGGTAGCAGACGTCCAGCCGGACGCCCGCGTCGGAAAGCCGCTTGCGCATTTCCTTCCGGTCGGCGGCGCTCATCGCCGAGTCGGTCTTCACGCCGGGCTTGTCCTTGGCCAGTTCCTGCCAGTTGAAGCCCTCGATCGAGTCCAGACCCAGGGCCTTGACCTTCTCGATCGCTTCGCAAAACGTGAGTTGATTGAAGCTGTAGGCCGAGCAGCAGAGCGTCCAGCCGAGCTTCTTGGCATTCGGAGCGCCGGCGCCGGCTTCGGCGGCCGGCAGGTGGCGCGCGCCCAACGAGGACATGGCGACGGCGGCGCCCAGGGCGCCGGTGGTCTTGAGAAAACGGCGGCGGTCGACGGAGCAGTTCATGGCATGACTCCACAAAGTGAGGATTCGGCGAGTGTGTTCGGGTCGCCGGAGGCAGGAAACGACGCGGTTTATTGTAATATCGGCGGAATAGGTAAACAAGGGAATGACCCGTGGGAGGCGACTCCGTCGCCGACTCCCGATCTGTCGGCGACGGAGTCTCCTCCCACAGCCGCTACGACGTCTCGACGCGACTGCCGTGGGAGTGATAGTCGGCATTGGCCAGGTACTCGAGCACGTCGGCCGAGTCACCCCAAACCTCGCGCATGAAGAGTTCGCCCAAGATCTGACGGACGGCGTTCTTTTGGGCACGGTTGAGGGTGCCGCGGCCGGCGAGAGCTTCAAGAATGTCGTCGTCGCCCTTGTCGAGCCTGGTCATGGCGAAGCGGGAGACGAGTCGGTAGCACTCGATGGCCGCCAGCCGAAGCCCGGCGTCGATCGTCTCCATGGCGAGTTCAACCAGGACGAACTGGCCCGAAGGCTTCAGGTCCTCGCGGTTCCGCCTGGCCGGCGCGAATCCGGAGGCGATGCGAATCATCCAGCCGCGGCCGTCGTTCTTCCACGTGGCCACGACGCTCGTTGCGTCGCAGATCAGATAACGATTCGCGCGCCCCAGACGCTTCAGGAGTTCCTCCGACGGCAACCGCGCTTCGGCGGGGTTGGTCTGAATGATCTCGGTAGGCGGCCCGTCGGCTTCGCTCGGCGGTGGAATCGTGATGGGCCCGCCACACTGTGGGCAGTCTCGCGTCTGGCCGGCGAGTTTGTCCTTCGCATGGAGTCTACTGCCACATTGAGGGCATTTGACACGGATCATGTTGGTGGTCCCTCGGGCGAAATGGCTAGGCGGCGGACGGCGTGGCTTGCCCTGTCGCTTGAGTTTACGATAATCCTCCGTAACGGACGTGTCAACGTCGTACCCATCGTCCGGGGGATATGAAGCTGGGCGGGCGCGG
>JAPLNP010000551.1 GCA_026401055.1 Planctomycetia bacterium
TACAATAACTCATCTCGGCCTCCTTGCCGGTTTTCAAGGGTCTTGTGACGCAAACAAAACACCCTTGTAGGCAAGGTAGGCCGTTTTTGCTATGTCATTTTCAACAAATCACTTACGACCCAGGAAGTGCCATTAGGGCGATGCCCTGGGCTGGGCGAACCGGGCTCCTTCGGAGCGGAGTCCGTGCCCGGCGGAGCGGCACAAGAACCGCCGACTATGGGCCGCGCACAACATGCGGCTTTTCGACTACGAGGGGCGAACCATGCGCGAGATCCGGCCAGGCAGACTGTGGCTTGGCAACGCCGGAGACGGGCGCGATCCTGAGCGTCTGCTCCGAGCCGGCGTTGTCGCGGTGATGAACGTCGCGCTGGAGGAACCGTCACCCGAGTTGCCGCGCAGCATGATTTACTGCCACTTTCCGTTGATGGACGGCGCGCAGGAGGTTCACGGCATGCTCGACGTGGCGGTCCACGCACTCGTGTCATTGCTGAAGAGTCAGGTTCCCACCCTGGTCTACTGCGGTGCGGGAATGAGCCGGTCTCCCGCTGTTGTGGCCGCCGCGCTGGCCATCGTTGAGGGTGGAAGCCCGGATGAAAAGCTGCGGCAGGTCGTATCGGGCCAACCCCACGACCTTTCGCCGCAACTGTGGGAGGCCGTGCGCGGGATATCGTAAGCAACCACGCCCTTCGCCGGGGGCTCAGGGACGTGCCACCCGATCCATGGTCGGCGACGGAGTCGCCTCTACAATTCTGGGAGAAAGCAACCATGAACGGACGAGAACGGATCCTGGCGATGCTCGGGGGCGAGGCGGTCGATTGTCTCGCGCAGTTGCCGATCACGATGATGTTCGCGGCGGATCAGATCGACGCGAAGTATGGCGAGTATGCCGCCGACCACCGCGTGCTGGCCGAGGGGCAGATCCGCACGGCCGAGCGGTTCGACTTCGACTACGTCTCGTGCATCTCGGACCCGGCTCGCGAGGCCGCCGATTGCGGCGCGAAAATCGAGTATTTCGCGAACCAGCCGCCGGCCATCGACGAAGCCCATGCCCTGCTGGCCGACAAGACGACGCTCGCCCGGCTCGTGGTGCCAGATCCGTTGGGCGGCGGGCGGATGCACGATCGCGTGAAGGCCGCGGCGCTTTTGAAACAGCGGGTGGGCGGCGACTTGCTCGTCGAAGGCTGGATCGAAGGCCCCTGCGCCGAGGCCGCCGACCTGCGGGGCATCAACGCCCTGATGCTGGATTTCTACGACGACCCGGAGTTCGTTCGCGACTTGTTCGACTTCGTGCTCGAAATGGAACTCCGCTTCGCCAAGGCGCAGCTTGATGCCGGGGCCGATTGGCTCGGCCTCGGCGACGCCGCCGCGTCGCTCGTCGGGCCGAAAATCTACGAGGAGTTCATCTGGCCGTACGAGAAGCGGATGATCGACGCGCTGCACGCCCTGGGCACCCGCGTGCGGCTGCACATCTGCGGCAACACAAGCCGCATCCTCGGCGGCATGGGGCGGCTGGGGTGCGAGGTCGTCGAACTCGACTCGATGGCTCCCATCGCCAAGGCGAGGGCCGAAATGCGCCCGGGGCAGATCCTGCTGGGCAACATCGACCCGGTCGGCGTTCTGCGCAACGGCACGCCCGAGTCGATCACGGCGGCGATTGCCCAGTGTCACCGGGACGCCGGTCCCCGCTACATGGTGGGCGCCGGTTGCGAGGTGCCGCGGGATACCCCCCCAGAGAACCTACTGGCCCTGCGCGATTATGCCCGATCGCACCGGCCGGAAGATTGACAAATCGCTCGTCATCGTACATGCTGGAAGGGTAGCTGGTGCCCGCCGCCAGACGCCGGTCGCAAGCCCTGCGTTCGCAACTTGGAGATAACCTCGATGAGACGGCGTCCCCGCGCGAATCATATCGTCGCGGTTCTGTTGGTTTGCGCGGCGGTCAGCGGCGCGGTCGGAAGCGTCCAGGCCGCGACCGCGTTCTTTCAGAAGGACTTTTCCGAGATGGGGCATGTCCCCAATGTGTCGGCTCCCCAAACAGGCATTTGCGCGGCGGCGGCCGACATCAATTCGTTCATCTACCTCTGGAACCACTTTCCCCAGGTCTACGGCAGCACCAACCTCCTGCCCGACTGGGACGGCGACGGCACGCTCACCCAGTCGGACTATCTCGCCTCGCGGGATAAGCTCGCCAACGGATGGGAGCACAACGGCACGTCGCGTCTGGGAATGTACGCCGGCGGCAACACCGGCACCGCCAACGCGATTTGGGAACACACCCTTTACTGGTTCGAGGATTTTGCCCCCGGCACGACCGTCTTTGACGGGCAGCTCAACCAGAACGGCGCGAGTTGGCACGGGGGCCAGGTGCTCGAGCAGTCGTATCCCACGTGGAGCTTTCTGTGGAACTCGCTCGCGGCGGCGGTCGACATCGAGTTGGGCCTTCTGCCCACCTCTAGCGGCATAGGCCATGCCGTGACGTTTACCGGTCTGGCGTTTAACGACCTCGACGCCGACGGCCGCTGGGACGCCAACGAAGCGGTCGAGCAAGTCGGTTTCGTCGATCCCAACAAGCCCAACCAGATGACCTGGGCCAACGTCAGCACGGGGACCGGGGGGCGAATCCAGCTCCCCTGGGGACCGGAGCAGAAGACCTACTACGTCTATCGCGCGTTCACCGAGGGACCCATCTCCGTCCCCGAGCCCGCCGCCGCAGTCTCCCTCTTCGCGCTGCTTCTGTTCGGGTCTTTCTGGATCCGCCGCCGCAAGTGCTAAGCCGCAGGGGCCACGGGAGGGGCCGAAGGGGACAGTCCCATTTACGCGGCGAAAGCGACCATTGGCGAGTCAACGTTCTCCGCGCCGCGAAAATCGGGACAGTCCCCTGCGAATACCGCAATCGCTGAGCGGCAGGGGCTCGCCCGTTAAACTCACCGCCGGCAACGCAGCTTGCCATCCGTCGCCCCTCCCCTCTTGACTATCTTCCGCGTTCGGGCGCGCAGCGATGCCGGGTGGAGCGGATGAGCGGGTCGTGCCGAATTGATGGAATGGATCGGTGCGCCCGCGGGGAGGAAAAAGGGGACACGTCCAATTTGTGCGCAGCACCCTTCGGGCCGTTCCGGCGAATTGGACCCTGTTCCCCTTCTTCCTATCCGGCAACCTCCGCCGGGCGACCCCACGCCAGTGGCATGCATTTCTAGAGAAAGTCGGTTATGTACCAAGCATGTTTCGGACTCCACCGGCGGCCCTTCGCCCCGGTGCCGGACGTGAACCAGTATTACCCCGCCGAGGCCATCGAAAACGCACGCCAGGTCCTCACTCGGTGCGTCGAGCGGGCCGAGGGCGTGGGCATGGTCGTGGGGCCCTCGGGGACGGGAAAAACCCTCCTGTGCCACGTGTTGGCCGAGCAGTTCCGCCACACCCTGGCCATCGCCCTGTTGGCCAGCGGCCGGCTCAGCACCCGCAGCGCCCTATACCAGGCCATCCTCTACGTACTGGGACGGTCCTACCGCGGCATGGACGAGGGTGAGCTTCGACTCGCGCTGGTCGACTACCTCACGACCTGCGACCAGCGACCCGATGGGCTGCTGCTGCTGGTCGACGAAGCCCATACGCTCCCGCTGCGACTGCTCGACGAAATCCGCATGTTGACCAACCTGGTCTGCAACGGGCAGTCCCGGGTCCGCGTGCTGCTGGTCGGGGGGCCCCTGCTCGAAGAGCGATTCGCCAGTCCCAAACTCGAATCGTTCAGCCAGCGACTCGTCGCCCGCTGCTACCTCGAACCGTTCGGCCGCGACGAGACCCAGCAATACATCCGGGCGCAGATCGGGGCGGCCGGCGGCGACGGTCTGCAGGTGTTCACCACCGAGGCCACCCAGGCCGTCCATCACGCGACCGACGGCGTGCCGCGACTGATCAACCAGGTGTGCGATCACGCCTTGCTGTTGGCCCATGCCGACGGGAGCACCCGAATCGACGCCCGGCGAATCGACGAGGCCTGGGCGGACTTGCAGCAGTTGCCCAGCCCGTGGAACGCCGACGAGACGCCCAATCCGAACGACGGCGGCGTGATCGAGTTCGGCGGACTGGATGACGACGAGATGCCCTGTCGCCAGGAGGCCGGGGTCGGGTCGTCCGCCGCGCCGTCGCTGCGACTGAGCCCGACGGAAGACGAGGCGTTCGACGAGCCGGCCGAGCGCGCGGGGCGGATCGAACGCGCCCTGGCCGAGTTGGAGCCGGCCGCGCGGACGGGAGAAGACGCCGAGGATGAATTCCGCCCCGCCGGCACGATCGGACCCGAAGTCGAGGTCATCTTTGACGACTGGAAAGACCCGTTCGGCGACGACTTCGAGCACGAGGAAGTGATCGTCGAGCGTTACGCGGCCCCGGTGGTGTGCCATCGGGAGCCGGCCGGCTCGGCAAGCGAAAACGACGTCGCCGAGATATCCGAGGGCACTCCAGCAGCCGGAGCAGCCGAAGCGGCCATGAATATCGACCCGGACCGGCGCGACCAAGCGGTGGGCAAGCCCCGCGGCGCCGGCGTCGCCCGACGACACGAGTACCGACATCTGTTCGCCACACTGCGGCACGCTTGAGACGACGAGGACACGCGATGGGCAGGATGTTGGAGGCGTTGCGCCAGATCGAGACCCGGCAGTCCCCGGCGCGGCGCCGGGAACCGCCCGAGCCCGAGTTCGCGCCGCAACCGCTGGTTGCCGAGGTGACGGTTGCCACGCCGCAACCGGCCGCGGCGCCGGCGGACGTCGAATGGCCGGAGGTGCTCGATTCCATTTCCGAGGCGGCACTGCCGGCGGAAGTCGAGTCCTCCTTCGGCACTGCGCCGTTGGAGGAAGACCAGTCGCCGGAGGACGTCGAGCCGCGCGAGATCGAACCACTGGAGATGACGGTTCCGGCGGAGGAGTTCGTTCCGATGCCGGAGCCGCCCGACCGATCCGGCGAGCCAGCGGCCGATCCGCGTTACGTGGCCCTGGCCGAGACGATCCTTGGCGGACTTCCGGCCGAGGGCAGAGGGGCGGTGCTGCTGGCCGGTCTGGACGACCGCGACGTGGGCGGCGCGCTGCGGCCCCTGTTTCCGCTGCTCGCCGAACGGATCCCCGGCCGGACCATCGTGGTCGACTGCAACGACGGCTGCCGGGCGTTCGCCCGCGGCGACGGTGGCGACGCCGATGCCGGTCCGGCGTCCCCGGGCTCGGACGAGACGTTCTGGGCCCGGGCCATCTTCCGGACCTGCCACCCCCGGCTCGACCTCCTCTTGGGCGTCGACACGACGACGGAAGACGCCTCGGCGACCCACTTCGAGCCGGAAGCATTGCTCGGCGAGTTACGACGCGCGTACCAACTCGTGGTTCTCGTCGGAGAGCCTTCGTCCGATCTGGAGATCGCCTCGCTGGCCCGAGTGTGCGACGGCACTTATCTCGTGGTCCGTCTTGGCCAGACGTCCCGCCGCCGCGCCGGGCGCGCGATCCGCATGTTTGAGCAAGCCGGCGTGGGCGTGCTCGGCTGCGTGCTCCTGGAACGCTGAACCGGGACCGTTGGGGTCTAGCCAAAGTCAAAACCAAGCCGGCGACGGCTCCTCATGGCAGCCCGCCGCGACGGGGGCATTGCCGGAGCGTCCACGCTCGACGCCGAGCCGGCCTCCGGGGCCTCGTCGTCCCCCGTTATGCCAGGCGAATCGACGCTCGGCAACAGCGTGGCCATCATCCGCCGGAGGGACGGTTTGACCGGCAAGGACCGGCCGGAGGGGCACAGACAACAGACGGACGGGATTCCCCGGCCGCCGACAAAAAACGCGAGTGACGAGACGCAGGCCGACATCGCAACCTCCTCGGACAAGGTTGCAAACTTCGGCAGCCCGGCCGGCTCGAACGAGCCCCGCGGCTTTGCGTCCCGACCTCGCGATCGGTTTGCCGTTTCGGTTTGTAATCAGAGGCCCGTTAAAAGGAACGGAAATCCGCTTTCGATGAAGCGAGAGCACGCCTCTATGAAATAGATAGCATGCGATGGGGCCGGCGTCAAATCAGATGCGCCGCCGGACGGTAAGTGGTAAGTGCAGGTCTTTCAAGCTAGCAATGCTAGCTTGAAAGACCTGGCCAGCCGACCTATGGCCCCGCCCCGCCGGAGGTGTTGGAGAGTTTCATGTAGGGTGGTTGTCGGCATGTAGAGGACAACAAAAAGGGGACACCCATAACCGCCGTCGTGTCAAGGGCCCGGATATTTGGGATTTCCGAAGTAACGAAAACACGGGAACGGAGAGAGGCTAGCCGGGGGTCCAGGGGGCGGCAATGAGCACCCCTGGTCGGCGAAGGGATTCGCCGAAAGTTCTTGGCATGGATGCCGGCGCCGGGTGAGGCGTTCCCTCGCGTTTGGTCGGTCCTTCGTTTTTGCGTAACGCGCACATGGTAGACA
>JAPLNP010000356.1 GCA_026401055.1 Planctomycetia bacterium
TTGGCCAGTTCCGGTTGGAACGTGAACAACGTGAAGTGGTACTGGTTCACGAGGCTCTCGTCGCCCGTCACGTCCCATTCGAGATGGAACGTGTCGTTCGTCTTCCAGCCGGACGTGAAACGAACGTTCGTTACCTGCGGCGGATCTCCGGCCGGAGGCGGATTGGCGCCACCACCGGGAGGCCACGGCCAAGGCAACGGCCACAACCCACCACCGCCGCCACTGCCGCCTCCACCGCCGCCGCCTCCACTACCAGAGCCCTCGTCCGGCAAGTACCAGTTGTCCTCTCCGGGAAAACCTTCATCGGGCCCAAAGCCCTCGTCTTGGGGAAAGCCCTCGTCCGGCAACACTTCCGCGCCGGGCTCGCCCTGATCCATGTTCTCCGGAAGTCCGGGCTCCGCCTCGGGATAGCCGGGGTCTTCCGCGTCGGGTAGCGGCAACGGGCTGCCATCCAACGGGTCCAAACCCTGCCCCTTGCCCGCCTCCCAAACGAAAACCTCCCGAACCGTGTGCTCCTTGTTCGAGACGAACTTGCCGTCCTGATCCAGGTGGACCGGCGGTATCAAACGGATCGCTTCCAGGGACTTGTGGTCATAAGGGTATTCCTCGCTGTCATAGACCACGCCGTCGTCCACCTCGACCCGAAGTCGCTCGGGGTGCCAGCGGTCCGGCGCCTCGCCATACGGAGACGGTTGGGCAAGCATCCCCAGCATGAATCCGCGGATCTCCGAGGCCGAAAGCGGACCGGCCAGCAGGTCCAGTTCAAACGTCTGCGGGCCGAACGAGGCCGCAAGTGGACTCTCCGGCGAGGCGAGCAGGTATTTCTTCCCGCCCGTGCGGAAATAGACGTAATTCTTCGTATCCGCTCCCGCGTGCGCGCCGGTCAACACCGTGACCTTGACCGACTTGGCCGAGGCTTTGGCGAGCCACTCGGGCTGGAACTTCGCCTCCTGGAACCAGGGGTATCGCCCGGCGACCTGGCCCTCGAGACGCTTGAGTTGCTCGGCCAGCGGTTCCAGTTTTTTCTGGGTGTCGGCCAGCTTTTCGAGGTCTTTGTCGGTCGCCAGCTTCGCCTCGTCGAGGGCCTTGAGGTCTTCCGCCTCTTTCTTCAAGGGCGCGATCTTCAGCCCGAGGTCGGCGATTTCAAGCTGCGCTTCCTGTTGTGAATCGCCGGCCTTTTGTTTCACGGCGTCGTTCGAGGCGAGCAGTTCGCCGTTGACGCGGATTTCATAGCCGGCGAGCGTCCAGTTCGTGTCGCCGCGGCCGGCGAAACCGATCCTCGCGACGTCGGAGACTTGGACGCCGTCGAGCAGTTGGCCAGTGGTGAGGAAGGCGTCGTCGCCGGTCTACCCGCTGAGTTCAAACGTGAAGGTCGCGCTGCTGCCGGCGGCAACCGTGTCCGTGGCCGTCGCCTTCTGGGGCACCGCGCCGAAGGGGACGGCCTCGGCGGGTTTTCGGCCGACGCGGCCCAGCCAAAGCGGGAACCCGAGTCCCAAGTCCAACGCGACCGGCTCGTCCAGGTTCTTCGAGTCCGAGGCCACGTCGATCTTGACGGTCAGGGTCTTGACCGCGTCGGTCGGCTTCAGAGCCGTGCCCGTCTGATACTCGGCCCACGCCGCCGATGCCGGAAAGATCGCTCCGATGAGGCCGAGCGCCGCGCTGAGCCGCCAAATCCCGGTCGAGCGTGTCATGACTTCTCTCCTTCAAACAAGTCGAAGTGGAACGGGCCGACAACCGATCGAGTTTTCCGTAAGGTCGCGAAGCGTTGGCAGAACTCCCCGCGTGTTTCGGACACACCTCCGCGTCGATGCGATCAAGAGAATCAGAAGAAGCCGAAGAGGATGGTCTTGCGTGCTCAAGTGCTGCCAGCCAGAAGCAATCGCCGTGCCAGAGCCGCGGATGCCCCTTATTCTTACGCCGCACGGTTGCGCTGGCAAGCACCGCTGAAGGGCCGGGCCGCGTTTTCTCGGACAGGGCGATGCCGGGCGACCGTGCCCGGCCTGTCCCACTCGCGCCATCAGGTGGATAGCGCGTGTCGTCGTTTGCGCAGCTACGCATCGGCAGCGACGGGTCCATGTAGCTGACGGATGGCGGGCCTCGCCGCGCTCGACCCACCCTGCCGGTGCCCGCATACTTTGGGTGGGCAAAACACGCCCGTCACCGTTTCCCCCCGCCCCGCGGAAGCCACCGGAGAACGTCTATGGAGTTTATGCGTGTTTGCGTGATGGGTCCCGACGGCGAACTCGCCGCTCCCCGGTCCTACTCGTCGGCGAGGGTCCCTTGGGCGGCGAAATGGGGCGGGCGAGCCGT
>JAPLNP010000110.1 GCA_026401055.1 Planctomycetia bacterium
TCGCCGCCAGCGCCACCTTCGCCTTGAAAGCCTCCGAAAACGTTCTACGCGTCCTCGTCATCCATTCGCCTCCTGGAGTCTCCACTCCTCATCGGCGAATCCACCTTATTCACGCGCCCGAAAACTCCCGACCATTATACTCACCGCAGAAGGGTCCACTGGCCTTGACGCCGGATTTCGCAACGTAGCGAAGATGGCCAGAGACACCCAGAAGCAGATAACCGACGCGGCAAAACAAACCGCTAAGGAGGTGGCAACCGCCCAGGTAGACCAGAATAAACGAACCATCGACATTCTCAGGCAGCAAGAGAAAGAAGCTGTTGCCGCCGAGAAGTCTAAGCAGGCTGCCGCAAAAGAAACAGCCCGAGAGCAAGCCAAGGCACTTCAGCAAGTAAAGCAATCCCAGCAACTAGCCGTTCACGCAAACAAAGCCCTGGAAGGTGCCTTGCTCGGAACGCTACGCGGTGCGATGCAACTGACGAAAGGTTTCCTGTTGCTCGGGCTTGCTGGTGAAGACAATACGAAAAAGCTCTTGCAGGGGTTCGTCAAAATTCAAGGTGCATTCACTGCCTTGCACGCTGGTGTCACGACGATCGACAAACTGATTGAGGGCTGGACAGCCTACCGGGCCGCAACTGAGGGTGCCGCCGTAGCACAGACGAAGCTAGCCGCCGCCCAAGCCGCAACTGGTGGTGGTGCGATAGCTGGGGCTGCCGCGTCCGGTAAGGGTGTTGCCGCCGCTGGCATCGCCGGCATCGGCCTATCGGGCGCTTCCGTAACGGCTGGCCTTGTGCTAGCCGCCGAAGCCGTGACCATCACTGCCGCCGTTGTCAGTATCGTAACTGGCAAGGAAAACTTTGCGTCTAATATGGGACGCAAAATCGGCAAGGGAGCGGCTGGCTTGCTGTTTGGCGACCAGAAGGAAGAGGATACACCTTGGCACAAGAAGCCCGCTAGAGCGTATTGGGAGCCATACATCCAGGAAACGCAATCTGAGAATAAGTTAGCCCGAGGCCAAGACCGATTCACCCGAGGTGGTAAAGCCTTTAGGGATGCCCGAGAACAAGCCTTGGTTGAGTCAAGAACCGACATTGAACGTCGGGGTATGCAGAATAGATTTACCGCCCCGACTGTTGCTGAGTCCGTAAGCCGATCCGCCGAAGCTCGTACCAGCCTGTACTATGCGAGGCAGGGGCTGGCTACGGCAGGGGCAGAGTCAACAGGTGGCGTTGCCGATCGTGCTACCCTTGGGCAAGCACAAGGCAAGGTGGAAGGTGCGATTGAGAAAACGATATCCGCTTTGCAGGAAGAGATTCAATCCAGGCTAACCTACGCGGATACGGTAAAGACCGCGAATGACAAAGCACTTGAAGCCAACAAGAAACACTACGACGAGCTTGAAACCCAGTACAAGGCACACGCGGCAAAAGAGCTTGAACTGCGTACCAAGACCTTTAACGATATGGCGGGTATCTCGTTGGCTTCACCTAGTAAACAACAGCACGTTGTCCGATCCATTGAAGCTACCCTTGCTGGAACTGGTACGAGAAAACAAGCGTCCGAGGCAATGCAGTATCTCGGGCCCGAGGAACGCAAGAAGGCTGAGCAACAATGGATCGGAAAGATGAGTCCCCACGATCGTGACGTATTCGAGAGAGCGGGTAAGGGCAGCCTCGACACGGAACGAAAAGCAAAGGAAGCCGATGCCCGAGGGATGGGAGAGGCTGCCGCCCAGGGCAACCAACTACAAGCCGCCGCTACCGCTTCACAGCAAAGGCTCGGCGAAGTGATCCGCCAGGTGACTCAGCAACTCTACGCCAACGAGAAGGAACTAATGGACTTGCGATCGGCACTTGCCAGTGTTGCCCACAACCAAGGCCAGCGCGAGAAGGCGATGAGTCAGTAGGTGCTAGGCCGTACCAGTGGAATATCCGATGACCGCCCTAGAAGATATTGCGATCCACGAAGCTGGCCACACAATCGTAGCTCTCGCGGTTGGGTTGCCATTCGATCGTGTCAGCATCAAACCAACATCTTACGGCTGGTACGGGAAGCTGGCTGTCCGAGGGCTTGACCAGCCAAGGACGCTTGAACGAAGGCAAGCCTATCGTAGGATGCTCTTGGCGATGCTGTTAGGTGGCCCCCTTGCTGATGCTTTCAATGCTGGACAGACAGAACCCGACTTCACAAACGAGCCAAGCGACAAACGAGCCCTGGGAATTGTCCTGGGAAGAATGGCAGCCGATCAGCAAACCTAGTCAACTAGTTGACGCGGTTTCTCTGGGAATTGTCCTGGGAAGAATGGCAGCCGATCAGCAAGACCAAGAGTATGCCCGAGCCCTGCAACGTGCCCAACGAATCTTAGCCGATCCGATATGGTGGTCTTGCCTGATTGAACTGGCGGACAGTCTTAGGGCTAGGCGGCGATTGAGCTACCGCGAGGTTGTCCATATCGTGATGAGGGCTAGACGTGCTAGGCTACGCTGTGGGATAGCTGGACACCCCGAACGAAGGGAAACAAGCTCACCAGTTGCCGGACTTGCCTGTACGGCCCCCAGGGCAGCCCTAACCTTGGCCCCACAACCAGCCGTCCAGCGCGATTGTAGGGGCCAAGGGACGCCGTTGGGGCATCCCCTGGTGTGATTGGACTATGGCAACCCCTGGACACAACCACGGGCCACGTGGGGCCACTGTGGGCCGGTTGTATCGTTAGGTGCTGAGTGATATATGAACCGCTTCCAGCCTACCCCGCAGCCTACCCCCCAGAATAAGCCCGTAGACACAAGCACCATGCGAACCCCCGACCCCACCTACTTGGTGGATGAGGCTGAAGTGCTTATGCGGTTCAAGCAGGCTATGGCCAGCAAGCCCCAACCGCCAGCCCCGCCCGAGCCCCAGCCCGCCAAACCCAAGCGGGTACGCAATAGGCTGTAGCCTTCTCTTACCCGAGCTTTCTGCTAGGGTATCCCCTCGTCTGTAAGAAGTGGGTATCCGTCCGATGCCCCAGCCAAACCCCAGGGGGACAGCCCGATTTATCCCCCCTGGAATCGGAAGGTATCTTGTAAAATTCATGGTTGCCACCTGTACGTAATCTTCGTAGGTTGATATAATTCGGAAGTGGGGCAAACCAAACCACAAGACCACAAGGGAGACTAGACCAATGGACGACGAGAAAGACCCGGCAAAGGCAGAGGAAAAGCCCAAGCAGACGCTGGCCGAGAGGCTGGCGAAGTACCCGGACGGCCTAGGCAGGCTGACAATTGTAACAGGGGGCGGACCAATCACCATCATCGGCGTCGGCGTTCCCCCCGAAGAGCCCGAAGAGGCCAAGACAGACGAAAGTAAACAGGAGCCCAAACCGTGAAACACCTTGCCATTTACGTGCGTGTATCGTCCACCGGGCAAGACACCAAGAGCCAACAGCCTGACCTAGACCGCTGGAGCTTGGGCCAAGCTGCCCCAGTCCAGTGGTATCGCGACGTAGCCAGCGGCAAGAGCATGGATAGGCCGGGCTGGAAAAAGCTAGAGGCAGCAATCCGAGCAGGCAAGGTTGAGTCCGTGGTGGTTTGGCGGCTTGACCGGCTTGGACGAACAGCCCGAGGGCTCACCAGCTTGTTTGAAGAGCTACGGGAACGCAAGGTCAACCTCGTTTCGATGAAGGAAGGGCTAGATTTATCAACCTCCGCTGGCAGACTCATGGCGAACGTCCTTGCAAGCGTAGCCCAATTTGAAACGGAGTTACGAGGCGAACGTGTAGCGGCTGGACAAGCTGCCGCCCGAGCCCGAGGCGTCCGATGGGGTGGGAGCATCGCGGGCAAAAGAAAGAAAGTTTCGCCGACTCAGGAAAGGACGATCCGCGCGATGCGTGCTAGCGGCGAAAGGGTTACGGCGATCAGCAGAACCGTGGGGCTGAGTAGGCCGACGATATACTCGGTCTTGAAAGACGCTTCGGAGGTTGTATGCTAGGGGGTGTGCGTGGTCGGTAAGCATAGGGGGATAAGGATCATGGCCAAGACGCCAAAAGCAAAAGCAACGGATAAGCAACTGAGGGCTGCGGGCTATGCTCGCACCAGTGGTGGCCACAAAAGCGGCGAGGAGCAGGACAAAAAGAAGCTGGACAAGAAGCAACAAGATAGCACGTCCATTCCGAACCAGCGGGAACGGATCAATGACTTGTGCGTCCGAGAGGGCTGGCAGTTCGTCAAGTGCTACGTTGACGAATGCAAAACGGGCTCCAAGATCGCTGGCCGCGAGGCGTTCCAAGAAATGCTTCGGGATGCCGCCGCTGGCAAGTTTGACATAGTGGTGGTCAACGATATTGACCGCTTCGGCCGCGATGACTTGGATATTGTATCGACCGCCAAGACACTCAAAACAGCGTTCAAGATTGACACGGTTGACACCAAGGGAAAATATGATACCCGTGATCGGCACCGCAAGCTGACGAACTGGATCATGGCGGGTATTGCCGACGATGAAAGACTGAGGATCGCGGAAAGGTGTATCAGTGGCCGTATGCGGAAGGCTGCCGATGGGTTCCCCTGGTCTGGGAAGAAGGCCCGTCCGATAGGCCGTGACTATGACGAGGCCACGGGCAAATGGTACGTCACGGATCGTGGCAAGCAGATAGCCGCGATCCTCAAGCGGTACGTGCAAGGCGAGGCAGGCACTACGGAACTGGGTAAGGAATTGGGTGTAGCACCGTCAAGAATCTGCACTTGGGTTCACCACGGCCAGCTTGCCGGTCAGTATGAAGCCCGATTCAAGTGCCCCGACCTGGAGATTGATACGGGGGTGCCCGTGCCGGGGATGCCCGAAGTCATATCCGAGAAGCTCTTGGGGAAGGTCAAGGCGACGATGACCTTCAAGCGGACGAACAGCCGTAGCGACCTGAAGCGCTATGTACTGACTGGCTTTCTCCGTTGTTCTGTATGCGGCAAGAGCTTGACCGGACGTGAGCAACGAAACACAGGCCGTCGGTACTACCACCAGCATAACGGACCGGAGTGCAAGATCAAAACCGTTCCGGGTGATGACCTAGAGGCGGCTATCCTCGACTACTTGTATCAGGCATTCCTAGATAAGCCTGCGTTTGATAAGGCTGTACTGGCAGCGGCACCATCCGCGACGGATCGGAAAGCGTTGGACAATGAACGGTCCGATATGGGCAAGCAGCTAGCCGCCGTTGATCTTCAGATCAACCGCCTTGCTGATGCCGTAGCTGGGGGCATGGACCTTCAGCTACTCTTGGGTAAGCATGAACACCTCAAGGCAGACCGAGAGGCCCTAGGGCGGCAACTGGAGGCCCTAGAAGCCAAGCTATCGTCCCTACCAGACCCCAAGATGACCCAGTTGGAGGCCCGACTAACGCGGGTGAGATTGCGGCAGATGTACAAGGGCAGGGACTGGAGGAAGTTGTCCTACGACGACCAGAGGCGATTCTTGTTGCACTTGTTTTCCGAAACGACGATGAGCAATGGCAACGGCATCTTCGTGACCAAAGATGCCAAGGGTGTATTGGTGGTGACGTTCAAGGGCCAAGTCGATTTTGAGCACCTGCTGACCAACGGGAAGCCGTTGACCAAAAAACTCTACGAGGACTTTGAACGGTGGCGGACGTGGTACGAGAAACGACGCACACCCTGTATGCCTAACCCATACGCCCGATAAAGCGTCACGTCGGCCAAGACCACCAGCAACACGACGGCCAGCAGTTCCCGCCACCGAACGGGCGGCTGCTCGGGGGCAATACGAGCCCGCCGGTCTCCCCAGGTAACCACTTCCGCCATGACCACGGGCGGTTCCCCCGCTCGCGGAGATTCGGTTCCACCAGACATTGTGCCCTCCGGAATTCGTTTCCAAGGGGCATTGTAGCACCAAAACGCCCCGGCTGCCCAGATTTGGCGCCTGCCACCTTTTCCGGCCACCCCTTTTCCGGCCACCCCGGCTTGTCGCGATGGGGCGAATCGGCGAAGATGAAGGCAAGGGGACGTAGCTCAGTTGGGAGAGCACCGCTTTTGCAAGGCGGGGGTCGTCGGTTCGAGCCCGATCGTCTCCACTGTCCGTAACTCATTCCGAATGAACCACTTACGGGACGCTGCGCCACCGTCTCGGGCGGCGCTGGTTCTTGACTCGCTCCAAACCGAGGCGAGGTACTCGCATGGCCGCTTTGCAGCGATGGACGTTCGTCCTGGGCGTCCTTGTCGTGGTTTTCGGGGGCTGCGACTCGGGCAAGAACGCCGTCGATCAGGGTGGTAGTCCATCGACTGGCGGCGAGCGAGTCCGCGGGACGGTCGGCGTGTCGCTCTTGACGTTGACGAATCCCTTTTTCAAGGAGATCAGCGACGCGATGTCGGCCGAGGCGGCCAAGCACGGCTACGAGTTGATTGTCGTCAGCGGCGAGATGGACCCCGCCCGGCAGCAGAACCAGGTCAAGGACTTCCTCGTCAAGGGAGTCAGTGCCATTGTTCTGACGCCGTGCGACTCCAAGTCGATCGGACCGGTGATCCAGGAGGCGAACCGGGCGGGGATCCCCGTGTTCACGGCGGACATCGCCTGCATGGCACCGGAGGCGAAGGTCGTCGCCCACGTGGCGTCGGACAACTACGGCGGCGGGCTGGAGGCGGCCACGGCGATGATCGAGGCGCTGGGCGGCCGCGGCAAAGTGGCCATCATCGACCACCCGATCGTCGAGTCGGCGATGATGCGGACCAAGGCGTTCGAGACGCGCATCGCCGAGGAGAACAAGAAGCCAGAGATCGACATCGAGATCGTCGGCAAATGGCCCGGCTACGGAGACCGCGAAACGAGCTTCCGCGTTGCCCAGGATGTCCTTCAGGCCCATCCCGATCTCAATGGCATTTTCGCGGTGAACGATCCTTCGGCCCTGGGCGTCGTGGCCGCATTGGAGAACGCCGGCAAGGCGGGCAAGGTCAAGGTGGTCGGGTTCGACGGCCAGCCGGAGGCGAAGCAGGCGATCAAACAGGGCAAGATCTACGCCTCGCCCGTCCAGTCGCCCGGCACCATCGGCACCGAGACGATGCGTCTGATTGTCAAGTACTTCGAGGGAGAAGACGTGCCGGCCGAGAAGCTCATCCCGACGCGGCTGTATCGCCGGGAAGACGCAATGGCGGACCCCGCGTTGCCGTAGGTGAACCCGTGCATGACGCGACGGACTCCCGAACGCCCGCGGCCGACGTGCTCTTGCGGATGCGCGGCGTACACAAGTCGTTCCCCGGTGTCCACGCTCTGGATGGCGTCGACTTGGAACTGCTGCGCGGCGAAGTGCTGGCGCTGGTGGGCGAGAACGGGGCGGGCAAGAGCACGCTGATCAAGGTCCTCAGCGGCGCGCATCGGCCGGACGCCGGCACGATCGAAATCGCCGGCCGCCGCCCGCTGATTCGTACGCCCCTCGACGCCCTTCGGGCTGGCGTGGCCGTGATCTACCAGGAGTTCAACCTCGTGCCGGCGATGTCGGCACGCGAGAACCTCTTTCTCGGCCGCGAGCGGACGTGGGCCGGCTTGCTTCGCCATCGGCGGGAGCGGCGGGAAGCGAGGCGGCTGTTCCGGCGGCTGGGTATCGCGGTGGATCCCGACGCGGCGTGCCGCGACCTGCCCGTGGCGGGGCAGCAGGCGGTCGAAATCGCCAAGGCGCTGTCGTGCTCGGCGCGGCTGGTGGTCATGGACGAGCCCAGTGCCACGCTCACGACCCGCGAGGTCGAGCAGCTCTTCGCGGTGATCGGCCGGTTGAAACGCCGGGGTATCGGCGTGATCTACGTGACGCATCGCCTGGAGGAGGTCTTTGCCATTGCCGACCGGGTGACCGTGCTGCGCGACGGCCGGCACGTCGCCACGCAGCCCACCGCCGAGTTGTCGCGCGAGCGGCTCATCGAACTGATGGTCGGCCGCCGGTTGGAAAACGAGTTTCCCAAGCGGTCCGTGCAGAGGGGCGAACCGCGGCTGCGCGTCGAGGGACTCCGCCGCGGCGATCGGGTACGCGATGTCTCCTTCCAGGTCCGCCGCGGCGAGGTGCTCGCGCTGACCGGGTTGGTCGGCGCCGGGCGGACCGAAACCGCGCGGCTCGTGTTCGGGGCCGACGTCGCCGACCGCGGCACGATCGTGCTCGACGGCCGGACGCTCTCGATCCGCTGCCCTCGCGACGCCATCCGCGCCGGCATCTGCCTGTTGACCGAGGACCGCAAGTCGCAGGGGCTGGTGCTGGGGCTCTCGGTCCGCGAGAATTTCGGCTTGCCCAACCTGCCCCAATTCGCCTCGTTCGGTTTCGTCCGCCGACCGCGCGAACGCATGGCCCTGGTCCGATTCGTCGACGACTTGCAGATCAAGACGCCTCACTTCGAGCAGCCGGTCCGCAACCTCTCGGGCGGCAACCAGCAGAAGGTCGTCCTGGCCAAGTGGCTCCAGCAGAACGCCAAAGTGATCCTGTTCGACGAGCCCACGCGGGGAATCGACGTCGGGGCCAAGTACGAAATCTACCGCCTGATCAACGACCTGGCCGCTCGCGGCATGGCGATCGTGATGATCAGCTCCGAGCTGCCGGAGGTGCTGGGCATGAGCGACCGCATCCTCGTGATGCACGAAGGACGGATCACCGGCGAAATCACCGACGTCGCCCGGGCGACTCAGGAGCAGATCATGGATTTGGCGGTCGCGTGAAACGAAAGGGGACAGGTCCATTTTTCGGCCGACGGCTTTTCGGCAATGCACGCCTTATGGCCGAAAAATGGACCAGTCCCCGGTGAGGCTTGAAACGACAACGGAGGCCGAACGTGTCGCGTTTGCTGTCCAACTACGGGATGCTCGCCGTGCTGCTCGTGCTGGCGGCGATGTTCAGCGTCTTGACCGTGGACCGCCAGGCCCCCAGCGGCGCGGCGAGCGGCCGGCAACTTGCCGCGCGGCTGGCCGAGACATTGCAGCCCGACGACGGCGTGCTGATCGTCGTACGGCCCAGCGACGAAGAATGCCGGTTCGCCGAGGCGCTGCGCGATGCGCTCGAAGCGGGCGGATACCGCGTGGTCGACGTCGTCTCGGGCGACCCGGCCGACGCACGCCGGGCGCTGGTCCGGGTCACCGACACCCAGCAGCCGCTGGCCGCGATTGCGTGCAGCCCGACCACCGCCGACTGGTCCGTGTTCGAGGATCTCGGCCGGCGGTACCCCGGGCTGGGCGACGTCCGGCTCGTTCGGCCCGAGAGCACGCGGTGGCCCAACTTCCTCAAACGCGAGAACCTGATCAACGTGGCCAACCAGATCGCCGTGATTGCGATTCTGGCGATTGGCATGACGATGGTCATCATCACCGGCGGGATCGATCTTTCGGTGGGCAGCCTGATCGCCCTGTCGGCCGTCGTCACCACCGCGCTCGTGCGCGACGTCGCCGGGGCCAACCAGGCCACGGCCCTGGGCATGGTGCTTTGCAGCGTCGGCGGCATCGCCGCGTGTGCCGCCGTCGGCGCGTTCTCGGGCGTCATGGTCACCGCGTTTCGCATCCCGCCGTTTATCGTCACCTTGGCCATGATGCTCGTCGCCAGCGGACTGGCCTACCTCCTGTCCCAAGGCCAGTCGATCCACGAGGTGCCCGACGGGTTCATCTCGCTGGGCCGCGGCCAACTGGCGGGCATCCCCAACGCCGTGCTGTTGATGGTCGTGCTCTACGCCGTGGCGCACGTCGTGATGAGCCAGACGATCATCGGGCGCTACATCTACGCGGTGGGCGGCAACGTCGAGGCGGCCCGGCTCTCCGGCGTGCCGGTCAAACGGGTCGTGCTGTTCGTCTACCTCGTCGGCGGCGAGCTGGCCGGCTTGGGCGGCGTCATCACCGCGTCGCAATTGAAAGCCGGCTCGCCCACCTACGGGCAGATGTACGAGCTGTACGTCATCGCCGCGGTGGTCGTTGGCGGCACGTCGCTCTCCGGTGGCGAAGGCCGCATCCTCGGCACGCTCATCGGCGCGCTCATTATCGCCGTGATCCAAAACGGCATGAACCTGATCGGAGTCGAGAGCTACACCCAGAAAGTCATCCTCGGCGCCGTCATCCTCGCCGCGGTCCTGCTCGACACGCTCAAGCGGCGGCGGGGGTGAACGCCCTGCGCGGCACTGACGATCTTCCGAACCACCTCCAGCAAATGGACAGCGTGCTCCGGAAAATCGTCGGTGCTACCCGCTGCCCAGTGGCTTGTGGACATTCTGAAGCCTGTTAGAATGGGGGGCGAAGAAAATCTCGGCGCGAATCGTTGGCTGGTGGAATCGAGTATCGCCCCGCGCGGCGCGGAAACGACAGGCGAAGCATGAGCAAAACCTTTGAGCAAGGCAAAGAAGACGTCGTGAAGCTGTGCCGGCACTTCACGACGAATCGTCAAGCGTTTGTCGCCCCTGGCGTCAAGGAAGCGCATATTCGTCAGATGCTCGTCGACCCCTTGTTCGAGGCGTTGGGCTGGGACGTGCGAAGCGCGGCGATGGTCGCGCCTCAATACCGGGAAGTCGTTTTCGAAGACAGCCTTGACGTGGAGGGCCAGCAGAAGGCCCCGGATTACACGTTTCGCGTGGGGAGCTTGCCCAAGTTCTATGCCGAGGCCAAGAAGTGCGGCGTCAACATCGGCGCGGACCCCGGCCCGGCGTTTCAACTTCGGCGGTACGGATGGAGCGCGAAGCTGGCCCTGTCCATTCTGACCGACTTCGAGGAGTTGGCTGTATACGACTGCACGATTCGCCCCAAGCAAAGCGACAAGGCGAGTCGGGCGCGGGTCTTCTTCTTCCGCTATGAGGAGTACGCCGACCGCTGGCGGGAATTGTGGGACCTCTTCTCCCGCGAGGCCGTCTGGTCCGGGGCGTTCGACCAGTATGCCGCCTCCAAGCGGAAACGCGGCACTTCGGAAGTGGACGCGGAATTCCTGAAGGAAATCGAGGGCTGGCGGGACGTCCTGGCCCGAAACATGGCGATTCGGAACGAGGGCCTTTCCTCCGACGACTTGAATGCCGCCGTGCAATCGACGATTGATCGGGTGGTGTTCCTTCGCATGGCGGAGGATCGGCGGCTTGAACCGTCCGACCAGCTTCTGAGGCTCTGTGAGCAAGGTGACATTTACGGGCGCTTCATGCGCGACCTGTGCCACAAAGCCGACGAGAAGTACAATTCCGGCCTGTTCCACTTCCAAAAGGAAACGGACACCGACGACGAGCCCGACCGGATCACGCCCAAGCTCGCGGTCGATGACAAGGTATTCAGGCCGATCCTGCAAAGCCTTTACTTCGCTCACGGTTCGCCCTATCACTTCGGCGTCATGCCCGTCGAAATCCTGGGCACCGTCTACGAGCGATTCCTGGGCAAGGTGATCCGTCTGACGGCCGGCCATCAGGCGAAGGTTGAGGAGAAGCCCGAGGTCCGCAAGGCCGGTGGCGTCTACTACACGCCGAAGTACATCGTCGATTACATCGTGAAGCACACCGTTGGCCGACGGATTGAGGGCCGAAGCCCGATGCAACTGGCCGGACTGCGCAACGGGAAGCAGCCGTTGCGGATTTTGGACATGGCGTGCGGCTCGGGATCGTTCTTGTTGGGCGCCTATCAATGCCTACTTGACCACTGCCTGAAGTGGTACAGCGAACACAGCCCGGCAAGGCACAAGCAGGCTGTCTACAAAGACCCCCGCAACGCGCATTGGCGGCTCACGATCGGCGAGAAGAAGCGTATTCTGACGACGCACGTTTTCGGCGTGGACATCGACGCGCAGGCCGTGGAGGTGACCAAGCTGTCGTTGTTGTTGGAGGTTTTGAAGGGCGAGACCGACGAGAGCGTAAGCGAGCAACAGCGGCTCTTCCACGATCGCGCGTTGCCGAACCTCTCCGACAACGTCAAGTGCGGCAACTCGCTGATCGGCCCGGACTACTTCGCGGGCGAGTTGCTTCCCGACGCCGTCGAGATGGGACGGGTCAATGCCTTCGACTGGAAGCGGGGCTTTCCCGACGCCATGAAGGCGGGAGGCTTTGACTGCATCGTTGGCAATCCGCCGTACATTCGCATCCAGACGATGAAGGAATGGGCGCCGTTGGAGGTCGAGATCTACAAGAAGCTATTCCGTTCTGCCCGGACGGGAAACTATGACATCTACGTTGTCTTCATCGAACAAGGCTTGAATCTGCTCAATTCCAAGGGGCACGTTGGCTTCATCTGCCCGCACAAGTTCTTTAATTCCAAGTACGGCGAACCGGTGCGAGCGATTATTGCCGAGGGCAAGCATCTGTCGCACGTGGTCCATTTTGGCGACCAGCAGGTTTTTGACGGCGCAACGACCTACACCTGCATGCTGTTTCTGGACCAATCGCCGGCCGACGACTGTCGATTTGTCCGATTGAAAGACCTCATTGCATGGAGGACGTCGGAAAACGGAACAAACCTCCTTCCAGGCGAGGAGTTCGTCGCGCAAGGCACGATTTCGGCATGCCAGATCACCGCCGCCGAATGGAACTTTCAGGTCGGAAATGGTGCGGCCCTGTCTGCCACACTGACGGGAATGTCGGTGAAATTGGGCGACATTGCCGACGTCTTCGTCGGCCTGCAGACCAGCGCGGACGACGTGTACATCATGGAATCTGTCGGCGAAAGCAGCCGAACACGTTGCCTCATGTCGAAGGCACTTGGGCGGAAATGGGTATTCGAGAAGCGACTGCTGCATCCTATCGTGAGCGGAACGGACGTGGGCCGATACGGCACGCTGCCTAACCGTCAGTACATCCTATTTCCCTACGCCGTCGAGAATTGCCGCGCCACGTTGATCGACTTCAAAACGCTTGAGCGTGAGGCGCCCAAGACGGCGGCATACCTTCTGCAAAACCAGAAGCGATTGGCGGGACGCGAAAAAGGCAGATTCCGAGGGTCGGATTGGCATCGTCTTGGGCGAAGTCAAAACCTAGGCATACAACAACGGATCAAGTTGTGCGTGCCTCGGCTCGTCGAGCAACTTCATGCCGCTTACGACGCTGACGGAAGCCATTTTCTGGACAACGTGGATGTTGGTGGCGTAACCCTGAAACCGGCATACGCAAATCTCGGGCTCACCTTCCTCTTGGCGATTCTCAACAGCCGGCTGATGCGATGGTACTTCCCACGCATCAGCGCTCCGTTCCGGGGAGGCTGGCGCTCCGCAAACCGGCAGTTCTTGTCCTTGCTTCCCATTTGCCCGATTGACTTCTCCGAGCCATTGGACAAGGCCAAGCACGATCGGATATTGAATCTGGTCGGTTCCATGCTCTCGTTGCACAAGCACCTTGCCGCTGCGAAGTCGGAATCGCAGAAGACCGTTGTCCAGCGGCAGATTGACGCGACGGACGCGGAGATCGACCGGCTGGTGTATGACCTGTATGGCCTCACCGCGGAGGAAATCGCGATTGTCGAGGAGGCTACAAAGTGACCGCGCGGGCAAGGACCAGCCGTGGGCCATTACCCGGCGTCCTTGCCGTGCGACGCCTCGACCGATATCGTAAGTACATCACCGATCCGAGACACACCGATCCGAAACACGAGGAGTGAACGGTCGGCGGCCACGCCCTTCGCCTGGGGCTCAGGGTCGTGCCACCCGGCCGTCTATCGTGGGAGAATGCATGATCGCGGAATTCCTTGACGAAACGGTCCGGCTGCTGCGCGAGTTGGACCAGACGGCGATCGCCCGGGCGGGCGAGATGCTCTTGCAGTGCTACCGGCGGCGGGGACGCGTCTATACGGCGGGCAACGGCGGGTCGGCCTCGACGGCGCAGCACTTCGCCTGCGACCTGGCGAAGTTCGTCATTCCGCCGGGCGCCAGGCCCTTCGATGCCCGCTGCCTGACCGACAACGTCGCCCTGTACACGGCCTGGGCGAACGACGCCGCCCGGGAAGACGTCTTCGCCAACCAGATGCGCGGCCTGCTCGCGGCGGACGATCTTGTGATCCTGATTTCGGTGCACGGGGGAAAGGGCTTTTCCGGCGATCTGGTCCGCGCGCTGCGCTACGCCCATGACGTCGGCGCGGCGTGGCTCGCCCTGGTGGGCTTCGACGGGGGCACGCTCCACGAGGAGGCCGACTGCTCGATCCTCGTGCCGGTCGAATCGACGCCGCAGACGGAAGCGATTCACCTGGTCGTCGAGCACCTGTTGGCGGACCTCGTTCGCCGCGCCCTGGCCGATGGAGTGGCACGTCCCTGAGGAACGAAGGGCGTGGTTTTCCAGCGTTCCACGCCCTTCGTTTTTCAGGGCGTGCCACCCGAGCAATCCATATCGGAGTCCCTTTGCCATGCTCGATGAGAGTCTGCTCGCCGGCACGCGGCTGGTCGTCGTGGGGAGCATCTGCCGCGACGTGAAGATGGCGGCGGTGCCGCCGGGCGATTACCTGTTCGACGACGGCGAGACCTCGACCGATTTCATCGAGGAGACCGTCGGTGGCGGCGGCGCCAACAGCGCGCTGGCCGCGGCCGCGCTCGGCGCCGAGGTTCGCTTCGTCGGCAAGCTGGGCGCCGACGCCTTGGGCGACCGACTGGAGGCGGCACTGCGGCGGGGCGGCGTGCGACCCTTTGTCCGCCGCGATCCGGCGACCGCCACCGGCAGCTCGCTGGTGTTGCGATTCACGAACGGCTGCCGGCATTTTATCAGCGCGCAGCCGAACAACTACTCGCTCGCGTACGACGACGTCGACCCCCGGGCCCTGGCCGGCGCCGATCACCTGCTCCGCGCCGACGTCTGGTTCTCCGAGCCGCTCTTGGCCGGGGGCAATCGCCGGCTCCTCGAGGCGGCTCGCGCGCAAGGCCTCGCCACGTCGCTGGACCTGAATTGGGACCCGTGCTGGAACTCGGGCGACATGGGGCGGATCGCCGAGCGGCTGGAGGCCGTGCGGCAGATCCTGCCGCTGGTCGACCTGGTGCACGGCAATCAGCGCGAACTCGGCCGCTTCGCCGGCTGCGACGACCTCGACGCGACCCTGCGCCGTTTGACCGACTGGGGCGTGCGGGCAGTCGTTCTGCACCGCGGCGCCGAGGGGGCCGGCTACTACTGCCGCGGCGAATTGACGCGAGTGCCCAGCCGTCCGGTGCGACAATTGAAGAACACGGCCGGCACGGGCGACCTGCTCAGCGCGTGCGTGATGCTGTTGGATCGCCACGCGGAGATTCCCATCGCCGAGCGGCTGGAACTGGCCAACCGCATCGTTGCCGAGTTCATCGAGGGCCGAAGGCAGATCCTTCCGCGTCTGAGATAGCAGGGTGGGCAAACCATTGACAGTTCCCGTAGGCCGGTCACGACCCGGCAATGCCGCCGCGGGCGTTCCCTTCACCACGCCGGATCGCGACCCGGCCTACGGGAATGACGCAACCTATTGTGGTCAAAACACTTACGTCACGAATCCGACGGCGATTTGGCTCGCCCCTCAATCGCGGGGTCAACGAAATCGCGGTCGGTTCGTGAGTAACCATTTGCGTTACCTAGTTTGCCTAATTAGAATTCAAGTTGCGGCTTCCCCCGGGCGAGCGCCAGTGTGACGCCCGGACGCCGAGGTATCGCTTCGTCAACTTAACGCTCCCACCCGGCAGCGTCGCGTGGCTGGGTGGGAGTGTCACCGGACACGAATGGAGAAGTTGCTCATGCGTTGGCAAACTGTCGCTGGTTGGGTGCCCTGGGCGTTGGTCGTCGCGGTCATGTCGAGCACGACGCCCGCTCGGGCTCAAATCCTCAGCGCGCCCGCCGGCGTCGTCGTGGACGCCCAGGGCGTGTTGCACAAGCAGGTCGTCGCGGACCCGGACGGGCGTTTGACGCGAGAGCGGATCGCGGCGGCCCGCGCGGCGCTCGAGCCCGACGTGGCGGCGGTCAGTGCGTTGCGGAAGGTCTCGCTCAACCGTCTGGAGAAAGCGATCCGCGACCGCCAAGGCGCCCCGACCGACGTGATGCGTCACCTCGCCGGGCTGCAGCGCGTGCGCTACATCTTCTTCTTCCCCGAGACCAAGGACATCGTGCTGGCCGGTCCGGCGCGAGGCTGGATGACGGACCTGACGGGCCGCGTCGTGGGCATCACCAACGGGCGGCCGACGCTGCAATTGCAGGACATGGTCGTCGCGCTTCGCGCGTTTCCGCCCGGCGGCAAGGAGACCCCGGTGATCGGCTGCTCGATCGATCCGACGGCGGAGGGTCTGGCCGCGATGCAGGATTTCCTCAAGAGCGTGGGCATCCACGCCACGCCGGACCAGACGCAGTCCATTGCCGACGGATTGCAGAACAGCCTGGGCAACCAGAATGTGTCGGTCGACGGCGTTTCGCCCGAGACGCATTTCGCCCAGGTCATGGTCGAGGCCGACTACCGAATGAAGCTGATCGGCATCGGGCTGGAGCAGGCGCCGGTGCGCCTGGTGAGTTTTGTCGATCGGGCCGACCCGTCGCAGGTATCCCGAAACGCCCTGCAACGATGGTTCTTCACGCCGGAGTACAACTGTGTGCGCGTCAGCGACGACGGCTTGGCGATGGAGTTGGTCGGCGACGGGGTGAAACTGGTCGGGGCGGACGAGATGGTCACCGGCGACGGCGCGCGCAAAACCGCCGCCCGGGGTAACCGCGCAAGCCGGGCGTTTGTGACCGAGTTCACGACGAAGTACTCCGACTTGGCCGACCGTTCGCCGGTGTTCGCCGAGCTGCGCAATCTGATCGACCTGGCGGTCGCCGCGGCGTACCTCCAGCAGGAGGATTACTACACCAAGGCCGGCTGGGACCTGGGCATTCTGGCCAAGGAGGAGACCTTCGCGGTCCAGACGTACCAGGCGCCGAAGCAGGTGGCGACCGCGGTGGCGGCCAAGTGGAAGGGCGGCCAACTGATGACGCCCGTCGGCGGCGGCGTCCACATCGAACCGACCCAGGCCCTCCAAAACCTGCTGACCGACGAGAAGGGCAAGGTCGACGAGCTTCGCAAGCAGATCACGCTCAAGCTGGCCGAAGGCCAGTCGTGTAGGGACTGATCGCCGCGGGCGGCTTTCTTACCGACGAGAGCACGATATCGGGCCGGTCTTCCTCGCGAAGGCCGGCCCGTCGTTTTTTGGACAACCGAAGCCTCTGAAGCAACCGCCCACTTCGGTCATGCTGCCGCCGTGGGCCGAACGGCAATCCGCCTATTGTCACATGGCGGCTTTTTCCTCCCGCCGAACCGGGACCCGCCAGACTTGAAGCGTCCGACAAACCTTACTGTAGCGGTGTTCTTGTATTTGTTGTCGATCTTCGTTTCTTGGGGGGGGGTAACCGGAATTTCGTTGCTATTACAGGAAAAGTCGGTACACTCCAGGCTGGCCGTTCGGGCTGATTGTACGGTGCGCGCCGGATCTTGAGCGGCTACCCCATAATGCAGGAGGGCAACGAATGAAAAAGTTCTTGCTTCTTGGCACCGCCGTGGTGCTCGTCTTCGCTCTGGCCACATCGGTGTGGGCACAGGCGAAGACCGACAATTTCTGGATCGAGATGTCGGCCGCCAACGAGATGCTTGCGGGTGGCGGCAGCGGGTGGGATCCGTATGGAAACCCAGACGGCACGAGCGGCGACTGGATTGCTTACCCCTTTGCCCAGGACGGCAAGTGGTGGAACCAGTGGTTCTATGACCACCCGTTGGATTTCACTCGCTGGAAGGAGGTATCCTACGACATCACGTTGACGCCGGGGCCGGAGCCGTTGCTGGAGCCCGTGTTTGTCAAGGTTGCGATCAACTGGAGCAACGATCTCTATCTCGCAACCGACCACGACAAGAATCCGCCTGATTCCTTTCACGAAGAGTGGATCGGGCGGGAAATCATTTTCAGCGGTGGAATCAGCGAGCGCACAATCCTGCACAACGTCGGCGTCAGGCTTCCGATTCCCTACAATCCGGAATGGGTGTCGATCGATGTCCGCTACGACAACCCGCAAGGCGGGGAGAACCTGTTGGTTCAGGGCACGATCACTCACGACTGCGTGCCCGAGCCCTCCACGCTGGTCTTGTTGGTCTGCGGCGCCATGGGCCTGTTGGCCTTAGTTTGGCGTCGTCGAAGTTAGCCTCCGTTTGTAAAGTCGAACACACAGCCCTGCCGGTCCGCCGGTGGGGCTTCGTCTTGCGCCCTCCGCCCGCGTTTTCCCCTCTTTTTTGCCCACGTCGTCTTGACAGCGCCCAGCGGTTTCCCCTATCCTCCGCCCGCTCTAGGTTGACGCGGGAAAGTACCCTCATTCGCGGGGTAGGCTGCCATCCCCATGCTTCTCTACCACCATGATCAAGGAGGAGACCGGTGAAACACGGTTCGCGGTCGCGATCTTGTCTTTGGGGGTTGTTGATTCTGGCGGTCGCGTCCGCAGCCATGGCCCAAGCGCCGAATCCCCCTGGCGCCGGCGACGTCCAGTGGTCGATGGCCCAACGGCTGGACGCCCTGGAGTCCGAGGTGGCCTCGTTACGCGCGGCCCGGACGTGTCCCCCGCCGGTCGAGTGCCAGGCGGCGCCGGGCGCGTACGGCGAGTGCCAAAGCGGCGGGCTCTACGCCGGCTACTCGTTCCTGTTTGCCAAGCCGCATTTCAAGGAGTCGTTTCAGGCGACCGTGATCGACGGCGCCGGCCCGATGTCGATGGTGCCGTTTTCGTATGACTTCGACCTGACGCCGCGGATGTGGTTCGGCTATGCGGGCGACGACGGGCTGGGCCTGCGGACCCGATACTGGCAGTACGACCACGCGGCCGATTCGTTTCAATCGAGCCCCTTCACCCCGGCGTCGGCGCAGGTGGTTACGGTGATCTTTCCCGCGTCGATCGTGGCGTTTCCTCCCAACGACGTTCTCGACGTCCGCGACGAGCTGGAGGCCCACACGGTCGACCTCGAGGGCACGCAGGAGATTACCCTGGGCGGCTTCACGCTGGTGGCCAGCGGCGGCATTCGCTACGCGATGATGCGCCAGGCCACCGAGGCGACGGTCGCCGACGCGGGCGTGATCGATAAATCGCTCTCGTGGGAGCGTCGCTTCGAGGGCGTCGGGCCGGTGGTCGCCGTCGAGGTCCTTCGGCCCATCGGCGGTTGCGGTCTGGCGTTCGTCGGCTCGTTTCGCGGGGCGTTGTTGTACGGGAACAAGAACCTCGATCGCGTCGCCGTCAACGCCATCGACGAAGGCATCCCGGCGGTGTCCATGCACGACGCCAAGGAAGTGCTCGGCATCGGCGAAATCGAGTTGGGGGTCCAATGGGCCCGGCGATTGCCCAACGGAACCGACCTGTTCGTCCGCGGAACGTACGAGGGCCAGCTTTGGAGCGACTCGGGCACGCCGACGCTGGGCTACCTCGGATTCGAGGGATTCGGCGCCCAGATCGGGTTTGCACGGTAGTCTGGAGCCCCGATCGTGGGTGAGAACGCGTTCTACTGGATTGTACTGGCGGCCTGGTTCGCGGCGGGCGTCGCGGCGATGTTCGGACTGCTCTGGAAGACCGCGCCCTACGGGCGATTCACGCGAGCCGGCTGGGGACCGCTCGTTGCGCCGCAACTTGCGTGGCTCTTGATGGAGGGTCCGGCCGCGGTCGTCTTCACGCTGCTCTTTCTGGCCGGAACGAATCGCGGCCCGGCGGCCGTCGCGTTCTTGCTGATTTGGGACATCCACTACGTCTATCGCGGCTTCGTCTATCCCTGTCTCAAGCGGAGCGACCGAGGCGTGCCGGTTTCCATTGTCCTGGCGGCCTTCGGCTTTCAACTCATCAATCCGTATCTTCAGGCACGCTACCTGTTCTCGGTGGCGCCGGAGTATCCGGTCGCGTGGCTGTGGGACGTTCGCTTTCTCGCGGGCACGATTCTTTTCGCCGTCGGTTGGGTCGTCACGGTGCAGTCCGACGCCATCCTGCGGTCGCTTCGGGCGGGGGGGGACCGGCAATACCACATTCCCCGCGACGGGCTGTTCCGCTGGGTCTCGTGTCCCAACTACTTCGGCGAGCTTCTGGAGTGGTCGGCCTGGGCGCTGCTGACCTGGTCGCTGCCCGGCGCGGTCTTCGCCTTCTGGACGGCGGCGAACCTGGTGCCCCGCGCGCTGGCCTACCATCGCTGGTACCGGCAGGAGTTCCCCGACTACCCGTCGGGCCGCAAAGCCGTCGTTCCGTGGGTGCTGTAGGGAGCGTGCAAGCACGCGCCCTACCCCGCTCAGCCCGCGCGGCGTTTGGACCGTTTGGCGCCCACAACCACCGGCTTCCGGCGTTTTCGTCTCTTCTGCCAGAAGGCGTCTTTCTTCTCCTCGGCGGTGGTTCGACCGCGTGGACGCTCCGCCGGCATGTCCGACATGACAAAGGCGGGTTTCTTGGCCGAGGCCGCGGACTTGCTCGGCGCCGAACGCGCGGGCGCCGTGATCGAATGCGGCAGGACGGCAATGGTCTTGCCCAACAAACGCTCGATCCCTCGAAGGTTGTCCCGCTCGTCTCCGCTGCAGAAGGAGATCGCTTGCCCTCGAGCTCCCGCGCGACCGGTTCGGCCGATGCGGTGAACGTAAGTCTCGGCCTCGTTGGGTAGATCGTAGTTGATCACGTGCGAGACCTCATCGACGTCGAGGCCCCGCGAGGCGATGTCGCTGGCCACGAGCACGCGGGTCCGGCCCTCCTTGAAGTTCTGCAACGCCCGCATCCGCGCGTTCTGCGACTTGTCCGAGTGGATGGCCTCGGCCGAAATCGCCGACCGCGTCATGCGTATGGTGATCCGGTCCGCTCCCCGCTTGGTGCGAGAGAAGACAAGGATTCGCTTGAGCTTGGGGTTTTGGAGCAAGTGCACCAGCAACTCGGGCTTGCTCCGCGCGTCGACGAGATAGACGGCCTGCTCGATGTTGTCGGCCTCGACCGACTTCGCCGCCACCTTGAGCATGACCGGCTCGCGCAAAATCGTATCGGCCAACGCCCGGATCTCGCGAGGCATCGTCGCCGAAAACAGCATTGTCTGCCGCCGCTCGGGCAAGAGGGCGATCACGCGACGAATGTCCGGCAGGAAGCCCATGTCCAACATCCGGTCCGCCTCGTCCAGAACGAACACCTCGACCTCGTTCAGGCTCAACAGGCGCTGGTTGTGCAGGTCGAGAAGTCGGCCCGGCGTCGCCACGAGAATATCCACTCCGCGACGCAGCGCCTCGCATTGCGAGTGCTGCTTCACGCCCCCGTAAATCACCGTGTGGCGCAAGCCCGCGTAACGACCATAGACCCGGAAGCTCTCGCCAATCTGCGCGGCGAGTTCCCGCGTGGGCGTCAGGATCAGCGACCGAATCGGCCGGCGTGCGACCGCCTTCGACGAGTGTTTCGGAGGCGGACCGGCTTCCGCGACGCGGCGATGCAGACGCTGGAGGATGGGCAGGGCAAACGCGGCCGTTTTGCCGGTTCCGGTTTGGGCGCAGCCGATCAGGTCTTTGCCCTCGGCAGCGGGGGGAATCGCCAGTTTCTGGATAGCCGTGGGGGTGGTGTAGCCTTCGCCACGAATGGCACGCAGCAGCGGCTCGATGAGCCTCATGTCTTCAAATCGCATTCCGTGAATTCAACGCTCCAAAAGTATGTCCGACAGCCGACGAAGGCAAATCCCCCACCGCGCAGCCCTCCAGTATAACATCCCGAAGAGGGAAAGCAAGCCCTCCCCCGGCACAACAAAGGTGACAGGCACCAGATTTGAGATGACTGGGATGTCTCGGCAAAGTGGCCATGAATGTCACGACCAAGGCGATATTGTCCGGGGGGGATGGTCTTCCACGCGCTCAACCGAGGTCTGAACCGGGGGCAGGGCGAATAAGGGCGGGAGTGTCTGTTTTCGGAGTGCGGCGATTCATAGCCGCATTTAGTCTCTGGCGACACCGGCGGCTCCGCGAGAAAAGCGGCGATGAATCGCCGCACTCCAAAAGCTTAGGGACGTGCCACGCGCCGGTGCCGGTGAAACTCGCGTGTGTGTTTCCGGTTCCTTCAGGGAATCAGACCGTTGACAACGAGAATGCGTCGGGCGACGATGGTGTCTGTATACCACGCCAATCCGTCGGAGGACACGTCCCATGAGAACCTGCCTGTTGTGGTCCCTCTTGAGCGTCGCCATCGTGTTTGCCGCTTTGCGGCAGGCATCGGCGGCGGAGCCCGCGTTCACCGACATGGATCTCTTTCTTAGCGGCCACGATAGCGTCAATATCTACCGCATCCCCGCGCTCATCGTCGCGCCGAGCGGCACAGTATTGGCATTCATCGAGGCGCGCGAGGGAGACGACGGCGATCCCACCGACCTCACTCTCAAGCGGAGCCTCTACACCGAGGCTCAGTCTCCGCGAAATCTCAACGGCTACCCGCGCACCTTCGGCTACGGGGTCAACTGGGAACCGATGCGGACGGTGTTGCCGGGCAAGGGTCAATCGGTGATGAACCCCTGCCCCGTGCTCGACAAGAGCACCGGGCGAATCTGGTTGCCCTGCTACGAGGTCCGCGGCGGTTTGAAGGAGCACATCAAGGACTCGTTCGTCGGCCGTGTTCTCCTGACGTGGAGCGACGACGAGGGCGTCACCTGGGCGCCGCCGCGCGACCTGACCGAAGCCCTGCCGCGTTTCATTCCCGGCCCGGGCGTCGGTGTCCAACTGCGGACCGGCCGGCTGGTGGTCCCCGGCTATTGGGCTCCGGCCGCCGGCGCCCCGGCACGCTCGTGCGTGGCCTACAGCGACGACCACGGGCAGACATGGCGGCGGGGCGAACCGGTCAAGGGAAATACGGACGAGTCGCAAGCCGTCGAACTCTCGGACGGCGCTGTGATGCTCAATTGCCGGAGCAACCGAGGCAAGTCATGCCGGTACGTCGCTCGCAGCCGCGACGGGGGCGAGACCTGGTTCGAGGAGTCCGACGACCCCGCGCTAAGCGAGCCGGGATTCGTCTGTCAGGGAAGCATTATCCGCGACGCCGAGCCCGCGGCCAACGGTGCGAAGCCGCGGTTGCTGTTCGTCAACCCCACGGGCGGCCCCGGCGGCCGGACGAACCTCACGATCAAAGTGAGCACCGACGACGGCAAGACCTGGTCCGGCGGGCGGACGATTCAGCCTGGGCCCGCAGCCTACTCGAGCGTGGCGTTCTTGAAGGACGGCACGATCGGCGTCCTCTACGAGACCGGAAAAGTACACCCTTACGAAAAGATCTCCTTCGCGCGATTCAACCTGGAGTGGCTTGCGGGAGAGAAACCAAGAATGATCATCCCCTGCGGTGGCGGCGGCTGGAAGGACGGCCAGGTCCAAGAGCCGTGTATCCTGGTCAATCCGAAGGACGCCGGCAAGCTCGTGATGTTTTATGCCGGAATGAAGCTTGGCGGCAGCGCGGGATGCATCGCCAAGGCGTGGGCCGACGTCTCCGACCCGTTCATTTGGCATGAAGACGTGAACAACCCCATCCTTACAGGCAAACCGGGGCCTGGGTTCGACGAGGCGGCATCCCTTCGCCTTGATTCGGTGATCTACAACGAGACTCTTGACGAGTATTGGATCTACTACACCGCCAACAACCCGAAAACACACACGGAAGCCATCGGTCTGGCGACCTGCCCGGCGGGCAAAGATGGTTACAGCGGCGTGGCGGCCGAAAACATCAAGAGATATTCGGGCAATCCGATATTGTCTCCGAAGGGGCAGGGCCGGGACGATGAAACCTTCGTGTCCCAGGGCGCCGTCTTCCGCGAAAACGGTCTGTGGTATTCGTTCTATTCGTATCGGACCGCGACGCAGACCCTTCCGGGAATCCGGCTGGCCACCTCCCGCGACGGGAAGCAGTGGACGAAAGTGCCCGGTCCCGACCTTCTCGCGGCGGCCCCGGAGCAGGTCTATATCGAATGGCACCAAGTCTGCAAGATCGGCAACCGATACGTCATGTTCTACGAAGGTTACAACGGCGGCACGCGGTGGGGCGCCTGCGTGGCGACGAGTTCGAGCCTGACCGGCGGATGGAAGAAGATGCCCGTCACTTTCATCGACCAGACGAAATGGCCGGACTACTCGGAGGAAACCCAATTCCACGTAGCCACGCCGGCGATCTACAACGTGAACAACAGGTGGTACATGTACTTCGTGGCCGCCCATTCGGGTTCCTATAGTACTCAACGTTGGGCCATGTGGTGCGTCGAGTGCGATGACGTGGTTGAGAGAATACCCGCAAAACGCGGGCGTTTTCAACGTGCTTCCCCTGGATAAATCAACAGGCCCCTCGCACTCACCCATTACTTCGTTGGCGGCGGCGTTGGTCGCGGCGGCGGGCTCGGCTTGACCGCCGGGCGGGGCGGCGTTGGGGGCGTCGGCGAGGCAGGGCTTGCGGCTCGGGCCGCTTTCTCCGGCTTCGGCGGCGGCGCAACCGATTCGCCGTACGAAGGCTCGGACACGGTTTCGAGGATTCGTCCAATGATCTGGTCGACGTCGACCCCCTCGGCGTCCGCGTTGAAGTTCGTGAATATCCGGTGCCGTAGCACGGGGTAGGCCAGGTGGCGAATGTCGTCTGCGCTGACGGCAAAACGCCCGTGCAAAATCGCTCGGGCCTTCGCCCCCAAAATCAGGTTCTGCGCCGCCCGGGGTCCCGCGCCCCAGGCGAGCCAGTTCTGCACGAACGCCGGGGTGCCGGTTTCCTTGGGCCGGGTCGCGCGGGCAAGATCGACCGCGTAGTCGATCATGTGCCGGCTCGTCGGCACCTGGCGAACCAACTGCTGGATCCACAAAATGTCTTTGCCCTGCAGCACCGGCCGGATCTCGTGGTTGGTGCTCTGCGTGGTGGCCAAGACGATCTCGCGCTCCTCGTCCCGCGTGGGATAGTCGATGTTGATCGAGAGCATGAACCGGTCGAGTTGAGCCTCGGGCAGCGGATAGGTGCCCTCCTGTTCGATCGGGTTCTGCGTGGCCATGACGAAGAACGGCGGATCGAGCTGGTAGGTCTTGCCCGCCGCGGTTACCTCGTGCTCCTGCATCGCCTGCAACAGCGCGGCCTGGGTTTTGGGCGGCGTGCGGTTGATCTCGTCGGCCAGGACGATGTTCGAGAAGACCGGCCCTCGGACGAAGCGGAAAACCCGCTGGCCGGTCGCGGCGTCCTGGTCGATGATCTCGGTGCCGGTGATGTCGCTGGGCATCAGGTCGGTGGTGAATTGGATCCGGCTGAACTGCATGTGCAGCGCCCGGGAAAGCGTCGAGATCGTGAGCGTCTTCGCCAGCCCCGGCACGCCGATCGTCAGGCAATGCCCCCGAGCGAACATGCAGATCAGCATCTGCTCGATCATCTCGTCCTGACCGATGATGACCTTGTGAACCTCGCCGAGGAGAGTTTCCCGGGCGAGAGCCACGCGGCGGACGGCCTCTTCGGGGGCAAGTTGGGTGGTCTCGGGAGGGGATGCGGTCATGGGAAGTCCTTGGGGATGGATGAACAAACCCCGACGACTGCATTAAAATGGATTTCGGAGCCCCGATCAATCCGTTGATGTCTCGAACCCCCCATAAGGCGAATCGGATGCGGTCTCTCAGAATACGGCCGGCGGCGTGGATCGCGGCCTCGGTGGTGTTCTTTGCGTGCGGAAACCTGCCGGGCCAATCGTTCCGCCACGCGGGCACGGAGTTCGAGGCTCTCCGGCCCGTTTCCATTCCCGCCGGGCAGACCCGCCCGATCATGGTCACCGAGTTCCTACACCACGGCCAGATCAGCCCCGATGGGAAGAACGTCGTGGTCGTGGCCAAGAACAACGAGTTGGTTCCGCTCCAGGTGCTGCAACTTGGACCGGGCGATTTCTGCCGGCTGGCGTTCGAGACCCTCCCCCGCGAGACCAACTACGAGATCCTCTACGGCGGCCAGGCGCCGAGCAAGGACGCCGTGCCGGCCTGGACGAACCCCGACGGCCTGCTGCTGGACACGCGGCGGTTCAAGCAGTGCGACCTGAACCGCTTCGAGTCGGTTCGCGAGGCATTCGAGGCGGCCGAGCCGATCGGCGCCGACTACGTCGACCAGGTGGGCCACTCGTGCAACCCGCTGACGCTCGGCGACGAGCCGTTCCTGAGCCGGTACACCGGGCAACTGCACGTCGCGGCGCCGATGACGGCGATGTTCTGGACGTCGAGCCGGGATTGCAGCTTCCTCCGGATCGACGGCAAGACGGTGGTCGAGTCGCCGGGCCGGCACGGTCCTCTGTATCAAGCCCAACCCGGCATGGGCCGAACCGTCGAGCTTTCGACCGGCACGCACAAGTTCGAGTACTACCATGCCGCGGCCGGTCCGGAAGCGATGATGGTGGCGGCCTGGGCCGTCGCGCCGCGAGGCGACAAGCCCCAGCCGACCGCGATCCCGCCGGAGGCGTTTCGCGCGGGCTCTATCGGCCGCGTCGCGGCCGGCACGGTCACCACCCGGGCCGCGAAACTGGCGCCCGACTTCCAGTTTGCCATCGTCGGCGACGTTCCCTTGCCCGACAATCCGATCCCGCTGGTCGGCGTCGCCTTCAAGGACGCTTCGGCCCAGGGCTTGACGATGAAAGCGAAGGTCCTCTGGGATTTTGGCGACGGTCAGACGAGCGAGGATCTCAACCCCGGCCACGTGTATCTTCACCCCGGAGTGTACCGGGTGACGCTGTCGGTCAAACATTCCGGCCGCGATGTCGAGACCACGAACCGGATCGCGATCGACCGGCCGCGGCGGACGCCCGGGGGCAAGGAGAAGACGCACTCGCTGGACGACTATCTGCCGACGCTCGAGAAGTACGACCCCGCGCGGCTGGACGCCGTGGCGCTGGGCCAACTCGTTGCGGCCTACCAATGGAAGAGCGAAAAGGTGCTCCAGGCCAAGGCCGACGAAGACAAGAAGAAGCAGGACGCTGCGGAACAGCCCGAGGAGGAGAACAAGGACTCCGGTAAGAAACCGCGACGAAGGCCAACGTCGGAGGAGAAAAGGGCCGAAGCGAAAGTAAAGGAGGAACTCAACGCGGTCGAGGCCGAAGCCCGGCGGTGTCTCGTCGCGGCCGTCGAGGCCGGCAAGGCGGCCTTCGCCAAGGCGTCGGCCGCCAAGGGCGACGAGGACCTATTCAAACTAGCCCAGCGGGTTGGGCCCATGGCTCGCGTCGCTTTGGGCGACTCGCCGCTGGCCATGGAAATCTGGACCGGCGCCGCCGGCAAGATCGCCGATGCCCGGCTCCAGGCCGAGTGCCAAGCCCGCGCCGCCGACGTCGCCGTGAGCGACTTGTTGGACGCCGCCCGGGCGAAGCCGCTGTTGGACGCCGCCGCCGCGACGCTCGGCAAGGACAAGCCGGGCGCCGCCGCGAGCGAGCTCGAGCGCGTTTGGGGCGACTACCATGCCCTTCGCGGCGACGGCAAGGCCGCCCGGGTGGCGTACCTCGAAGCCCAACGGCTGCTCGACGCCCGGCAGTCGCAGAACGAACGCACCGCCTGGCAAGGCGCCCATAGCCGCTCGACCGAGGAGTTCCTCTTGTCGGGGCAATGGGCCCGGGCGTTGGAGGAACTCCAGGCCTGGCAGCGAGAGTTTCCGGCCGAGAAGATCGACGGATACCTGACGCTGCTTTACGCACGCTATTGGGCGGGCCGGAAGAAGCACGACCAGGCCATTTCGCTGGCCGAGCAGTTGATCGCCGTCAACCCGGCGTCGCCCTATGCCGATCAACTCCTGATGCTCTCCGCCGAGTGCGAGACCCAACGCGGTCGGACTGATCGCGCCGCTGCCACGCTCAACTCGCTGTTGAAGGACTACCCCGGCAGTCCGCTTGTGCCGGCGGCGAAGGAGAAGTTGGAGGCGTTGAAGTAGCTGTTGGTTGAAGGTTGAGGGTTGAAGGATGAAGGTGCTCAGCATAAGTCAAAACGCCCCCCGACAGTGTCGAAGCGTCAGCGTCAACCCTCCACCCTCAACCCTCAACCGCTTTCCACTTTCATCGAGGTTCCGCCATGCAAGACCCGAGTAGGCTCCACGTTCTCATGCCGCTGGCCCTGCTGGGACTCCTGAGCCTGCCGGCGAGCGCTCCCGCGGGCACGCTCACCGTCGAACTGCAGAACGCCGACGAGGTCACCTTTGTCGGGGCGTTCCAACGCTGGGACCGGGACGGCAACCTGCGCAAGCCGGTCAACCCCAAGGCGACCATCGAACGGCCCGAGGTCGACGCCACCGCGGTCAAGGACGGCGAGAACCGCTGGGTGTTCAAGGACCTTCCGCCGGGCAAGTACGACCTCGTGATCTTGGGCAAGAACCGCGTGCGGATCGAGGGCTGGGAGTACGCTCCGGTGCTCGAATTCGATCCGTTTCTCCCCGCCACGGCCACCGCCAAGCCCGACGCCCGGGAGTTCATCGTCGACGACATCAAGAGAGCGCGGCACTACGAGAACAAGGTCGAGCCGCTGGCCCTGGGCGGCGACGACAAGGCCGTCCGCGTCCTGGTGATGCTGTTGCGCGACCTGCCCACCAGCTACACGCCCGGCGCCGGCACGATGCGATTCGAGATTTGGCAGTACACGTGGAACTACGGCGGCTGGGTCAAGGAGAAGCGCACCCGGGTGATGCACCGCGTGCTGTTGCAGGTGAGCGAGCTGCGGCAGTGGACCTGGGCTTGGGAGCCGGCGCTCGGCGGGATCGAGGTCGCCAAGGAGCCCGTCACCGTGAAGTACAAGGTCCCGTCGAAAGAGGAGCGTCGGAAGCTCACCGGGTTGCATCCATATTGACCGAATGCCTGGCACGCCAAGCCGAGCCGCGACCTCCAAGCCGAGCCGCGACCTCCAAGCCGAGCCGCGACCGTGAGGGAGCGGTGTTAGAGAATGCTGCCGCATCAGGCCGCTTCCTGACGGGCGCGGCTCGGCTTGTCGTCGCCGGGCGCCACTCAACTGATGGTGTTTGATTCATGCCTCCGCGCATCCTGCTGGTGAACATGCCGTTTGCGAGCCTTCGCTGGCCGAACCTCGGGCCGAGCTTGCTGAAGGCGGCGCTGGGGCGGCGGGGCATCGGGTGCGACGTCGCCTACCTCAATTTCGATTTCGCCGAACGGATCGGCCGGGAGCGTTACGCCTGGATTGCCGACCACTTCGCGTTCGTGCTCGGCGGCGAGCGGCTGTTTGCCAAGGCGTACTTCGACACCGGCTTGCCCGACGACGAGCGCTACTACCGCGACGTGCTGTTGCCCGCGGACGGCGGGTTCTCCGCGGAAGATCGCCGCGATTACGAAGAGACGTCCCGGCACGTCGAGCCGTTTCTCGACGAGTGCCTGGGTTCGATCGATTGGTCGCGCTACGTTGTGGTCGGTTTCGCCACGTCGTTCCAGCAGACGATGGCGTCAATGTGCCTGGCGCGGCGGATCAAGCGGGCACGGCCCGAAGTTGTCATCGCGACGGGCGGCGCGGCCTGTGAAGGCGAGATGGGCGTGGAACTCGCCCGGCAGTTCCCCGAGGTCGATTACGTCTTCCTCGGCGAAGCGGACCATGCGTTTGGGGACGTGGTCGAAGCGATTCTTGCCGGCGTGCTGATCGTGCCACCGTTCGCGCTGCCGCCGGGCGTGGTGCGAAGAGAGCCGACCGGGACGCTGGCGCCGAGTGCCTTCGCGGCGGAGAATTCGGCGTGTCTCACCGCCCGGGAGTTGGACGCCCTGCCGTATCCCGACTTCGACGACTACTTCGCCCGCCTGCGACGCAGCCCGCTGGAGCCCGACGTCGATCCCCTGTTGTTTTTCGAGACCTCTCGCGGCTGCTGGTGGGGGCAGAAGCATCACTGCCGTTTTTGCGGGCTCAACGGCGGCCGGATCACGTACCGGAGCAAGTCGCCACGCCGGGCCGTCGACGAGTTGCGATATCTGGTTCAACGCCACGGCATCCACCGTGCGTGCTCGGCGGACAACATCCTCGACCATCGCTACTTCAACACGCTGCTGCCGATGCTCGAGGCGGCGAAGCTCGATCTGAAGTTCGTCTACGAGATGAAGACCAACGTGACGCGAGCCCAGGTCGACGCCCTCCTGCGCGCGGGCCTCGGCGCGGCCCAGTTGGGCGTCGAGACGTTCATTCCCTCCGTGCTGCGGCACATCGGCAAGGGAACCACGGCCGCCCATAACGTGCAGGCGTTGAAATGGTTTTCGGCGGCGGGCGTCGAGGTGAAGTGGAACCTGCTCTACGGCTTTCCCGGAGAGAAGCCCGAGGACTACGCGGCGATGGCCGAATTGCTGCCGTCGCTGGTCCACTTGGCGCCGCCGCTGGCGGTGGGCCGAGTTCGGCTCGACCGATTTTCGCCGTACTTCGACGACCCGATCGCCCACGGAATGGTCAACCCGCGTCCGCACCGAGCGTTCGCCCACGTCTATCCTTTCGGGCTCGACGTGCTCGCACGACTGGCCTACTACCACGAGTACGACTACGCCGACGGCCGCAATCCG
>JAPLNP010000445.1 GCA_026401055.1 Planctomycetia bacterium
GGCCAGTCCGAGGGCCCCTTGCTCGGTCGCCTCTTCTTCGACAGGCGTGATCAATCGCAGCGCGCCCAGCGGCGAGGTCATGTGGTCCCGCGCGAAGATGGCGTCCGTCGCGTTGACCAGCCCGTCGCGGTTGAAATCGTGCCGGTCGTCGATGGCCGCAGGCGAGAGCGGCCCGTGGAGGTTGCCCAGCACGCCGAGTACGTCGGTGACGTTGACCAGGGCGTGCGCGGCGTTGTCCCCCGTTTCGCCCGGCGCGTTGCCCCAGTAGAACACGTCGTCTTCGCGCAGGGCGAGCCTCGCGGCGAGGACTTGCACCCGCAGCCACCGATTCTCGATGGCGTGGTCGTCGAAGAGGATCGTGATCCGGGCGGAGTCGTCGACGCCGTCGCTCGGGCGGATCAGCACGCTCGTCGGCGCCGTCGCGGTCCATGTGCCCGGGTCGTTGCCGTTGCCCACCAGAAACAGGAAGTCGGATGCCAGCGGCGTGACTCCCACGGGCAAGTCGGCGACGTCGATCATGATGCCGTTGATGCCCAGCGCGTAGCTGGTGTAGTTCGCCAGCGTCGCCGTGCCGCCGGGCAGCAGGGGCACTTTGTCCGGCGCGATCGCGTCGTCGTCCGACGCCCCGGCCGCCGGATCGCCCCCGTCGAACCGCGAGTCGTTGTAGAAGACGTATCGGCCGACGACGCGCGACTCGACGACGAGCGACCCCGGCGTGGGCGGCGCGGCCCTCCAGTTTTCCGGATCGCCGGCCGAGACGTCGACCGCCCGGCGGTGCAATGCCGCGCCGTCGCCGTCGGCTTCGACGGGCCAGGGCGGATCGTCGCCGTAGGCGAACTCCTCGACGATCGCACCCGTGGCGTCGCGAAGCACGATCGACTCGCCGTCGTTGGCCAGCTTCCCGTCGTACTGGCCGGCCACGGGCACGTTCGCCCCGTAGCGGGCCTCGAACGCCGCGAGGTTCCGGACCACGACGACCGACGCGCCGGGCGCGACTGTCACGGGGCTGCCTTGGCCGTCGAACGTGTAGTTGATGCCGTCGGTCACCGCCGCGCCGTCGAGGTCCAGCGGCACCGGGCCGGTGTTCGTCAGCTCGATGAACTCGAAATCGTTGTTGTCGGCGAACCCTTGGGCCAGTTCCGCCGCGCTGGGCTCCGGGGGGTTGTAGTGCACCTCGGTTACCCGAAGGAAATCCCGAAGCAACTGGCCGCTCGTGTCGCTGTAGACGGTCACGGAGTCGGAGCCGACCGGATTGCCGTGGAAATCGACCGCCTCCAGCGCGCGTTCGGTGTACCCCGCCGAGACCGGCAGTTCGAGCCGCCAGGTGTTCAGCCCGGTCCAGGTCACCGGCAGCGCCGCCGGATCGCCGGCAAGATGAATCTCGCGGACGTCGACCCACCCGGTGCCGGTGAGCGTCACGACGCCGTCCTCGGCGAGAACCGTTTCGCCGCCGTTGGTGACGGCGAACGGCACCGACGGTACCGTGCCGGTGACCTGGGCCAGGGCGTAGTCGCTCCGCCGGCCGATGAACGTCAGGTGGCTGTTGAAGTTCTGGCCCGGCAAGAGCCCGCCGAACTGGTTGGCCCAATGGGACATGTAATCCGTGTTGTACGTCGACGTGCAGATGTCGTAAACATGGCTGAGAAACAGACGCTGCTTGACCGGGTCGGTCACCAGCTTGGCCAGGTCCGGCGCGGCGTAAAGGCTCCGCGTCGCGCTATAGTCGCGGTCCATGTCGTGGGGGAAGTAGAGCACTCGCCCGTCCTCGGGCCGGACGTAGAGGTAGGCATTGTGCTGCGCGTAGGAAGCATAATTGTCGCCCGCCCCGCTGAGCGTCGCGAAGGCGAACGCCCGGAGCCACTCGTCGACGTCGATGTAGTCGTCGATCTGCGAGTGCAGCGCCGAGCCGGACAGGCCGAAGACTTTGGCGTACTCGATCAGCCGATCGTAGTCATCGGCCTCGAGATTCGTCTTATTCAAGAGATACCAGCGGTACGCCTCCTTGTCGTCGCCAAGATTCTGGATCCAGATCCCGGCAACGCCATCGGGGTTCGGCAGCTTCAGCCCCTCGGGCGTCCCGGTGTCGGTGGTCACGGGGTAGTAGACCAGTTCGTATTCGAACAAGCCGCCCTCGCCGCCGCTGTCGAACTGGCTCTCGAGAACAACGTCGTCGTAATAGGCGAGTTGGAGTTCGGCGGTGCTCGTGTGGGTCGGGTTGGGCGCGATCACCTTGGCGAGGTCGGTGTAAACGCTGACGAAGTCGCCCGCGTGGTCAATCGCCTCGTGGATCAAGGCTTCCCGCTGCCCGACCCCCTCCTGCTCCGAACGATCGATGCCCACGGTTCGGTGCACGCCGAGAAACATCTGATCGGGCTGGAAGCGGACGTTGAACCCCAGCCGGCCGGCCACGTTGCGCCCCCGCTCGCTCCCCTTCAGCCGCACGCCGACGTCGTAGAACACTTGCGATTCGTTCCAGATCACGGTGGCCCCGAGCCGGTCGTTGCTCATCACGTTCGTGGCGGTGTGCAGCAGGGAGGTGTCGGCGGGCGTCATGATGATCCGGAAGTTGTGCAACCCGTTGGTGGCCGCCTGGCCATCCTCCACCTTGTACATCGCCCGGGAGTCGCGACCGCCGTCGGGGTAAGTCGAATGGGCACTCCAGGCGTCGACGCCCTCGACGTAGAACTGAACCACGCTCGCGGCCGCCTGGCCCGGAATCGACCCGACGAACCGGCCGCTGCCCTCGGCGATCATCGGCAGGCTCACCCACGTGCCCCCGTTGGCGGCGTACCACAGCGTCACGTCGGACACGCCGTCCGGGTCCTCGGCGGTCACGGAAACCGAAACCGTCTGGCCCACGGCGGGCACGACCGGCGCGTGCTGGAACTCGCGGTAGGTCGGACCGACGTTGGGAGTGTACGCCGTGTTCCGCGTGCCCGGCGTCCCCGAACTCGACGGCTGCGCGAGCCGCGTCGTCTCGGCCAGCCGGTTGAAGTACAGCCGCGTGTTCAACAGCGGCGAGCCGCTCACCCACTTCGCCCGAAACGTGATCTCGTACACGCGGCCGTTGACGATGGTCCGGCCGCCGGCGAGCGTCGTTTCGGCGTGGTTGTGCATGTGTTCGGTCGGCCCGGTGGCGACCAGCCGCAGGATGTGGTTGCCCGGGTTGTCCGGATCGACGATCACTTCGCCGTGGCTGTGGTTGCCGAGGAGTCGCCAAGCGGTCGTGCCCGACTCGAACGTGCCGTTCTGCAATAGCTCGGTGGCGGCGCCGTCGGGGTTCTCGACGACGTGGATGTCGTCCAAGAGCACCTCGCCCGCATCGAGCAAGCCGAGGATGAACTCCTGCCACTGCCCGTCGGGGCCCAGACTCGCAACGGCCGTGCCGCGGTAGGTGTAGGTCTGCCATGGGGAGTCGTCGGTCTCGTCGCTGGCAGCCCAGGTTTCGGCCGAGGCGTTGTCGGCCATGGGGTCGGCGAGTTCGAGGCTGGAACCGCCCCCACGGCGTCCTCCAGCGTCCAGCCGGACAGGTCGACCGGCAGCGTGTCGCGGTTGTAAAGCTCGATCCATTCCTCGTCCGATTCGGCGTACTCCGGCGTCCATAGCGCGCGGTGATGGTACATGATCTCGTTGATCACGACCTCGTCGTGGAACGTGAAGACGTTGGCCGTGCCGGGCGTGGCGGAATCCGGCGCAAGCCATCGCCCGGGGAACTCCGGCGATTGGCCCTGTAGAGCGTCGGCGACGGCGACGGCGTCGAGTACCGCCATGCCGTCCGGCGCCGCGAGGAACAGCTTGTCGCCCTCGGCCGGCGAGAAGCCGAGCTGCGCGGCGGTGACCGCGACCAGTTCCCCCGGTTCGATCGAGCCGGAGGGCAACACGCACTCGTCGCCCGCCGACGATCGGATGACGTATCCGGCCAGGTCGATGCTCCCGTCGCTCACATTGGCCAGTTCGAGCCAGAACGCTGCCGAGCCCGCCGCGGCTACCTCGTTGAAGACGAGGCCCTCGTCGACCTCGGGTACCGCCGGCGGCACGACCTCGGCGCTGAGTTCGGCGCCCATGACGACGTCCGTGTTCGTCCCGCCCTGCTGGTGGACTTCCGCCGCCAGGACATTCGTCCCCGGCTGCAATCGCCCAACGGGGACCGTGATGTAGCCGCTCAGCGTCGCGTCGGCTACGTAGGGATAGGCCGTCGTCGTGCTAGTGATTTTGCCCGCGGGCAAGTTGAAACGACAGATCTCGATCCCGTTGAGGTAGAACACGGCGCCGTCGTCGATGACGTGGCGCAGCCGAAGCGCGGCGACGGAATCCGCGGGCAGATCGAACTCGGTCCGGAAGTAATAGGTGGTTATCCCAAGCGCGAGCGGCGTATTCTTCGGGCCAGGAAGGCTGGCGCTCTCGACGTACAAGAGCGCCGCCCCGGCCGGCCACGCGCTGTCGTCATAGGTGGTGCCGCGCCAGGCGGTTCCCAAGTCAGAGCCGGACTGGTCGTAGGCCCAGGTCGCGTCGATCGCCACGAGGGTGACCAGTTCGGCCGGCTCGGAGCCGTCGGGGAAATTGACGCGGCCGGGCGTGCCTCCGACGAGGACGCTGGAGGCCCAGTGTTCGGCCGGCTCGCTGTCGGCGTCCGGATCGAGCTTGGCCAGCGACGTGCCCGATCCGTCCGGCTCCACCGGCCAAGGCGCAGCGTCGCCGTACTCGACGACGTTCATCAGGCGGTCGCTGTTGTTGACGAGCTCGAGCCGTTCGCCTTCGTTGGCCAGTCGCCCGGCGAAGGGCCCCAGGACGTCGGCCGGTCCACCCGCGGCGGCGAGGTCGTCGGGCGAGGCGGCGACGACGAGGTACCCGCCGCCGGGGACGAAGGTGCCTTCGGGGAACACGTAGTCGATTCCGCCGCGGATCGACCAGTCGGAGACGTCCACGTCGATGGCCAACTGGTTGTGGAGTTCGACCCATTCGAGCGACGCCCCGTCGCCCGTCGGATGGTACATGATCTCGTTGAAGACCACGCCGCTGTCGAGCATCCGGCGCGATTCGAGCAACTCGAATCGACCCAGGCCGCGCCGCGGCGAGCGGGATCGACCGTCGGACGTCTTGCGTCGGTCTTTCCGGGTTGTTTTTCCCCAGCGGAGCACGAATCACCTCCCATCGTCGTCGGTGGCAGAACGCGATTCCGTCCGAATGGACCATGAATTGGCGCTACCCAGTATAAGGGACAGACCCTGCGCGGGGAAGCGAAATCTCGTTCGGGGGGGGGTCGGCGGGTCGGCGACGTGCCGCCTGGCGTCGCCCACCCCCTCAGCCCTTGTGGCGGGACTTCAGATATTCGCACGAACGGGCCAGGGCCTTGGCCATCGCCTCGGGCTCGGGCTCGCCGTGCATGAACGGGTTGACCGGCCAGCGGAAGGCGATCTTCGATAGCGCCGCGATCCACGGCCCGCAGTCGGTTGGGCCGATGCCGGGCAACTGCTCCGTGCCGTTGGCCTGCTGCCAGGCGTAGAAAAACAGCAACCGGTCGCCACAGACGGCAATCGTCTCCTCGATCGAGCCGCGATACGTCTGAATGTGGTAGGGAGCCAAGGCGACGCCGAGCCGGGCGTGCCGGTTCAAGTCGACAAACGCCTTGAACGAATCGATCGAGTCCAACAACGCCGAGCCGTGGTTCTCGATGGCCAGGTACGAATTGTGCTTCTCGGCCAGCTCCAACTCCGGCTTGAGACCCTCGATAAACTGCTTCATCGCCGGCGTGAGGTCCTTCGCTTCGCACGGCCCGGCGCTACCCCGGACGGCGACGCCCCCGCCGGCGCCGCCCAACAGTTCCGCGTACCGCGGGTAGCCGCCGCTGTAGACCGAAAACGCATAGAGTTCCAGCTTGTGTTTCTTGAGCAGTTCCTTGAGCCCTTCCGGTCCGAGCCGTTTCTGGACGTCGTCGAGGTGGGGGCAGCCGGCATGGGCGGACCAAATGTCGATCGCGTCGAACCCCAGCGCGGCGATTCGCTCGACGGCCTGCTCGATGGGCAGCGAGCTGAAGTTGATCGACGAGCACGAGAGCCGCATCTTCCAGGCGGGCTTGGGTTCGACGTTCTCGGCGGCCGCCGCGATGGCGGTCCCGCCCAAAAGCCCCGCCGCGGCGGCGGCGCTCGACTGGAGAAAAGCCCGACGGCTAGGGACGCTCGATGAGACCTCCATGACAGGACTCCTCTGGTAAGAAGACGGAACTCGGAAAGCACGCCCGTATTGAACACGAGGCGACATCCCGTGTCGAGCGATTTTCGCCAGTGAAAGATATTCACCGACCCCCCACGGTAGTGGTCCGGGGGTACGTCCTGCCAGCGGGCGGACCCTACGCCCGTCCCGGACCCGGCCGCGTTGCGCTCTCTCTCCGCGTCTGCCGACGCGACGCCGCAACACGGCTCTGACCAAAGACTAGCCGAAGACTCTTCGCCCGCACATCAAACGCTCAAACTCGCCGGCAACAATCCATGCGTCCCGGAGACTGACCGTGATCCCGGGACGGATCCCACGTGTCAACCGCATCTCTGTAGGGGCCGTTTGTCAACGGTTCGCTCAGGTTTGCTTTGGAGTGGTTGTAAGTCCTATGCTAGACTTGGGTTGCCTGGCGAAACGGAAACGGGCTCTGCGGGGACGCAACCTGTCTAGGGATAGCTGGGCCGAGGGTGCGCCAAGGGTGCATCGAGCCTCTGGGGTGGATCACACACCGGGGGCTCATTTTCTAACCGCACTACTCTTGGAACACCCGAGCCATGCCTCCGAAAATCCCACGGCGAAGCCGTGCCGCGTGCTCGGGTCAACCTCTCCACTTACACTTGCTCATCTCCGTCGTCGTTGTGTTCGCGCTCTTCGGTTCCTTGGCGGAATCGGTTCTGCCGTCTGGCGTCGCAAGAGCCGTGCGACGCGGCGGGTGGATTCATCTCTGCGCAGTCACCGGACGCGACGGTCACCATGCCGGCGCGTGTTCTCCGGGCTGGATAAAACCTTGTTCGCGTCGGTCGGGCCGGATTTACATTGTCGCGGTCACCGAGGAGCCTTTGCCGAATCGCGGGGCATCCTGGGCCGAATAAAACCTGGTCGCGGTCACCGACACGACGGAGCGTCTTTCACGCGATCGTTTCGACCGCGAGGAGACGTCACGGAGATTCCGCCTCACGTCGTTGATTCGTCTGCGGGTTCAGGCAGCCTCCTTTCGTCGCTTGCGGGCGCGGGCCTTGTTGGCGGCCGAGGTGCGATTGCGTCGCGGCCCGGATTGGTAGGGCTTGTTGTCGCGGACCATGGCGTAAAGGATCGCCAGCAGCCGGCGGCCCACGGCGACGTTGGCCTTGGCCTTGACGCCACCATTGCGGCGGATGAGCCGTTGACGGATCGCTTCCTGGCGCGCGTCGCAGTGGCACGAGGTGACGGCCGCTTGGCACAGTGCCCAGCGAAGCGTCCGCGAGCCGGCCTTGGTAATGTGGCCCGACTGGGTTCGCCCGGCCGACTCCTTCATGTCGGCGGTCAGGCCAGCCCAAAATTCCAGGGCGTCGGCATTGGGAAAGCGATCGAAAGGGCCGATCTCCGCGATGATGATGCAGGCCCAGATCGGGCCGATGCCGGGAACGGTTTGCAGCAATTCAGCGAGCGGAGCGAACCGCTCGTGACGCATTGCCTTGAGGATGACGTGACGCAAGGGAGCTCGGTGGATTTCCACCAACTGGATCACGTCCAGGAAATTGCGAAAGGCCTGCCGCTGAACCGGCTTGAGCCGATGGCCGTGGGCCAGCAGCCAGCGCTGAGCACTGGCGCCGTCGAGCTTTGGTCCGCGAAGATTGGCGGCAAGAAGGATCGATCGCATCATGTGTTTGGCGCGGGCAAGGATGCTGCCGAGCTGCCGCCAATGGCGACCGAGCTTCCGCAGTTGCATCAATTCTTCGTCGGCGATATAGCCCAAGGGGCACTCACCGCGGGCCAGGCGTCGCGCGATGTCCACCGCGTCGTTCGGATCGTTCTTCCGCCGTTTACCGCGCCGATTGGCCAGTTCGGTGGCGTCGGCGATGTCGATGCGATCGACACAGTCGCGAAACCGGTCGATGAACCACTCGACGAAACCTACGGCTTCAACAGCCAACGTCGAGGGACGCGGCAGTGCATGCAGCCAGGCCTCGATTTTGCCGACGCTCTTGGTGTGAATCTTGAGCCTCGCCAGCGCTTCGCCCCGTGGATCCACCGCGGCAAGGGTGACCGTGTCCTTGTGCAAGTCAACGCCGACGAACGACCGATAAGCTACAATACTCTCGGACATACTGAAGGTCTCCGTGTTAGGGGTCGAAAAAGTGTGGAAACTCAGCGAAAGCATAGCTTTCGCCGGCCCCTACACGGTTTTACCCTGGTGGAACTGCTGGTGGTGATCGCCATCATCGGCATCTTGATTGCCCTGTTGCTGCCCGCCGTGCAGGCCGCCCGGGAAGCCGCGCGGCGGATGGGCTGCGTGAACATCGAGAAACAATGGGGCCTCGCGATGCACGCCATGCAGTCGGCCACGGGCTTTCTGCCCGAGGGCAACCGCAGCAATCCGCGGCGCGTTTGGGTCGTGCTCGCCTGGCCCTACGTCGAAGACCAGAATCTCGCGGCGCAATTCGACGAGACGAAGGATTTCTGGGTAGAGCCGAACACGTACGTCAGCACGACCAAGGGCATCTACGCCCAGCCCTCGCCGATGTATTTCTGCCCCAGCGACCGGCCGAACGCGATTTGGAAAGGCGACATCTGGTGGCGAAGCCGCGGCAACTACGTCATCAACTGGGGCAACATGGCCACGCCGTACAATCCGTCGGACCCGGTGCAATCGCCGGCTCGCGGGCTGGCCCCGTTCGGCTACAAGGACAATGCCAGCCGCGACCAGCCCCGGCAATGCAGCTTCCGCGACATCAGCGACGGCACGTCGTACACGATGCTGATGTCCGAGACCGTGGTGGCCGGCAAGGATGACGACTTCGACATCCGCGGCGACATGCTCAACGACGACCGCCCCTGCACCATGTTCATGACCTTCAACACGCCCAACAGCGGCACCGACGTCTCGCCGTTTTTTAACAATTATCCCTGGAATCCGCCGGGCACCACAACCGGCTCCCAATACGCCCACAAAGCCGCCCGCAGCCGCCACGTCGGCGGCGTCAACGTGCTGTTCGCCGACGGTTCCGTCCGCTCCATCGAAAACGGCATCTCCCTGGCGACGTGGCGGGCGATGGGAACCATGAACGGCGGCGAAGTCCTCGAAGAATAGGGGACCCTCAGAAAATGCGTCCGCAGTCTCTCCGGCTCCTCGTGCTCGGCGCTCTCTTGGCCGCCGGCTGTTCGTCGTCCACGGGCAAGGGCACCGTCGAAGGCACGGTGACGCTCGACGGCCAGCCTCTCAAATCCGGCCTGATTCGCTTCGTGCCCGTCGACGGTAAATCCCCGACCGCCGACACCGCCATCACCGACGGCCGCTACTCGGCGGAGGTCCCCTTTGGCGAGAAGCGCGTCGAGATTTCCGCCCCGAAGGTGACCGGCAAGCGGAAGATGTACGACACGCCCAACAGCCCCACCGTCGACATCGTCGAGGAACTCCTGCCCGCAAGCTACAACGTCCAGAGCGTATTGACCGTCACGGTCAAGGAGCGCAAGCAGACGAAGGCGTTCGATCTGACGATGCGTCCGCCCGGCAAGGGCAGGTAGGGCGGGGCGCGGCGTGGTGGTAGGCGTTGTGAGTCCAAACGCCGGGGGATTTCGACCCTACGTGCGCGGTTGGACAAAGCAGTAGGGCCACACGGCGCTAAGGCCAGAGGGCACGACGACCCCCACAGATCTGGGGTGATTGATATCGCATCAGCAAACAGTATAGTCATGATTAGTGCCAGGGCGGATCTTCGGTATCCGGCAGCCACTTGCGGTCGCTTTCAGTCCGTGATCCGCACCTCTGCCATGGGGGGCAGCAGCCCGATGCCGTGGCGCCCAGGTTCACGCATCACCACTCGCCGCCGCAACCGGGGCGGCCGGCTGGCGGTCGGGCCAGTTCCGGATGCACCAGACCAGGATCGGGATGCTCAGAAGGGCAGCCGGGGCGATGGCCAGCTCGATCCACCACACGGAGATCTTGCCCATGAGGCCCGCCAGATAAACGTAGCCGGCGACCGCGTCGATGGCCGTCATGATCAGGAATCCCGCCACGAACGGCCAGAACCATCGTCCTCGCGCGACACCCAGCAAGACGAGCGCCCGCGATGATACATGGCAGAGGATCGCGATGATGCGTTCGACGGGCGCGACGAGCCACAGTAGCGGCGTCGTTGCCGCCGAGGCGGCCATGGCGGCAACGATCTGGTCTCGCGTTTCTCCTCCCATCGCAAGCGCCGCGACGATGCCCAGCACGGTCATTGCCCCGAGGAGCACCGCCTCGAACGCCCCGGCTCCCACGCCGACCGCGACCCCGCAGGCGGCGTCCCGCGTCATTTTCTTCCAGACGAGCGCGGCGACGAGCGTGACGCCGATCTCGAACACGCCGGTCAAGAGGCCGATGTAGATGCTCCCCAGCGCGAGATACACGTTGTGAGGCGCCGCGTTTTCGATCGCCCCAAGAATGGGCTTGTTCAGCGGGATGGCGAAGGCGAATTTCAGGAACACCCCCACCGTCCACACGGCGGCGCCGACCCAGAACCACCGCCACCTGGCCCGCGACCATAGCCGCCAAAGCAAGACCGCCCCGGCGCCGACGACGCCCATCCCCACGCCCGGCACCAGGTACAACGCGATCGGCCACGACTGAGCGTCCGTCGAGACTCGGACGCTCCACGTGCCAACCGCCTTCTCGGGCACCACCTCCACGTGGTAGGTCCCGATGCAGCCGGAGCCCAGTGGCTGACGGCCGAGCTGCATCGAGCCGCTCGTGCTGGACTCGAAGACCTTCTCGCCTGCGGGGTCGGTCACGCGGACCGTCACCTTCCCTTGCGAGAGCGTGACGGTTGTCTGGAGCATGGGCGTCTCGGTCGTTTCCCGCACGTCGACCGTGAAACGCCGGACCTCGGACGACGGCTCCGGGCCGAACGCGCCGGACTCATCGAGGATCACTTGAGCGACGGCCGGCGAGGACGCCAACGAAGCGAGTACGGCGAACAAAACGGCATGGCGATTCATCGGCGATCCCTCCTGCCTTCTCTTGCACGAGCCGGCTGCCCCAACGCCCATTATGCATTTCGCGCGGCCTTCGGGCAAGTGTGGACATGGCACCCAGCCCCGCACGGTGCCGGCAGAAAGAAATCCGCATGGCTTTCACGGAACCGTCGGCGTGCCACTGGCTCCGCCAGTACTTGGCGGTGGTGCGTCGGGCTCTGCCCGGCCCGAGGGCTGCTCGATTCGGCCCGCATCGTTGCTAGAGAGTTCGGCCGCGGCGACGTCGCGGTCGCGTTTGGCCGCAGAAACCTCTTCAGACGTTGCCAGGCCGGCTTTGTACTTTGCCTCGACTACTTCCAAGTGCTGCTGGGCGTACTGAAGCTTCGCGCGTGCCACGGCGAGCGTGTCCCCCTTCGTTTCCGCCGCGGCGACGTCACGGTCACGTGTGGCCGCAAGAACCTCTTGAAACGTCGCAAGACCGGCTTTGTACCTTGCGTCGACTCGTTTGAATTGCTCCTCGGCGTACTGAAGCTTGGCGCCGGGCGCCGCTACGGGCGGCGAGAGGTACGGTTCGAGCGATCGCAACCCCTTGGCCACCGCGAAAAGCTGAGCGAACATGGTGGCGCTCAGCAGAAGCAGCCACACGACGGCGAGGGAAAGGACTACCCGCACCGCATTGCGTCGTTTGACGAAGAAGATCGCAATGGCCAGGCTCAGCAGGCCCGCGCTGATCGAAATCGCCATCATTTTGTCGTTGCGGAATACGTTCTCGGAGAATGGTTCCCGGAATCTTATTGCCGCGATGTCGTGGGACATGACGGACCAGAACGCCGCGAGGAGAAAGACGAGGCCGCCCACGGGAACTCTGAGAATCGGAGTCCACAAATCCCCCGTCTTTGCACGCCCCTCGCCCGCCGGCCTCTTTGCCGCCCGCCACGCCCAGCGGATGATCAGGAAGTCCAGCAGGAGCACCAGAACAACCGCCGTGATTGTCACTGTCCAGACAAGCCCGGTGCTCGGCACCGGAGGTTGGATTGCCAGCTCGAAATAGCGCTGCGACGCCGCAACATCGTGTTCCGCCCTCCTTAGCTCTCTCGTCACGTCCGCAAGTTCCGCCGCTCGACGCGCGCTCTCGATGTGCTCCAGGATGGCGATGTGGGGGATAGAGAGAATCAGTGCATCGAGTGCCAGCAGCGGAAACAGCAGGGCGTCGAACAGGGCCAGTCGCAGCCCGTAGAGCCGACCGACCGAACGGCGGATCTGCGAGAGCGCGACACATCCGAGCGTCGTCGCGCCGAACACCGCGGAAAGGCTCAGGAAGAGCATTACCGCTCCAACGCCGTGATAGCCCTCGTTCAACAGGATTACGGACACGATCACGGCGGGGAAGAACCATGCCGCCCAGACCGCGCCGGCGATCGCGGTGTTCGAGAGGCGGGCAGCAGCGTCGCCGGTCGTTTTCGTCGGCGTCGCGACGATCGTCTCCACCCGCGTCTTGATCTCGCTGGCTTGCTGGTATCGCCGCTCCGGTTCCTTCTCCAGCGCCCGCAGCACGACTTCGTCGAGCCGCACGTCAATCCGCACTTTTTTCGACGGCGGGGCGAAACGGCCGACGGGCAATTCGCCGGTGAGCATCTGGTAGAAGACCACGCCCAACGAATAAATGTCGGCCCGGTGATCGACCTCCGCCGGGCGCTGCATCTGCTCGGGCGCCATGTATTGCGGCGTGCCCATCACCTGGCCGGCATGCGTCAAGGGCTCGGGCGGCGGAAAAGGGGACTGGTCCAGTCTGTGCGAAGCACCCTCCGGACTCTTCGGGCAAGAGGTGCCTGTCACGCTCTCCAAGGCACCTTCTCCAAGGTCCATCAGCTTGGCCAGGCCGAAATCGGCGATCTTCACCTGGCCGGCCTTGTCGAGCAAGAGATTTTCGGGCTTGATGTCGCGGTGAACGACGCCGGCATCGTGGGCGTATTGCAGCGCGACGCAAATCTCCGGGACGATCGCCAATGCCTCCTGGGGCGAGAGCTTTTCGATGTCCAACAGCCGCCGCAGATTCATCCCGTCGACGAATTCCATGAGGAAATAGTACAGCCCGCCCTCGGACGCGGAAAAGGGGACAGGTCCAATTTGCCGGGACGGCCCTTCGGGTGCTTCGCACAAATTGGACCAGTCCCCTTTTCCAGTCTGGCCGAAATCGTGCACCGCCACGATGTGGGGATGACTGAGCTTGGCCATCGCCCGGGCCTCGCGGGCGAAGCGTTCGGCGAAGGCCGGGTTCTGGGCAATCGTGGGGGAGAGGATCTTCAGGGCGACCAGACGATCGAGTTGTTTTTGCCGGGCCTTATAGACGACGCCCATGCCGCCTTGGCCCAGCAGTTCCAGGATTTCCAGGTCGGGGAAGAGCGGCGCGAGTTCAGCCGGCGTGGGCGGGACGAACCGCGCGTCGAAAGAGTCGGTGGCGGCGGACGGCGAGTCCGGCAGCGAGCCGCTGGTGTGAAAGCCCGCCGCCAGCAAGCAGTTGGGACAGAGCCCTTGCGGCGCATCGCCGGGCACTTCGGCCCCGCATTGGGGACAACGACAGGATTCGGCCATGGCAGACTACCCCACTAACGAGGGATTGGGAGGGGGTGTTCGGATCGCATCTGCCCTTTCCTGACCCAAAAACTCGCAGAGGTTACACGCTGGTGGCCGCGATTTCTCGTGGCCCAGGGCCGCCAGTTCCGGAGAAGGAAACGGACACCTTACGCCAAGAACGCCGCCGGATCGAGGGCGAAGTGGTCGGCGAGCGTTCGGATGTGGGCTTTGCTGAGTTCGCGTTCGCCGGAGAGAATGCGATGGCCCAGGCTGCGATCGCCCAGCAGGCGGCCCAAGTCCGATTCACTCATGCCGTGCTCCGCCATCATCGCCCGCAATAGTTCGACCGGCGTCAGATTCCCGCATTCGACGGCGTGATGCTCGGCTTCGTATTTCTCGACGAACATCGAGACGGCCTCGAAGTAGTCCTCTTGGTCGCGGTTCATCTCGAAGCCCGCCATCGCGTCCAGGATACCGATCGCGCTGCGATAGTCGAGTTCGTCGTGCAGCGGTCGCGGCATCCAGAGCGAGACCAACGCTCCGTAGGTTGCCGGGATGTCGTCGTGAGTCAGCATCTTCGTGCTCATAGCTGGTCCCTCCAGACGTTTCGATCATAGTCCTTGTGCGCGAGGAGCAACAACGTATAGACGATCCGAGTGTTGTAGTGTATCGCCGCGATGAGTCGGTGGCGGTTGTGAGCGATGTTGAAGACCACGACCTGCCGCCCACTGGCCACCTTCACCGCATCGGCGTTTGGAAAGGTCTTTCGGACCTCGGCGAACGTCCGCCATTGGGCCGCCGTGACCTGTTGCGTCCACATTCGGAGCGACGCCTCCGCCTCGGGGTGCATCCGCCAAAACTCCCTCAACACGCTGGTCTTGATGATTCGCATCCCATTACCACTTCATCACCATTATACGCGGATGCTGACATATTGTCAACGGCCCTCAATCCGCTTCCCACACCCGCTGTCACCGTCTCTCCTGGCCGGTCGACCCCACCGCCGCCAGTAGTTCCCGGAGCTCGTCCTCCACTGCCTCGGGGCCGACGAGGGTGCGGGCGATTTCTTCTCGCAGCAGCTTGCGGTAGCGCCGACGCAAGCGATGGACGGCAACCTTCACGGCCCCTGCGCTCATGGCCAGTTCCTCGGCGATGTCGCGATACGGCGTCTTCGCGGGCCCGGCGGCCAGCAGCGGCTTCAACCTGTCGAAAAGATCCAACTTGCCGGCGGCGCGGAACTCCTCGCGGAGTCGGTCGAGCACGAGGTCCAACAAGGTCAGCGCCCAGCGTTTCTCGTAAAGCCGCTCGGCCGTCAGGTTGTCCGCCGGCTCGATCTGGTGGTAGCGGTCTTCGCCGGAGCGAAAATCCATGGAGATCGTGGGCAGCCCGCCGCCGCGTTTTTGCGTCCCTTGGCGACGGCGCTCGTTGGCCAGGAAGTGTTTCATTGCCCCGAGCAGAAACGACCGGAAACGCCCTCGACGCCGGTCGGCGTCCGCCAGATAGTTTTTGACCAGCAAGCGGAGGAAGAACTCCTGGGTCAGGTCCTGGGCGTCCTCGGCCGAGTGGCCGGCTCGCCGCACGAAGGCATAGAGCGGGAACCAGTAGTTTTCGCACAACGCCGCCAGAGCTCGGCCGGCTTCCGAGGAGTGGCCGCGGCCGGCGCTGACGACCATGCTCCAGTGCGTGGTGGCAAACCGGCCGCCGCGCGCCGGCAATCGCTCTGGTTCGCTTTCGTGGGCAGCCATGGCCCGATTCTAGCGCGGCGGCGAATCCATCGCAAGAGGCGACCGGCCGGGTCAACGTCACCCCACCCACGTCAGCAATCCGACCATCGAGGCCAGGACGAGGCTGTGCCCGAAGACGAAGCGGAGGATCTGCCCCTCGCTGCCGGTCTGCCCGGTGGCCACGGCGGCGACGACGATGCTCTGGGCGTCGATCATCTTGCCCATCACTCCGCCGGTGCTGTTGCTGGCCACGATCAACACGGGGTTGAGCCCGAGCTGCTCGGCGGTGATTCGCTGGAGGCTGCCGAACAGGGCGTTGCACGACGTGTCCGAGCCGGTCAGGGCGACGCCGAGCCAGCCGAGCAAGGGCGCGAAGAACGGGTAGAACCAGCCGGTCTTCGTAAACGCGATTCCCAGCGTGGCGTCGGCGCCGCTGTACCTCGTCGCGAATGCCAAGGCCAACATGCAGGCGATGGTGAGCAAGGCCCAGCGGACGCGGAACAGCGTTCGGGCGAATTCCTGCCAGAACGGCCACCATCCGATTCGCAGCCAGAACGCCGAGAGAACCGCCGCCAGGAAAATGCCCGTCCCGGTGGTCGAGAGCCAACTCAGATGGTATTTCGCCTCCTCGGGTTTCGCCGCGCGATCGGATCCGCTGGGAACGGGAACCACCGGCGCGGTTCGGAAGACGCGTTGGTTGAGCCACGGCACGTCGAACGAGAGCTTGCTGATTCCGCTGAGGCAGTTGGGCTGCTCGGGCGTACCGCCTTCCAGCGTCGTCTTCAGCGAAGGCCATCCCCAAAAGAACACCATGACCGAAAGGAACACCCACGGCATCCATGCGTAGGCGACTCCCCGCGCGCGAAGCGGCGGCAGATTGGCTTCGGACTTCGGCTCGGGCTCGTCCGGGAATCGCCAGAGTTCCTTGGGCTGCCAGACTCGGAGAAAAGCGGCCGTGGCCACGAGCGACCCCACGCCGCCGAACACGTCGACCAGCGTGGGGCCATGGAAGTTGGCCGTCACGTACTGAATCGAGGAGTAGCTGCCGCCGCAGACGAGGATCGCCGGCCAGCACCCCTTCACGCCCTTCCAGCCGGACATGATCGCCACCAGCCAGGCCGGAATCAGCAGCGAAAACAGGGGCAACTGCCGCCCGGCCATCTGGCTCAAGGCCATCTCGTCCATCCCAGAGACCTTGGCCAGGGTGATGATGGGCGTTCCCAGGGCCCCGAACGCCACGGGCGCGGTGTTGGCCAACAGCGCTAATCCCGCCGCGTACAAGGGTGAGAACCCGATGCCGATCATCAGGGCCGCCGAGATGGCCACCGGCGTGCCGAACCCGGCTGCCCCTTCCAAGAACGCCCCGAACGAGAAGGCGATCAGGAGGGCCTGCATCCGCCGATCGGGCGAGATGGCCGTGACCGATCGCTTCAGGACTTCAAACTGGCCGGCTCGAACCGTCAAGTGAAAAAGGAACACCGCCGCCAAGACGATCCATCCGATCGGCAGCAAACCGAAGCAGGCCCCGTAGCCGGCCGCCGCCAACGCCGCCGAGGCCGGCATTCCGAAGAAGTACACGGCGACCGCCAGCGCGCTGGCCAGCCCCACCCCGGCGGCCCGCGGGGCGGACCACCCGCACACCAAGAGCCCCAATAAGAGCACGATCGGCAACGCGGCCACCAGGGCCGAGATCAGCGGCCAGCCCAACGGGTCGTAGACCTGCACCCACTCCATGCTCATTCCTCCCGTTCTTGCTGTTCATTGGCCATCTTGGCCCGCGCGAACTCGAACACGATCGGCAGCACGGAGAGGAAGATGATTGCCATCACGATCAGACTGAAGTGCTCTTGGACGAACTTCCGACGGCCGAAGAAGTAGCCGCCGTAGACGAACATCGCCACCCAGGCAATTCCGCCAACACAGTTGTAGACAATAAACCGGGAGTAGTTCATCGCGCCGACGCCCGCCACGAACGGGGCGAACGTGCGGATGATCGGGATAAACCGCGCGATAATGATCGTCTTGCCGCCGTGGCGCTCGTAGAACTCGTGCGTCCGCCGCAGATGCTTCTGGTTGAGCAAACGGATCTTGCCGCTGAACGCCCGGGGGCCGAAGTAGGCTCCCATCCAGTAATTCACCGTGTCGCCGGCGATGGCGGCAATCGCCAAGAGCACAAACAGCAGATGGACGTCCAGCGAGCCTCGGCCGGCGAACGTTCCCGCGGCGAACAGAAGCGAATCGCCGGGCAGGAACGGAGTAACCACCAATCCCGTCTCGCAGAAGACGACGACAAACAGGATCGCGTACGTCCAGACGCCGTAGTCCTGAAGGATTGCGTCGAGGTGTCTGTCGAGGTGAAGGAACAAGTCGATCACGTAGTTTAGCAGTTCCATGCGATTCGCGGCGGGGGTTCTCGGGGTCTGTGGGAGTCGCCTTTCGCTCCTCTTTCTCCCACTGGAACCAGGAGCCGGCCAGGGGGAGCACGATCTTTTCCGCCTCGGCGGCCCGGCCGAGGCGTTCGAGGATCGCCATGTACTCGTAGTCCTCGATGGAATCGCGAATCGCCTTCACCCGAAGGCTGGACGCGACGCCCTCGTAGCCGGCGGCCCGCCCGGGATAGAGGAGGCTGCCCTCGCCATTGTACATCTGGTCCTTGCTCGCGCTTCGCCGATCGAGCGTGCCCGGTTCGGTCCACGGATCCTCGACGTCCTGCCAGTAGGACATGCCGCCCCAGTAGAGCAAGCCGCGGATGCGATACCGCCACGCGATCCACGCCGGCACGCGGTAGTTCAACAACGGATAATCGGTGTGCCACCAGGGCGTCGGCGCCATCTGGCACAGCGCGGTGTACGTCCAGATCTTCTCGCCCAGCGCCTGACGCTTCTGGGCGCTTTCGGCCTCAAACAGCGGGAACAACGCGCACCAGATGTCAACCGCTCCGTACAGGTCGCCCCATTTCTCGTCGCTCGACGAGGTCTGCTCGACAACCATCACCTTCGCCACCGAGTGGGCGTCGCGGATCGCCCGGCCCCAATGCTGAACGTAGCGATACTCCTCCTCGTCGTTCGGCTCGTCCTTGAGATAGATGAAGAGCGTGAGCCCGGGCCGATCGAGTTTCTGCGCCGCCCGATCCCACGCGGCCAGCCACGAGCGGAGCTTGTCGCGCTCGGCCACCGGGTCCTTGACGACGCTGCTCGGATGCGGGATCTCGACGGCGTTGACGTGATAGCGGTCGACGAACCTGCGCACCGCGTCGATCCGGCCGTCGGGGATCTCGAACGACCCGTCCGGCTGGGCCACCGGCGCGAAGCTGCCCGGCGGCGTGGCGTTGATCCGGTTGCGGCTCAGCAGCTCGGCGCACTGGGCGTCGATCTCGTTCCAGTCGGTTGGGGCTTTCTCCCTGCCGGCCTTCGCCCGCTGGGCGTAGTAGCCTCGCATCTGGCCGACGGGCGAGCCCAGCGCGGTCTCGAACGTTGGCACCGCCGGCAACTCGAAATCCCACACGGTCAGCGTGACGGGAATCTTGCGGGCCGGCTGCCCTTCGGCAACCACACGAAACGTGCCGCGATACTCGCCCGGCGTCGCATCCGGCGGGGCATACAGGTCGATGAGGAATCCATGCGTCTCGCCGGCGGGCAGGTCGAACGGCATGGCGACGAATCGGCCGCCTTCGAGCGGTTTTCGGGTCAGCGGATGTCGGTCGGGCACCAGGGCGTCGGGATACCATCCCGGCGTGAAGTGCTCGTTGCGATACGTCGGCACCGTCAGATGGAACTGATGTTGCCGGAAGATACGGGTGTCGGAGGCGAGCACCGCGCCGCCGGGACCGCGTAGTTCGCCCGGCTCGATCCGCACTCCCCGAACCGGCTGGTCGGAGCGCATCAAGATCTGGAGACTCTCCCATTCATTGCGAGCCGCGCCGAGTTTGACCGAGGTCTGCGCCTCCGGCGGCGCGTCGCGGAGCGCCCGTTCCGTCCGCGCCCGGGTCCAGACGTTCCAGTCCGCACGTACCGGCGCGACCAGACCCATCAATATAAGCAACGGTAAGGCGAATCGGAGCGAAGTCGTCATGATAGTCCTCCCGCGAGTGAGAGTGGAGAAGATGGGACAGGTCGACACCTCAGCATCATCGTCGGGAGAAGGGGTCACGCAAAGGCGCCAAGACGCAAAGAAGCCGGCGGTGAGAGCCTGAAAGCTCGAAGGGCTCTGACTGACTTGTGCCGAAGGCGTTCCCGCCGGCCGGAAACTCTTTGCGCCTTGGCGCCTTTGCGTGAAACACCCAGACGTTACGCGATATTCGTGCCAAAGCCTCGACAGGTCCGATATCGGCAATCTGAAACACGTCGAGCATTGCCCATTCCTCCAATATCGGACCTGTCCAGCTTTTTCCAACGGATGTGTTACGTGAACCGAACTGCCCGCCAAGCCGCGCGGTCGCCGTCGGTCGGGGCGACCGGTTCGACGAACAGGACGATCTTGCCCGAGCGGTAGTTTGGTCGAAGGTGCTTGCCGACGTCAATGCGGCCGGAGTCGATCGCGCGGTTTGACTGAACACCAACAACGCGCTCGACGCCGCGGGCGTGAAGCGTCGCCACGTCTTGCGGGCCGAAAAGGTCGTCCGGCCACGCACCGATCTGGACCACACGGCCGTCATCGCCGCCGGCCACGAGCCCCACGGCCGCCAACGCCCCGATCACGCCGTCCTCCGTGCCGCCGAGGCTCTCCAGGTGGATCGCGTGCCGACGCGCCAGCCGCCGGGCGTCCTCCTGGCAAACAACCTCCCGCTGGCAATGCACGCCGAACGCCGTGATCGCCTCGGGCACGTGCTCGGTCACGCACAAGCCGGGATCGCTTCCCTCGACGAACCAGTCGGCCATCAGCCCGCGCAGCCGCGAAATCAAATCTTCCACGCTCCCGCTGCCCAGCGTCGGCGAGCGGAACAGCAGCGAGGCGGAGCTGTTCTTGCTCGTATACGGAACTCGCGGATCGAAGAGCAACTGGTGCCGGATGGCGACGACCGGCTCGTACTCGGCCGGCAGGTGATGGATCAAGTGTCGGGCGAGCTGATTCGTGCCGGGCGAGCCGAGGATGTCGGTGTCGTCGATGCCTACGTAGATCACGCCGCCTCCCGCTCCCCGCCGCCGACGCGGAACCACACGGCCGCGCTGATGAGTCCCGCCGCCAGGCCGCACAGAGGGTAGGTGATGATCGCCTTAGGGAGCCACACGGCCAGCGGCTGGGCGAGCGGCCCGTCGACGAGGAGCTTCTCGCCGCCGCGGATGGCAAACGCCAAGAGGTTGGCGGCCAGCGCGGCCAGGGTGAGCCGCAGGTAGATCGCCCGGCCGGTCCGCGCGCCGCGCAGGGCGACGTCGAGGAATACGCCGGTGGCCAGAAGGCTGGTCATGGCGCCCAGGCCGATGCCGCGGATGCCGCCGAGCATGAGCACTCCGGCGGCGGCGAAGCTCGACACTCCCATCACCGAGGCGGCTCCCCGGCGCGGGACCAGGGCCAGGCCCAGCGCCATGGGAAAGACGACATCGATGATGTTGTGGCCGGGGATGCCCAGCCCTCGCGTGAGGAAGGCCGCCGCCAGGGCCGTCACGCCCCCCAAAGCCGCCAAGGCGGTCAACTCCGCGGGCGAGATGGCCGTGCCGGGCCGCGAGACCGCCGGAAGCCGCCCCGCCGCGCCCAGGCCGTCGTGTCTCGCCAATACCGTGGATAACATGGACGAATCCTATTCGATTTGTTCGATTACCCGATCCTTCCGCGAGCTGCCCGGCACGCGCCGGCCGTCGCCAGGCCGATCAGACACAACAGCCACGCGGCCGGCTCGGGCACCGGGGCGTACTCGACGGTGAGCGTGGGCCGCCACGCCGCGTCGGCGTGCTCGCTCGACGCGAATTCCCGCTTGCTCGAAGCGTTCGTGCCGAGGACCGTTTCGTCGCCCAAGAGCAGCCAGCCGAAATTCGTCGCGGAGCCGTTTGCCCAAGCTTGCACCTCGGCGGCCATCCGGGCGGTCGACCAGGTGTAGTAGTTCCGGCCGTCCTCGACATAGATGTTGCTGTCGACGGTCGTCCCCTCGTCCAAGGGCAACGGCGAGGCGTACGTGCCGTCGCCCAACGCGCCCGGCTGGTTCCAGTATCCCGCCCCGCCGGAGACGAACGGGCTCGGCGGGGCGCCGTGCGTCGTCGGGTTGTAGCAGGTGTGGTACCACGTCGCGTCGCCCGCCGTGGCCGCCGCGCCGCTGCCGTGCTGCTCTTCGATGACGTATCGGGCGGACGCGCCTTCGCCCCAGGGCTGGGCGAGGTGCGCGTCGGTCAAGGCGATCAGCCAGAATCGTCGGGGATTCGCGTCATTCTGCGGATAGCCGACCAGGCGGAGCCGCAGGCTGACGCTGATGATCCGAGAATCGGCCGGAATGTCGCTCAGGTCGAATTGCACCAGGCCGCGTTGAATCTGGTCCTTCTTGTTCGTCCGGCCGGCCGAAAAAAAGTCGCCCGCGCCGTTGCTGTTGAACGGGTTGTCCGCGTTGTTCGGCCGGTAAGCGTAGAGCGTCGTGTCCTGGCTGGCGGTGACCGAGATAGACTGGTTGGCCGTGGCCGGCACCGACGCAGTGCCGACGACCACCGTCGCCGCCAACACGATGCCCAAGACGATCCACGGATTCTTTCCACATCGGGTGTGACTCATGGGGTTCTCTCCTGCGCG
>JAPLNP010000111.1 GCA_026401055.1 Planctomycetia bacterium
GACGCCCCTGCAACAACACGTCTTCGATCTACTCGCCCTGCCGATCCCGCCGTAGCCAGAACCCGCGCAGCGACACGAGCCCCAAACCTCGTGCGCCACAAAGACTTCGGTTCAAAACCCAGGACAAAGTTCGGCCTAGAACTCCAACTCGTTTCGCTCGCCGGTCAGTTCCGCCATCCGCTTTTTGATGATCGTGTCGCGGGCTTCCTTGCGGCGCTCGATCGTCTTGCGCAGACGGTCGATCTCCGTTTCCATCCGCTTGAGCTCCAACAGCCGGCGCTCCTGGCGGACCTCGAAATGCTGGTTCACGACCTTGTCAAGCTGCTTGGCGATTTCGGCACGCTCTTCGGCCGGCGTCTGCCGGTACTGTTCGGCGAGTTGCAGCGTCTGTTGTTCCAGCCCCCGATCCTTCACGTGCAGCGCGAACATGTCGGGGTCGTTCCTCTGCATCTGCATCAAGCCGTAGTCTATGCCTGGAGCTGGTCCCACCACGCCCGGCATTCCGCCTTCACCCATCATGCCACCGGGGCCAGGCGTACCGTCGGCGCCGGGGCCCATGTGGCTAGGTCGAGGGGGGAACAGGCGATCGCCCTCGGGACCTCGCGGCCGACCTTCCGGCCCGCGTCGGCCGGGCTGATTCCCCGGCTCTGCCGGCGATCTTTCGGGCCCATCCCACTGTTCGTCGGGCGGTGCCGGCGGACGCTTGGGACGAACCGGCCCCGGCGGCAACGGCGGCACCGGCGCCGGGCCGTCGCGGGGTTCGGCCCTGGGTCCGTCAGGCGGAGGCCCAGGCTCCTGGGCAAGGCTCGGCGCCAACATCAGCCCCAAGCTCAGCAACGCGGCAATAGAACATGCTCTCATCAACATGGTCACACCTCCTCTTCGTGCGAGTGACAGGGAAACCGCTTTTGGAGTGCGGCGATTCATCACCGCTTTCCTGTCCGGCGTAGTTCGGATGTTTCACGCAAAGGCGCCAAGGCGCAGAGAGTCTCGATGCGGGCGGCCGGCCACGGTTGTGTCTTTGCGTCTTGGCGCCTTTGCGTGAGCCTCCGTTCGTCAAACGATACAAGAGCGTTCCGAAAGCGGCGATGAATCGCCGCACTCCAAAAATCACAACGTGCTCTCCGTGAGATCCCGATCCATCTCTTTGAGCCGTTCGGTGATCGGACTGTCGATGGCCCGCAGACGGTACGGTTCCTGGGCGAGGCTCAGCAGCTTCTGGCCGGCCAGGGCGATCTCTTCGTCGAGAGAATCGTCCCATTCCAAGCTGGCCTCGGCTGGCGTTTGGGCAGACGTCGCCGTCGCCGGAACCGGGCTCGGCCAAGCGGCCACCTCCACGGGAGCTTGCCCCGGCACCGACCATGCCGGCAACCACGCCACCGCCGCCGCGACGAGCAGCAACACGGCCACGGCGGCCAACGCGATCCACGACCAGCGGCTCGCCGCCCGTCGACGGGGACACCGCATCTCGGGCATGGCGTCGCCCAATGGCGCGGCCGCCTCCAGCAACTGCCCCAGGGCCAGCCACGTTTCGCGCAGCGTCGCCGTCTCGGCGTCGGCCGACGGATCCGGCTCACACCCGGCGACAGTGGCCCTCTCCAGTTGTCTTTGGAGTTGTTCGGTTTCTTCGTTCATCAGACCTTCTCCCTGAGCGTTTCCCGCAGGGCCAACAGCCCGCGCCGGCAATGGCTCAGCGCCGTGCCCAGCGGGCATCCGATCTGCTCGGCAATCTCCGCAAAGCCAAGCTGCCCGTAGTAGCGAAGCAGCAGCACCCGGCGCTGCTCCGCCGAGAGCCGATCCATCGCCCGGGCAAGTTCCCCGGCGGCTTCGGCCTGGACTGCGGCGAGGCCGGGGTTTTCGTCGTTGCCGGCCGGCTCGATGCGTTGCCAAGCGTCTTCGTCCAGCGTGATCTCTCGGGGGGCTTTTCGCCCCCGATCGCACAGCAGCCGGTCGGCGATCCGCAGCAGGTACGCCCGGCCATGGCCTTGTTCGCGGTAGCGGTCCCACGCCTGCCACGCCCGGCAGAACACCTCCTGGGTCAAGTCCTCGGCCACCTCGCGGCGTCGGACCATCGCCAGCAGGTATCCGCGCACCGCAGGCGCGTGCTCGCGTCCCCAGTCGGCGAACAGCCTCTGTTGGTTCCGGTCTCGACTCGGAGTTGCCATGCTACTACTGTAAACGTGACTGGGTTCGGGTTTATTGCAGATTCCCGTAAGCGTTGATGGCGAGGCCATGCCCTGTGTGGGTGTAGGTATTCACACAAACAGGTGATATCACCGTCAGATTTAACGCGATTGGCCGCTCCTTCTGGTATTGCTCTATCATCCTGTCTTACTTAGACTTGTCCGTCAAACTACTCTTCCGGTGGGCGATCGTTCTGCGAGTGTTGCGCGAGTTGTGTGAGTTTGGCAAGATAAACCGGTGCCGGGAGGTCGACAACCGGGGGACGGCCGTTCCAGAGCGACAGTCCGGTGACGGTGTTACGAGGGGGAGGGTACGCCGGGTCCGATTCAACAAAAGGGAGCGCCACGATGAGCGAGAACACCATGGAACGGTTACCTGGCGCGTCGGGTTTTCCGGCGACGGGGATCGATTTGACAACAGGGAGGTCGACCGTGGCCAGAGTGACCGTCGAGAATCTTAGAGTGCCGATTTCCGTGGCCTACGTCTTGGTGCTGGTCGCGCTGGTCCTCTCGTCCGCAAGCGTCTGGGAGGCCCACTCGCCGCTGGTCTGTTCGTCGCTGTTCTGCCTGGGCATCTTTCTGGCCGGGATGGGCTCGCTCGGACGCGTGTGGTGTTCCTTGTATATCGGCGGCCGGAAGACCAGGACGCTGGTGTGCGAGGGTCCCTACTCTCTGTGCCGCAATCCGCTATACTTCTTCAGCCTGCTGGGCGTGATGGGCGTGGGGTTCGCTTCCGAGACCCTCGTCGTGCCCGGCATTCTGGTGCTGGGGTTCGCCGCCTACTATCCCTTTGTCATCCGCGCCGAAGAGAACAAACTGCGCGCGATGCACGGTCCGCAATACGAGCAATACCGCCGAGCCGTGCCCAAGTTCTTCCCGCGGCTTACCGGCTTGAACGAACCGCCGCGCTACGAGGTCGATCCGGTTCGGTTCCGAAGGAACCTCGTAAGCGCCCTTTGGTTCGTCTGGCTGATCGGCGGGCTGGAGATCGTCGAGACCTTGCACGCCGTGGGATGGCTTCCCGTGCTGTTTCGGATCTATTAGGTTGAGGCTACGGTCGCCGTAGTTCGACGCTTGCCTCTTGGACCTTGCGGATTCGGGCGGCGATCTCCTTGAGGTGGGCTCGAGTGTAGGTGTCGAGTTGCGCCTGGCCGGCGAGGACCTTGTTCACGCGGGCGGCCAATGCCTCGAGTTCGGCGGCGGCGACCGCTTGGCAATCGTCCGGCGCCGGGGCGTTGCCCAGGATGATGTCCGACAGCTTCTGCAGGTAGCGACGCTGCAGGTTCCGCCGCGCCGGAGCGATCGCCGGAGCGCGGTTGGTGAACTTGCCCTTGTCGAGACGTTCAGTCTCGCTGAAGACCGCGCCGGTCAGTCGCTCGAACAACTCCGCCGTGGTGAAGGCGTCCTTGTCGGCCGGCACCTTCATTTCCGAGTCGGCGATCCGCGCGAGCGTCAGCGGCGAGAGCAGTTGCGCGAGCACGCGGTCCTGCCACGCGCGGATCGACTCCTGCACGGGGTAGTCGACCCGATCGGGAACCTCGCTTCCCCAGTGCAGCCATCGCGACGGCGCCAGGTAGTTGAGCAACTCCACCGGAAACGCGTACGCCTTCTCGCCGAGAACTTCCGCCTCCAGCAGGGCCAACGCTTCGCGCTGTCGTTCGGGCTCGACCACGACCACGGGCGGCCGCGCGTCCTTGTCGCCCTTGTGATCGCGGTGTACGTAGAGTCCGCCGACGTAGCGCGAGGCGAAGTGCATCGCCTTGCCGTGGTTCGACAGAAGGACGTTGAACGCGAGCAATGCCCGCTGGTAGCCCTCGCCGTCCTCCGTCATCCGCTCGGCGAGTCCCGTCCACAGCCCGCCGATCAGCTCGGCCCGGCCCTTCGAGAAGGCCAGCGGGTCCTTGCCGAGATCGAATCGGTTGCAGAGCGGATCGGGATCGACACCGCGGGTGTCCTCGTCGGTGGCGTAGTCCAGGGCCGGTTCGGCGGAGCGCGAGGCGATCTTGCGGAGTTCCGGCAGTTCGGCGTCGGGCGCGCCGCCGCCGAGCGTTTTGTAGCCGTACTCGATCACCCAGTAGTCGTATGGCCCGATCACCGTGCTGAAATAGTCGCCTTGTTGCTTGCCTTTGGGGGCAAGATTCACCGGCAGGTAGTCCATGACGGAGGCGGCCAGCCCGACTTCGGCGGTCTTCTTGGGGTCATTGATTTCGTCCAGGGTCAGCAGCGTGCTGGCCTTGAAATTGTGCCGCAGACCGAGCGTGTGACCCACTTCGTGCGTGGCCACCGACTGTACGCCCTGCATGACGAGCTTCTCCATTTGCGCCTTCGAGACGGCCGGCTCCTGCGCGGCCAAGAACGCCGCGCCGAAGGCGAACTCGCGCGCCATGCCCGCGGCCAGATCGTCCCGTTGGAAACGGCCGTGGCGTCCCGCGGGCGAGAGCCGGTCCCATTGCTCGTGGTAGCCGGCCAGGTCCAACGGCCCGCCGGTGAGCATCTCGATGGTCTTGGGCGTCATGATTTCGTACTCGCGCCGCCAGAGTTCGACGAGGTCGGCGTCGAAGATGACGTCGGCGTCGAGGATCTGGCCGGTCGTCGGATTGACCCGGCTGGGCCCCATCGCGAAGCCGGCGCTGGCCGTGATCCATCGGAACGTGTTGTAATTGATGTCTTCGGGGTCCCAGGTGGCGTCGTCGGGCTGCTGGCGGACCTCGATCGCGTTGGCGAAGCCGGCCTTCTCAAAGGCCTTGTTCCATTCGAGAATGCCGTCGCGGATCGGCTTGCGGTACTCGAAGGGAATCGTCTTTTCGAGCCAGAAGACGATGGGGTTCTTGGGCGGCGAGACGTCGGCCTTCGGGTCGGCCTTTTGCAGGTCCCAACGATTGATGTAGCGCACGAACCGGTCGTCCTGCCCGCTCTTCGAGAAATCCTTCAGCACGGTCAGGAAGCAGCCCACCCGATCGTCGGCCAGCCGCGGCCTGTAGCCGGTCTGCGGCAGGCGGCTGAGGGAATAGTGGATGTTGATCGTCACGCCGCGGCTGTCCGGCACGGTGTCGAAATTCCTGGTTCCGGCGGACGCATACGTGGCGGCGACCTGGATCTCGACGTTGTCCTTAAACCCCTTGACCGACGCCCAGGTCGAACGATCTCGCGCGAAGACGAATCCGTTGAGGACTTGCGAGATTTGCGGCAGGTCGCTCATGAACAACGGGGCCAGATCGACCACGAATCCTCCGCCCGGACTCTGCGTCACAATCGGCAGACTGAACAGCACGCTGTCGGTGTACGCCAGATGCACGGCCCGGGCGGACGGACTGCCCTGGTTGGCCGTGAACCGCACGTTGCGGCGGACGATCTGGATCTTCTTGTCCGTCTTGCGGAACTGCCAGATCGCGTCGTCGCCGAATCCCCACGCCATGCCGCCGAGCAGAGGTTGTTCACCCATTCCCCGGGCGATGGAGATGGCCACGATGAAGTCCTGGTTCAGGTGCGCCGGCGTCACCTCGCCAAAGAGCCCCTCGCCCTTGCGAAACATCTTGAACAATCCGTCGATCGTCTCCGCGTCGCCGAGCACTTCGCCGAAGGGTGGGTACTCGGGCTTGGGTGGTCTTGGGCCTTCCTTGGCCGCCTCGGCCGGGTTCGCCTCGCCGGCAGCAACGGTCTTGTCCACGTTGGCCTGCTTGGCCTCCGTGGGCTTCGCGTCCTTAGCCTCGCCGGTCGACTGCGCCCGGGCGGGCCCGAAAGACAATACCGTGACAATCAACATCGCAACGCTGGGCAGCAAGCACTTCTTCATCTCGATGTTCCTGATCTGCTGATGTGGTCGGCGCCGGCAAGAAGGGGCGAATCGAGCCAAGGCATCGGCGGCATGTGCCGAAGAGCCGGAATGTGGCGACGATACCGTATAATATAACCTCCCCGGCACCGTCACGCAATCCTCTAAAACCCTTGTTTTCTAGGCTTTGTCGCGTTTTCAGCCCGTCCGAAGTTACCCTTAGAAACGTGTGCTAGGGTGGGGTAAAAGGCGTCTTGACACCACGGGGCCTTCCGGGGGTCGGTCGTCATTCTACCAGCCGGGCATCGGGGTAGGCCAGCGTCGTGCCGGTCATCGTCGAGACGCCGGCCACGATGCCCAGGCTACGCGAGGGCTCCGGTGACGCGAAAACCCCCGGGACCGCCTGAAGAGGCGGTGGTCGAGGTCATCGCCCCCGGCCACGGCGTCCACGTCGCTCCTACGGCCCACCTACGGCCGCCGAGCCCACGGGACGTGTTCTGGATACCACTGGAGCCCCGGACGCACGCAAACCCCGTCCTACGCCCGTACTGGACGCGCCAGATCGGGGTGTCGCGGCAGACTGTGGCGGACTGGCTGGAGGGATGGACTACACGCTCTCGAATTGGGCGGCCTTGTCCGTTTAGGACAAGCCGCAGGCTTCGCCTGTCAGCGGGATTTATGTGGTCAATCAAGTTATGTGGCGCCCAGCCGGTTCTGGCAGCGGGTGTAGGGTATCCTGCCGACTGAGCGCCACATAATGCGCCGGCCTGTCAGAGCGATTTCAGGAAGTCCATCAACCCTTTGTCTTCCCGCCAGGGACACCGTGGCTTCGTGTCCTTGACCTCACAACTCGCCAGGGCCTTCGCCTTCATTTCCAGATCGACTTCCACGTAGACCATGGTCGTGCTGAGCGAGACGTGGCCCAGCCAGGCGCGGATCGTGTTGATGTCTACCCCCGCTCGGAGCAAGTGTGTCGCCGTCGTGTGGCGGATTGTGTGCGGACTTACGCGTTTCTTTTTCAGCGACGGCAGTTGTGTGGCAACGGCTGCCGCATAGCGTTCGATCAAGGCGTGGATACCAAATCGCGTGAGCGGCTGTCCCCGCCGGTTGAGGAAGACGTGCTCTGACGCGCAAGCCGGTGCCGTACAACAACAGAATGATCGTGTGCGTCGTGACTGGTTCTATACGTTAACCGGCGAGGAGTGAAACATTCTCAAAGGTCTGAAATTTGTGGGTCATCAGCGTTTTGAGGTCGGGGCGATGCATGTTGCCGATCCGGGAGAGACAATCGTCAATCGCGGCACGGAATTCCGCGAACGTGGCGGCAAGTCATCGAGCGCGAGGAGTAGGGTGGGTCGAGGCCGCCGGATTCCGGTGGGCCTCGCAAGCCGGTTCTCGGTTGGCTACCGTCTTCCGCGAGAATAGCCATCGATCCGCGGCCGAGGCCCACCACGGAGTTGGCTTGCTCGACCCACCCCACATGAAGGTTCATTGGGGCGAGCCACCGATGGGTCGATACAGGAAGGGGCGTCGAAACATGCCGCCGAAGTGGTGCACGCAGTTGCAGCGCAGGGCCAGCGTGTTCCTCCCGCCCTTGAGCTTGCCGCTCAGGTCCACTTCCCAGTGGAAACGGCCGTCGTCCGTCCAATACAGTGCGTCCCGCCTGCGATAGCCGACTTCCTCGCCGTTGACATACAGCCAGCACTCGTTAAACAGTCCGGGGAAGCAGACATGCACGGCGCCTCCCGCCTGCTCGGCGCTCAGTTCGACGTCGGTGCGGTACCACATCTCGCCCGTGAAGCTCTGCCGATCCGGATGGCGGATGCCCTGGGCCTGCGCATAGAGATCGGTCCGCAACATCTCCCATTGGTCCGCCGGATAGTCCTTCCGGCCGTCCGGCGTGAGGTCGTCCTTGTGCGTGGTCCAATAGGACAGATCGACCGGTTGCGTGTGGTAACCGTTTGCCAGGCCCTTGCGGCCGGGATCGCGGCGGAAGGCCCACTCAAGGGGCAGCTTCGCAATCAGCTCGCCCTGGGTGCCGTCGATCAACGGCAGCAACTCTCGATAGTGTTTGATCTCGCCCGGCCACCAGGCATACCCCTGATCCTCGACTTTGTACTGTCGGTACGTGGTGAAGATGCCGCTCATGTCCGTGAGTTGCTCGCGCGCGGCGAGCGCCTTTTCGCCGCACGCGATGGCCTTTCGATAGTCGCACTCGGTAGCGGCGGCCTCAACCATCGACATGTAGCCGGCGGTGACGTCATGGCTGAGGCGAGTGAACTTCATGCGATGCAGATAGAGATGTTCGTTGCGTGTCAGGGCCCTGCCCTGACGACTGATTCCGCCAACGATCTGCTCAGCCTCCAGAAGCCGTTCCCCCAGCACGGCCATGACCTGGGGGGTATAGATCGCGGGGGCAATGAAGTATTCGTGTTCCGTGACGATCGTATCCTGCCATGCCCGATAGATCGTGCTCCAGTACTGACGCATCGGCTCGGCGGCGGGCCCGTAGAACGCCGCGTAGAACTCGGCCAACAGTGCGTCTACGTCTTCGTCCGGATTCCACAACAGCCGAGCCCGCAGGTGCAGATTGAGGAACGTGGTCGCGATGGCGTTGCGGCTTTCGGTGTTGACGCCCAGGATGCCGGCCTGTCGGTAGTGCTTCACGTCCTGCCGGAACGCCTGGTGGGAGGGGTTGGGCACGTCGCGCCACACGAGCATGCCCTGGTCGTAGTCGTAGATGCACAGCCGGCCCTGCATTATTTCGGCCCACTTGTACATCATGTCCTTGTATTCGCGCCGCGGCGGCGACTGCGGGTCGTCCATGCCGTGGATCGGATCAATATCGATGGGCGCCAATTCGCAGTAGAGCGACCTCTCGGCGAGCGTCTTTCGCACGGGCGGGATGGTCATGTTGGCATAGGCCAGAAACCCGATCTTCCCCTTGCTGGCGGGATGCTTCTCCTGGAGAATCCGAGCGACATTGTTGTACAGCTCGAGCATGGGGTCGGTTACGGACCAGCGCATGAAGTACTTGTCCCACTCGAGCTTCATCAACTCGCGATCCTTGGGATAATCCGAGTCGTAAACCCCGTCCTCCATGCCGAGGGAGAACATTCCGCCGTCGGCATAGGTTTTCTCGACCTGCCTTGCCACGTGCTGGGCGGTCTCCGGGGCGGTGATGGGGAAGCTGAACGTGCCCTTGCCGAGGCCCTCCGTGTACTGGCCCAGGGCGTGGCCGGTCGGCGGCATGGCGCCGCGGCCGGTCATCATGTTGCGCATCTGGAACTCCTCGGCGCCCGAGCCGTCTCCCAACCACGAGATCCAGTAGGAGCGGATCTCGAACGGCGAGGAATAGACATAGTCCAGTTCGCCGATGCGCAGGTCGCCGACCTCGGGGATACACTCGCCGAACTCCGTGGGGGTGTACCACCGACAACCCCAGCGGCGCAGCAACTCGGCAACGGCGAAGTAGTGACTCGCGTCGTTGTTGCCGGCTAGATACGCACGGTTCCCGTCCCGCACCAAGATGATTCCGTCGGCGCGCAGTCGCGGGTCCTTCTTGAGCACGGCGTCGAGTCGAGCCGAAAGCTCGGGCTGGGCCTTGAGCGCCTTCTGGCCCACGACGAGAACCGGCGCCTTGCCCGACATGGCGGCGTCAATGGCGTCTGCCGTACTGGCGATCTTGGGCTCCGCACCGCACATCAATCGGATGTACTTGGCCAGGTCATCGGCGGCCCGCTTCTCGTCCGTTCCCGCCGCCGGCAAGACCACAATGACGGCGTCGGTCTTTGTGCCCGCCGCGATGATCAGATCCTCGCCGCTGGGCCGCCCGGCCGTCGCGGCGACGCAAGCGTTCAGATTGGGCACAAGCACGGCAAGTGCGCAACACATCCAGGTCGGGCAAGTCTTCACCTTTCCACCTCATGGTTCTGACGGAAGGAGCCCCAGCCCCACCCATGCCGCATTTTCCGGGCGCAATCGCTGCAGTTCCGCCAGGCCGTCGATTTCGGCCGCCAGTGCGAGCAAGTCGAGCCGCCCCAGCACCTCGGACGTGATCGGCCGTTTGGAGTCCCAAAAAATGAACGCCCGGAGAAACTGCCGTGCCTGCGGACTCTCAAGCAGACCATGCACGAGTTCCGCTTCCTCCTTCGACAGACAGGGCACAAAATAGGCGGTGTCGTCCAGAACGACCGGCTTGCCGCATCTCGGGCCGACAACGCGAAACGCGAGCTTCTTGTACAGCCCGCAAATCGAAACCTTCCAGGGCGCGAACGTATACTGTCCGACGCCAAACACGGAGAAACAAGGCCGTTTCCGATAGATTGAGCTGCGTCGCGCGTCCAGCAACCGGGCGTGGGACTGAAGGTATTGCCACGTCTTCGGGGCATCCGACTGAATGTGGTCGGTTGCTTCCCCGATCTCGCGTTGAGTGACAAGCATGAAGCGGTCCGCGCCGGGCTTGTTGTCGCTCGCTACTTCCGAGCCCTTCAACATCGGGTAAAGGTAGGTGTTCTCAATGTCGACGCATTCCCCAAAACCGTTTTGCAGCCTGCCTTGGTCGCATCGAAACTCCATGACTTTCGCGCAGTCGTGCTTGACGCCCGACCGCCATCGGTAGGGAGTCGCTGGGGCGTGCGGCTGCCTGAGCAAGCGTTCCTGGTTCTCTAGGGTCTCGATATCAGCGAGCAGCATTCCCCGACAATAGCCGATGGTGTGATCGACGCAATGGGGTGTTGCCAGATCGTAGACCTCGCATTTCTTGACCGTTGGCCCCGGGCGAAGGTCGCACACAAGCAGGCACGCATCAACACTCACGCCGAACGCGGCCTTTGCATCGAAACGGTACAGACTCGCGTCCGCAAGGGGAGCCTTCTCCTTCCATGCATGAAAGAGAACCTTCCTTGCCACGGACTGTTTGACGAGCATCGCGACTGTCCCATGGCGGGCGTCCATCCACTCGATGAGATGAATGAGGATCCACTCCGCTATGTCGAAGTTAGCCTTACCCGTGATGGCGTCAAAGCCTCGGCGTCGCTGGAAGTTGGACTTCTTCGGGAGATTCTCACTCTGGAGCGATCCGAGCTGCGATGCGGTTACCCAGGGAGGATTCCCAATAACCAGAATCGGTTCCGGCAAATCAAGGAACACCTTGCGCCAATCGTAGCGGAAGAAATCGGCGAGCCGCATGTCGATCGTGGCGTGATGGCGCAGGGTGGCACAGCGTTCATTGGCGACCTTGAAATACTCGGGATTGATCTCAACGCCAATCGCCTTCTTGGCGTCGGGAAACTGCTCCAACGCCGCCTCCAGGAACGTTCCGAGACCGCAGGTAGGCTCAATGATCGACTTGGGATCAACGCCGCGACCGCGCAACACCGCCGCCACTTGCGCAGCCAGCGCTTTCGGAGTCTGGAAATCGCCGAATTCGATCGTGCTAATGTCTTTCGTGCTCATGATCAACGCAGGCGATGCACGCCTTCCACCTCGCCCGCCTTGCTGATCACGCGATTGACTTTTGCCGTTCTCGCAAGGCTCGCACCCAGCCGGCAAATTCCGAGATGTCCTTTGCGACATCATTGGAGCCAGGGGCGGCACGATTTCGTCCCGTGGATGGATCGTGAGCCTGGGTAATGTCGCAACAGCGTTTGTGCAACGTCCGAAGAAAAGTACAGTCCGAGTCATCCAGGACGCTGACCTTCGCAAGTTGCCCCATATTGATGTAATCTCGATGTCGCACCACCACTCGATTAAAGAGACACTCCTCAATGGCCCGCTCAACAGTTGCTCGCAGTTCACTGTAGATGTCGGAGACCATCTTCTCATAGCAGTCGTCGTTGCCCGCCTGTTGATGTTGTTCAGCCTCCCGTTGCTTTTTCTCAAGATAGTCAATCCGCTGGAGCGTGTTCTGTGTCTTCCAGGGAAGCTCATCTGTCACGGTCCCACAGCCATTGGCACTTCGGTAGACCCGTTGGATGTGGGCAGGTGCTCCAGTATCATTGGCTCGATCAAGTAGATCATGCAGTAGCACGATGTCGTGTGTGAACACGATCACTTGGCGTATTGCCGCCTCTTCCACGAGCCTTTGGGCAACATTCTGTCGCCACCTATGGTCGAGCGAAGATACGGGATCGTCAAAGACAATAGCCGACTCCACGTCTGCGGTAGCAAGCTCAGCAAGAAATCCAGCGAGCGCGATGCAACGATGCTCGCCTTCGGATAGGACGGTGGCAACCTCAACATTTCGCGCAGCCACGAAGCGCACTTGGTAATTTGCCGAGCCGTATCGCCCTGGCGCAGTCGCCATTTCAATACGGAGATGGGTTGCCCCAAGGCGATCTATCTCGTCAGCAAATCTGTCCCGAAGTGTCGCTGTAACGAAGTCTTCCGCCAACGCTTTGCTCTTGGTGGTTATCGAGGTGGTTATCGTGTCCCTAATACAAGCATCAATGCGGCTCAGTCTGAACAGACGGCTGATTTCGACCTTAACATCGTCCATGACTGTGGCGAGCCAAAGGCGATCCTCCAACTCACGAAGCTCCGCCTGAAGCTTCATCCGCATATCAGTCGTCAATTCTGTTTCCAGGCTCTCAATGCGAGTCTCGATTTGTCCAACGGCTTTCTCGATGTCTTCGACCGGCACAGCAGTAGCGGTGGGGATCGCCGACCAATTCCGACTCCTCAAAGCGAGAAGCATCGCACGCCGCTGCCGCCGCGCAAGTATTAGGCTCCTTCTGGCTGCTGCTGCTGCCGTCGATGATTCCGAGGCCAGATCGCCCAACGGACCACCCAAGTCCGAACGCCGCAATCTAAGTCTTTGAATCGGCTCAAGGGCATCGTCAAGCTCGTGAAGAGCATCGTCAGCCAGACGTTGGCTCTCGTCTTTGACAAACCGCTCAAACCGCTGTAGACGATCTGCCGCTTGCAGATCGAGAGGCTGCTGACACAAAACACAAGGTGCGTCCTGCTCAGTGACAGGAAAACTCCGCCCCGGTATTGCCTCAGTCTCGGAATACCTCCTCGCCGCCTCCCACAGTTGACGCCACGTCTCACTTCCAACATTTGGAAGTGGCTCGTTTGTGAAGAGCGTTTCGCTCGCCATGCGGGCAACCGCCTGCCTCGTCCAAGTGCCCTCGGCAAGCAGTCGGATCAAATCGACAGATTGATCGTTCAATAGATGTTGTGCGGCCTTTGCAGTGGCGAGAAGGGATCGAATACGTGTGAGGCGAAGCCTAAGTTGCTGGACAATCTGACGAGGATCATTCTTCAATATGTCCCGCAATTCAACAAGGCGCATTCGCTCTGGCTCAGTCAATTGGGCCAATGCTGCGATGGAAGTGATGTCCGCATTGTGAGTCAGACCACTGATTGCTTTCTTCGCGGTCGTATCCGCTCGCAGCTTTGCGTCTCGAAGCGAGTTGGGAACCTCTCCCTCGACGACCCTCTTGTCTTCGTTCAGTGGGGCCTGGAGCTCCTTGCATACGCCGGCGAGTCTCTCCAACACATCTAACCCTGACGGCGTAAAAGCGATGTCGTTTGTCTCGCTAACATGGATGGTAGCACACTTGTCGTCAAAGAAGCTGATGAGCGAGAGCTCCGGTGGCGAAGGCTGACCGTCGCTCCAGGAATGAATGTTCTCTACCGCCCCAACCGAATAATCAATCAGACCGCCTGCGGGGGAGTCAGACCTCGATTTGTATACATTGGGGAGAATCTGGCCACCACTGTATCTGGCACGGCACGCTTTTCTAAGGATTCGTGCATACCCGCTCTTACCGGAGGCATTATCGCCATAGACAACATTCAGGCCAGTCTCCTTGAACAAGAGAGTTTGATTTGGAGCAAGGGCATTGACGAATTGCACTTCCCTAATGGACTTCAATCGAGTCGGTTGTCCTTTCTGCTCAGTGCGTCGTATGTCATTCTGAGAAAGTGGTTGTGCAACTGGAAGCGGTTCGTCAGGAGCATGAAGATCATGCGGAGATTTGCAGGGCAACAGACATTCCTCGATCTGGGCATCTGAAAGCGAGTCACATGACATCAACAGGCGCAGGGCATGGCGTTGCCACAGAGGTTGTGACTGTGACCACTCAAGAATTGACTCAAATGCTGAACGAGGAGGTCCTTTCGTTGCTGCGCACATGTTTGTTCTCCGAGTGCAATAGCCTAGATCGAGTGCAGCGAGGCTTACCATGAATCAGGATCTTGGTGGGGCTTCGGCCGCCGGTCGAACGGCATTGTCACCGCACTTTGTTGTTCTGCCCGAGACTGGTTCATGGAACACGTCGGGTCTCCGGCGGCCTCGACCCACCCTACCCAAATCGCGTCATCACAGCCGCCGGATCACTTCGCCGGCCTTCGCCTCGTAGATCTGTTGCCACTCGGGGGCGATGAAGCACTCGATGACCTCGTAGCCGCCCTTGTCGTAATCGGCGGCGGGCGGGCCGTAGTGGATGTAGCCGTTGGAGTACGCCGCCACGAACGTGTGCTCGTAGGGCGATGCCTTCTTCACGTTCATGCCGACTTCGCAGAGCATCTCCGTTGGCGACGTGATCAGGACGCACTCGCCGATCTTTATGCCCTGCACCTCCGTCGCAACGGTCGCCTCGCCCGACTGGTCGTTGATCGCCTTGTGTCGCTCGTGAGTGGCGATCTTGTCCTCGATTCGGGCCAGTTTCTCCATCGCGCGGATGTTGCTGAGATACTTCGCGATGTTCGCCTTGTTCTGGGAGTCGAGGACCGTCATCTCCTCCGTGCCCAGCTTCTGGGCCTGCAAGTATCTGAAGGAGTAGTCCGCCGGGAAGTCCGGATGGAGCGAGTGCTGGACGTACAGCGGCAAGAACGTCTTGAGGTTCAAACTGGTGCTCCGCAGCGATCGGAGCAACGCGGCCTGCTCGGCCCGGAGGGCTTCGATCCGTTGCGGTATGTCGGTCCGTCGCGGCAGCGGCAAGTTCTCGAGGACAACGCTGAGCCGGGCATCCTTGGTCGGAATGGTTTTCAGGGCGTTCAACGTGCTCAGCCCCAGCATCGTGCCCAACGGTTCCGAATCCTTCGGGCGGTTGACGTCTTTATAGAGGATCTCGGTGATGTCGCCGCCGGCTCCCTGCAAAAACAGGGCCATCGCGCCGTCGAGGTTGTCTTCGATCACTTTCGAGGCGAAGCCGGGGAAGTCGGCCGTCACGCCGCCTCGCGGAACGGTCAGATACGGATGGCAGGCGAAATTGTAGACCACCGCCAGCGGCCGTCCGTCCATGCGGTCGACGCGAAGGATGCCGATTTCCGGGTCGATGGGCCCGACGCCGGCAACCTCCTCGTCCGGTGGGCAGGGATTCGCGTGGCGGATCGTCCAGTGTTTGCCGTCCTTGAGCCGGAGGGTCCGGTTCATCATGATGCGGTCTTCGTGGCCGACGCCCGAGCCGACCTTGGCCGGCGTCATGCCCGCGGCGGCCCGGCGGACGGCGTCCAAGGTCTTGTCGAGTTGTTCGGCGTCCTCGCACAAGAGCCGGCCGGGCGGATGGGTGTGCGAAGCGTTCACGAGGACGTTCCGGCCCGGAATGCCCAGTTCCTTCTCGATTCGCTCGCGGAGTTTCGGCAGGAAGTCGTCGTGAACGTCGCCGATGCCGCCGATCGCCGTGGCGTCCATGGCGATGATGACCGCCTTGGTTTTGCCGTCGTCCAAGACGAGGGCTTTTGCATACATCGGATCGTTGACCCTGACGTCCTTGTCGCGCGTGGTGATGTCGCTCTTGGCGACACCGGCCCGGAGGGCTCCCGCGGCCTCGCCCGCCAATGACATCGACGCAAACGCGCCCGCTGCAACTCCGGCCCCCGCAACGATGCCGGTTTCGAGAAACTGTCGTCTTTTCACGGGTGTCACCTCGTGGTCGTGTAGGGTGCGTTGCGACGCACCAGCAATTGCTAACCGTTCCAACTCGGAAGACTGTCGCGCAGCTCCGGGTCTTGACAACACACGTTGATTGTAGCCGCAATCCGGTCCAAGGGCACGCGGAATATCGCGTCGGGCAATGCGATCTGGTCCACGACGGTTGCCGAGGGCGATTCTGGCGCACGGACTGTCCGAAAGGATCCGACAATGGTCAGCTTGCGGGCCATGGGCAAGCCCGTTACATCGGCGTATGGAAAGGAATCCCACGGCGCGCGAAGAATGCTCCGTTTGAAGCCTTGCAGCGAGATGGCGGCCCACAGCGCGCGGATCAATCCTGGGATCAGCGGCATGCCATCGAGCGCGGATGAACCGATTATATGGACTTCCACGCCCTCGCGGCAAACGCGAAGAAGGGGACGGCGGTGGGTAATCACCTTGAACAGGAAAAAGAAGAAGAGCAAGAGGAACGGCACGCTCATGATGCAGAGCGCGATGCCCCCATCGGGAGCTGGCTGGCCCCTTGCATTCTTCAGCGTTCCAGAAAGAGAGAGTGGACCGAATACCAGGCTGAAGCTCCCAAGCCCACCCCAGATTACTGTTAGAACAGTGAATATCCAGGTCTTGCCAGCGAATTCAGTCGGTGGAGCATCGTGTGCCATAGTGTCTTGCTTATCAGGAAATAAACACACGCTGCCGATCCGAGCCCGGCCGATCACTCGCGGGAGTAAAGACCGGTCAGTCGTCCGGTGGCGAGGACGTGGCCCTCGATCTCTTCCAAGATTTGCTTCTTGCTCTCGCCCGGCTCGGCGACGATCTTCGAGTCCAAGGCATAGAGCGTGAAGTGGTAGTGGTGCGTTCCGTGGCCCGTGGGTGGATAGGGACCCTTGTAGCCGAACGTGGGCTTGTTCGGCGCGGACCAGGAGTTCTTGCCCTGGAGGATCTGGCCCGGTTTCAGTCGCGACATTTGTGGCAGCGCCTCGGGCACGCCGGTGGCCTCCGCCGGGATCCGGTAGATGACCCAATGCACCCAGGGCTCCTCGGTCGGGGCGTCCGGATCGTCGCAGATCAGGGCGAATTCCTTGGTTTCCTCCGGCGCGCCGGACCACTCCAGCGGCGGCGAGACGTCCTTGCCCTCGCCGGTGTACTTGACGGGGATCCGTTCCCCGTCGGCAAAGGCCTTGCTTGTCACCTTGATCGTCATCGGCTTTCCTCCCTTTGGGTCGGCCGCCTGACAACCGGTCAATTGGGCCGACAGGACCAGCGCCAATGCGGCGCAAGACAAAACGGAGACAGTCCGCCGCGATTTCATATTGTACCCCCCTTATCCCTTCACCACGCCGATGGGCCGTAGCCGGGCAACCTTCTTCGCCAGGCCCGCCTGGTGTACGGCGTCGACGACGATGCTGACGTCTTTGTACGCGGCCGGCTGCTCCTCGGCGAGGCCCTTCCAACTCCGGCATCGGGCGATGACGCCTTGTTCGGCCAACTCGCGGTCGATGCGGCGTCCTTGGGCATTACGCACGGCGGCGGTGCGGCTCATCAAGCGGCCGGCGCCGTGGCAACTCGTGCCGAACGCCCGATCCATGCTCCCCTGCTGCCCGACCAGGACCCAACTCGCCCGGCCCATGTCGCCGGGGATGATCACCGGCTGCCCCACGCTTCGATACCGCGAGGGCACCTCGGGGTGGCCCGGCGGGAACGCCCGGGTCGCGCCCTTGCGGTGTACGCAGACCGTCTTGCGGACGCCGTCGACGGTGTGCTTTTCCATCTTGGCGATATTATGGACGACGTCGTACACCAGTTCGAGTCCCAGCGACTCCCAGCTTCGGCCGAAGAACTCGGCGACGATTTCCCGCATCTGCCACATCAGCAGTTGCCGGTTCGCCCAGGCGTAGTTGGCCGCCGCGCGCATCGCCCCGAGGTACTCTTGGCCCTCGGGGCTTTCGATCGGGGCGCAGACGAGTTGCCGGTCGGGCAGTTCGATGCCGTATTTCGCCGGCACGCGCCGCATCGCCCGAAGCGCGTCGTCGCAGACTTGGTATCCCAGTCCCCGCGAGCCCGAGTGGATCATGAAGCAGACCATGCCCTCCGAGATTCCCAGGGCCTCGGCGGCCAGGGTGTTGCACACTTCGTCGACCACCTGGACTTCGAGGAAGTGGTTTCCGGCGCCGAGCGTGCCGCATTGGTCGCCGCCCCGCGCGAGCGCTCGCTCGCTGAGGAGTTCCGGCTTGGCGTCTCGGAGGCAGCCGTTTGCCTCGGTGTTCTCGATGTCGGCGTCGGTGGCCAGTCCCCGCGTCTTGAGATACGCGACGCCTTCGCCCAGCAGCCGCTGGAGTTCCTTGCCGCCGAACAGGTAGGGGCCGCCCTTGCCGACGCCGGCGGGGACGCGGTGAAACAGGGCGTCCATCAGCCGTTCGATCCGGGGCTGGACGTCGTCGATCCTCAAATTGGAGCGGACCAGACGCACGCCGCAATTGATGTCGTAGCCGACTCCGCCCGGCGATATCACGCCCCCTTCGGCCGGATCCGTCGCCGCGACGCCGCCGATCGGGAAGCCGTATCCCCAGTGGATGTCGGGCATGGCGAAGCTGGCCGTCTGGATGCCCGGCAACGTGGCGACGTTGGCGACCTGTTCGGGCGCCTGGTCGTCGCGCAGGTGGTCCAGCAGCCGCTTGTCGGCGAAGATCCGCCCCTCGACGCGCATGCTCGCGCGGTAACCCTTGGGAATCCGCCAGCAATGCTCGTCGATTCGTTCCAGCGGGCCGTGGTATCCACGATCTGGCATGTCTTGCCCCTATTCCTAGTCCTAGTCGCGCAGCAGCTTCTCCTTGAGGATCTCGGCGATGAGCCCGTTGTACTCGCCGGAGCGGGTTCGCGGCGGGATCCACTTGTCGTAGTCGAAATCAGGGAAGTTCAGCGGCTCGTCCAGCCCGCGGTGGACGACGTAGAAATCGCGCACCCGGGCGGCGGTCTCGGCGTTGTCGTACTGGCCCAGGTCGACACGGCGCGGCGCGACGTTGGGCATCCGCTGGTCAAGCACGCAGCCGACGTAGACCTCGACGCCGCGGAAGTCCACCGCGGCGTTGATCCGGGGTCCCCCGCCGTAATCGCCCACCCAGATCCGCTCGTACGTTTCCGCCACGCGGTCGGGCCAGTTCACGCAGAGCCGCACCTCGGCCGTCGGCTCGAATCGTTCGAGCAGATCGATCAACTCTCGCACTTTCATGGCGTCGCTTCCCTATAGTCGCCTTTCGCTCCGCGAAAGTAGCGATCCTTCCCTCCGGCAAAACACGATACTCGTTACCGCGTGAATTCTCACGGTGTCGACAATCCCTTGAGCAATTGGCTTTCCAGAGCACTGTGCTTCTCGCTTGCCCACTGCCGCGCCGCGTCCTGGATCTCGGCGAGACTCTTGGCATTTTGGCCAAAGCGGGCCTGAAGGTACGCCAGGCACTCGCGGTAGAGCGCGTCGTACTGCGACAGGTAGGGTTGTCGCGCGGGCGGCGGCGCGGATGGCGTCTTGCCCGGCTCTTTCTTCGATGGCCGGCCGAACCCCTCCTCGGCCAGCGAACGGATTGCCTCCGTATCGCCCTGCAACTGTGCGAGCTGCGCGACGGCGTTGTACTCCCGCTCAAATCGCTGGTCCACTTCCCGGGCCATCGCGGCGGCGGAGTCCTTCATGCACGCGGCGACCTGCTCCGGCGTCGGCTTGTCGACCACCGGTCCCGGCTGCGCTTCCGGCTCGACCGGCGCCGGCGCCAACGGCTCGGTGACCAGTTTCAGCGCATCGTTGGCCGACTGTACTTGATGCCAGAACTGCACGCCGAAGTAAACCACCGTTCCGGCCAACATCAGCAAGACGACGCCGGCCGAGGCGAGCAAAGCGATCTTCCGATTCCGTTTCGTGCCCGACGGTTTTCGGGCGGACGAGGTTCGCCGCGGAAGCGTCGTGACAGCCGGCGGACCGATCGGGCATCCGCAGTTGGGACACTCGGTGGCGCGCCGCGAGACAATTTTGCCGCAGTCCGGGCAGGGATGCAGCCGCGGCTCGGCCTCCGGCGAGGCTGCCATTGATTCGGGGCTATCCGTCGGAGCGTCCCCCACGGCGAACTGGGGATACACCTCTTCGATCGGCTTCCACTTTTCCCAGTCGGCCTGGCGGACGTGGCAGAAGGCGTCCAGGCGCCCTTCGGCGACCAGTTGGTCGAGCTTGGCCTTGGGCATGGGGCCATGCTGCTTCTGGCTGGCCGTTCGCACAAACCATTGGGGGGGCTGGGTTTCTGACGATGGCGGTTCCCCCTTGGGCAGGTTGAGCTGGACCACGACGGCACACTTGGGGCATTTCACCCGCTTGCCCAGCGCCGACTCGGGCACCTGAAACCGCTGAGAACACGCCGGACACTGGCACTGGATCGCCATCTGACCAAGACCTCGGTCGGGAAGGGGATGCCCACCATCAATCTACGCGGGCCATCGGGTTGCGTCAACGTACCGTACTTCGTGTGCCACACCATCACAACAAGCCATTCTCTTCCGCCGAATCCATCGCTATCATTAAGGGATTGTCCACAGTCCGCACCCCCCTGCTGCAATGAGCGACGAGATTTCCTTCGGCGAACCGGTGAACCGGGAGCAGCCGTTTTCGATTGCCGTGGCCGACCGCGTCCGCCGGCTGCCCCCCTATCTGTTCGCGCAGATTAACCGGCTGTTGTACGAGAAGCGCCGGGCCGGGGCCGACGTGATCGATCTGGGCATGGGCAACCCATCGGACCCCCCCGAAGATATGGTCATCGAGAAGCTGGCCGAGGCCGCTCGCGACCCGAGAAACCACGGCTACAGCGAGTCCCGCGGACTGCTGAACCTCCGCCGGGAGGTGGCCAGCAAGTATTTCAAGCACTACGGCGTCCGGCTCGATCCCGAGAACGAGATCATCGGTTGTCTGGGCTCGAAGGAGGGGTTCAGCCACCTTTGCCTGGCGTTGATGGGCCCGGGCGACACGGCGATCATTCCGACGCCCTCCTATCCCGCCCATCTTTACGCCGTGGCCCTGGCCTCCGCCAACCAGATCATGCTCGAGGTGACCGACAGCGAGAAATTCCTCTCGAATGTCGCCTACACCTGCAAGCATTTGCAGCCCAAGCCCAAGCTGGTGATCGTCAATTTCCCGCACAACCCCACGACCGTGACCGTCGAGCCGGAGTTCTACGTCGAGTTGGTGGCCTTGGCGAAGAAGTTCGGCTTCATGGTCATCAGCGATTTGGCCTATGCCGACGTGACGTTCGACGGCTATCGCACACCCAGCTTCCTCGCCGCCCGGGGGGCCATCGACGTCGGCGTCGAACTGACCACGATGAGCAAGGGGTACAACATGGCCGGGTGGCGGGTCGGGTTCTGCTCCGGCAACCCGGAGATGATCCGGGCCCTGGCCACGATCAAGACCTACTACGATTACGGGATGTTCCAGCCGATCCAGATTGCCGCGATCATGGCCCTGCGCCACACCGACGCGGCCGTCGAGGCCCAAGCGGCCATCTATCAACGCCGACGCGACGTGCTCTGCGAGGGCATGGAACGCATCGGTTGGCCGGTGGAACGTCCGAAAGCCAGCATGTGAGGCGGACGTGGCCGTCAGTCCGGGAGGCGGTTTCGGGCCGGCCGGCGAGGGCTACCTCCGACTCGCCCTGGTCGAGAACGAAAATCGGCTTCGCCAGGCCGTTCGCCAGATCGGACGTTGTCTGGATAAGGGGTAGAGCCGCAAGGGGGGCAGTACAAGGGCGGTACAAGGGGGACAGTCCCATTTTCGCGGCGAATACGCTCGTTGGCGGAACAGACCTCCCGACGCCGCGAAAATCGGGACAGTCCCCGGCGCAACAAAAAAAGAGCCCTTGCTCGCCGGGGCAAGGACTCTCACTTTGGGCTGCCTGAATGGCATCGACCTCGTCGGTCGCTGCCTTCAGAGACCCGCAGCCGTGTAAGAGCTATCGGGCCGAGTAGGGTGGATTCTTTAGATCACTGCTACCGTGGACTTGACATGACCACCGCAAAGCTCGCCCTGGAGGACGGAACCGTTCTGACCGGCAAAGCCTTCGGCGCCGAAGGGGAGGTCGACGGCGAGGTCTGTTTCAACACGAGCATGACCGGATATCAGGAAATCCTGACCGATCCGAGCTACCGCGGGCAGATCGTCACGATGACCTACCCCGAAATCGGGAACTGCGGCGTCAACGCCGCGGACGTCGAAAGCCGCAAAGTCCACCTGTCCGGATTTGTCATCCGCGAACTCAGCCGCCGGGCGAGCAATTTCCGCTCCGAGGGCGATCTCAACGGGTATCTCCGCCGCCAGGGCGTGGTTGGCATCGAGGGGATCGACACCCGGGCGCTGGTCCGGCGGATCCGCAC